>DASWTQ010000527.1:0-9400 GCA_036402055.1 Herpetosiphonaceae bacterium
CGTGATCTGCAACAACTTTGTGCTCTGGCTTGAGGACATGCGGCGGCGAGCGAAGACGGATCTGGCGGCGTTCGAAGCCGAGGGCAACAGCCACGGCACGTACCTGGCGCGCTTCTACATCGACTGGATCGATGTGATCGAGCACAACTTCGTCGAGCGCTTCGGGCGAAATCTCACGGCGGCGATCCGCTCCCTGATCCGTGAGTCCACCGAGATTTTGCTGGCTCCTGCGACCTACGCCTATCTGCCGCCGCTCTCACCACGCGAGCTGCGCGCCCAGTTCGAGGCCGGCGCGCTGGTCGTGCTGCGCCATCTTGGGCAGCGTCCGGTAGGCGTGTGGCTGCCCGGCGGCGGTCTCCCGGCGACGCAGAACTATATGCGCGAGCTTGGTCTGCGCTATGCCGTGGCCGGGCCATGGGATCGTACGGGAATTGTTCGGCAGCGCAACACGTTGCCGATCGTTCACTCGGATCGGCAGCTGGCCGAGCATGTGCTGGCACCCGGCATCGGCTATCCCGGCGATGGCCTGTACCGCGAGTTCTACCGGGATCATCCGGTGTCCGGCCTTTCCTACTGGCGTGTGACCGGCACCGACGTGCAGAACGAAGACAAGGACTGGTACGATCCTTACCTGGCATTTAGCCGCATGGAGCAGCACGCCGCCCATTTCGTGCGCGCGATCCGGGAGCGGCTGCACGCTGCGCCCGCCACCGACAGCCCGCCGACGGTCGTGGTAGCCTTCGACGCCGAGCTGTTCGGCCACTGGTGGTTCGAAGGCGTTCGCTGGCTGCAAAGCGTGGTCACGCGTTTGATCGACGCCGAGGATATTCGGCTGGTCACGCTCAACCAGAGCTACAACACGCTGCCCGAGATCGACGCGGCGGCGATGCCATTCGAGCCCAATCCGCTGTTCGACGATCCGCTGGTCGCGTCGCTCCAGGAGCGCTTGAAGCAGGCGACCAGCAGCTTTGCCGCGCTGGTGAAGCGCCTCCCGACCGCCAACGGCCTGGCAGAAGCGCTGCTGTGTCAGGCTGCGCGCGAGCTGCTGCTGGCCGAGAGCAGCGATTGGGTGGCGCTGATCGCGACGGGCGCGGCGCAGGATTACGCCCAGCAGCGCTTCGACGAGCATCTTGCCCGCTTCGAGCAGCTGATCCGCTACACCGAGAGCGAGGAGCCGTCACCCGACGCCGAACGCTATCTCCAGGAGATCGCCCAGCTTGATAATCCGTTTCCGTTCATCAACTACCGCATGTTTGCCTGAGCTACGCAGGCTTGGGCACGGCGTTTGCAAAGATCGGCGCCCAAGTAGCACACGCTGCGCACGCCTTCCCGATGCGTGACGCGACTGCGGAAGGAGTGAGCGATGGCGGAGCACACATTCAACGTCGGCGATCGGGTGACCTGGAAGAGCCACGGCGGCACGGCCGAGGGCAAGATCGTGAAGGTCGCCACGGAAGACGGCAGCATCGAAGATTTCGACTACAATGCGTCGAAGGATGATCCGCGCTACATCGTGGAGACCGGCGAGGGCAAGCGCGCCGCCCACAAAGCGGATGCGCTCACAAAAGCATGAGCTTGAGGATTTTTGGGCGTCATAAACGACGCCCATCGCTCAGGTTCGCGCCGCGTTAGCCGAGATCCGCAGCAGCAGTCCGATGATCAAGAAGTTGATCAACACCGACGAGCCGCCGTACGAGATGAACGGCAGCGTGATACCGGTTAGCGGAATGACGCGCAGGTTGCCGCCGACGATGATAAACGTCTGAATCGCCAGGATCGAGGTCAGGCCGATCGCCATCAGCTGCTCGAAGCCACGGAAGCGGCTGTTGATCGACAGCGCGATGTGATAGCCCCGGTACATCAGCAGCATATACACGATCAGCAGGCCGATTGCGCCCGCGATGCCTAGCTCCTCGGACAAACCGGCAAACGCGTAATCTGTATGTGCGGCCGGAATATAGCCGGGCAATCCCTGGCCCAGCCCGGTTCCGAAGACGCCGCCGGCTGAGATCGCATACGCGCTCTGGACTGGCTGGTAGCCGTTCGCCATCGACCAGGGATCGAGCCAGAGCTGCACACGCTCGGCGACACGCGAGATCGCCCGGTTGAGCACAAACGCGCCCGCCGCGAACGCGCCAAGGCCGGTCACCACATACCACCCCTTGTTGGTCGCCACGTAGAGCATCGACAGAAAGAGCGTGAAGAGCAGCAGCGCCGCGCCAAGATCGCGCTGGATGATGATGATGCCCATCGTCAGGCCCCACATGCCGACCATCGGCAGCAGATACGGCAGCGGTGGCAGGCGCAGCCGCCCGATGCGGAACGGCACCTCGTTCATCACCTCGCGATGCTCGTCCAGGTACGAGGCCAGAAAGATCACCAGGATCACCTTGAGCAGCTCGGAAGGCTGAAGATTGAACGGGCCGAGATCGATCCACAGCCGCTGATCCTGGCCCTCAGGACCCTCGCCCGCCACCAGCGTAATCGCGACCAGCGCCAGGCCCAGCATAATCCAGATCCAGCGGTGATTCTTGAGCCAGTCCATAAACGACATACGCTGAAGCCGGATAAAGATCCGATCCAGCGGCGCCAGCGCCATGCCCAGCAGCAGCAGCGCGCCAGCCAGCACAAACGCCGCCTGCTTCGACGCGATGTTGCCGTAGTAATCGGGGCCGTACAGGACGTCGTAGCTGTCTTGCAGGCGGGCGTTCCACAACAGGCCGACGCCAGCCAGCACCGCCACCAGCGGCAAGATCAGCTGATCGGCACGCGGCAAACGCCAGCTGAGAATGAAGCTGATCAGCACAAAGAGCAGAATCGGCAGGCTGGAAGGCCAGAGCAGCCCAAGCAGATCGCTCGCAGTCTGCTGCTGATCTGAGCCGAGGCCGGACAGCGACGCGAGCAGGTAGCCGCTGGCAAAAAAGAGCAGCGCCGTGATCAGCAGCTGTAGCTCGGTAAATCGAATTCGTCGCAGTTGATCGAACATGGGACTACGCATCTGGTAAGCCTCTCTACATGCCTTTCATTATACTCGCGATTATGGAACCAGGCCCTCACCCCGTCGCTGCGGCGACTCCCCTTCCCCAAACCTCGGCAGGCTTCTGCCTCGGTTGCGATAGGAGAGGGGAAGGTTCGGTACTCGCGTTGTTCTTTGTTCGTTTGTTCCCTTGTTCGTTTGTTCTCTCGTTTGTTCCCTAGGTTCTGGGTTCTAGGTTCTAGGTTCTTTCGTTCCCTACGAATTCAGCTCGACGATCTCGCCGCGCAGCAAAAAGATCACCTGCTCGGCCAGGTTCGTCACGCGGTCGCCGATGCGCTCAAGGTTGTGCGCCAGCGTCAGCAGGTGGATCGCCTCGTCGCTGTACTCGGGCTGCGTACGCGCCAGGTTGATCGTCTCGCGAAACAGCCGGCGATACAGATGATCGACGGCGTCGTCGTCGTGGCAGATCTGCTCGGCGTAGGCAGCGTCACGCCGAGCCAGCGCATCCAGGCCGCAGTGGAGCAGGCGCAGCACGCGCTCGCCCATCTCCGGGATCGCCTCAGGGAAGATGCCGCCCATCGCCTGGAGCGGCACGAAGCCGGGCTCCTCGTTCATGCGCCGCCCGATCTTGCAGCAGGTCGCGGCATGATCGGCCATGCGCTCCAGCTCGGGAAGCAGGCTCAGCACCACGCTGATCTCGCGAAGATCGCCGGCCATCGGCTGCTGGCGCGCGATCAGCGTCAGGCAGCGCTCGTGCAGCGCCTGAGCAGCCGCGTTAATATGCTTATCGTCGTTGACGATGCGCTGCATGGCATCCAGATCATTGACCTTCACCGCTTGCAGCGCCTGCGCCAGAGCTTCTTCGACGCGGCTACCCAGTGCTAGCGTATCGGACATTAGCCGGTCGAGTTGGTCTTGAAAATATTGCCGGTTCATCTCACCACCGATGCAGGATGCAGGATGCAGGATACAGGTTACGACTGGGAATTGCACCTCATCGTGCAGCAGTATCTTGCATCAAGCATCGGCTAATCATTAAGATCGACGATCTCGCCGGTCACCAGAAAGATCAGGCGCTCGGCGATATTGGTAGCCCGGTCTGCGACACGTTCCAGATTATGCGCGACAAACATCAGATGCAGCGCGCGCTCGGTATTGCTGGGGTTTTCGATCATGACCTTGAGCAGCTCGTTCTGGACCACTGTCGTCAGCCGATCGACCTCGTCGTCATCCTGGGCCAGCCGCCGCGCCGTCTGCGCGTCGCGATTGACGAACGCATCCAGCGCCTCACGCAGCATCCGCTGTGCTGCCTCGGCCATACGTGGAATATCGACCAGCGGCGCGAGCAGCGGCTCGTTCGCACCACGGATCGTGATCTCGGCGATTCCTTCTGCGTAATCTCCCATGCGCTCCAGCTCGCTGGCGATGGAGATTACCGCGCTAATCAGGCGCAGATCGGCGGCGATCGGAGCCTGGCGGGCGATCAGATTGAGCGCTTTGTCCTCAAGCGCATACTGTGCGCGATCGATCGCGTCGTCGTCGGCGATCACACTGCGCGCCTCGGCGACATCCTGCGTTTTCAGCGCGTTGACGGCTCGCCCGATCGATGACTCGACCTTGCTGGCTAGTCGCAGCAGATCGTCTTGCAGCTCACGAAGTTGCAGATCGTAATGTTGGCGCGGCATAACAGAGTCCTTTGTGAGATGTCGTGTACCGCCACAGCACACGGCTGAGAAAATGTAAGCTACCGTCCCCTACAGGAGACGGCTTTGCTCTGGCGCTACCCCACACGCGGGCGAGGCATCCGAGCAGTACAGCGCGCTTACAAGCGCCCTGCGACCAATGTTGATCGCAGCGATCACATCTGCGTTGCCAGCGTAGCCACAGAATGTGCAGAGGAAGTGGGATTGGGTTTTGCGGTTTTCTTTGGCGCAATGCCCACAGGCCGGACACGTTCGCGACGTATTGTGAGGATCAACTAGATGCACCGGTACACCACACAACCGTGCCTTATACCGCACGAAGTGTTGCAGTTGAGCAAACGCCCACGACTTCAATACAGGACGCTGCTGCTTCCTAGCCCTCACCCGCGTCTGAATGTGCTTCAAATCTTCCAGCGCAATCTGACGCTTCGTGCGTTCGGCAGCCTGTACTAACCGTTTGGCGACCACATGGTTCGTATGCCTGGCAAATCGGCGTTCCTGCCCTGCAAGATGACGCAGGCGGCGCCGCGCTCCCAACGTACCTTTCATTTGCAGTTTGGTGCGCAGGCGACGGTGGCGATAGCGCACACCCTTGACTACCTTGCCGCTATAGGTGGTGCCGTCGCTGTCCACGGCAATGTTGGTGACACCCAGATCCACCCCCAACGTGCCGTCCACGTCCAACAGCGTCGGTTCTTCCACGTCGCAGACGGCCAGCAGGTAGAACGCGCCCTTGACATAGGCCAGATCGGTTTCACCTTTGCGTGTACGGAGCAGGTCCATCTGTCGCGCACCCGCCACAAACGGCATGGACTGTCTGCCATTGACCGTCCAAATCGACACGGACGGCTCGTGCAAATTCCAACTCAGGATGCGATCGTCATAGGCAATCGAGCCGTGCGGCCTGAATGCACGCTGCACCTTACGATCCAGCTTGTAGGCATCCGCCACTTTGCTCAGGCAGCGAACTGTGAGTTGGGCCGACAACCCAAACGCTGCGCGGCTCGACTCGTAACACAGTTTGTGCAGATCGAAGTGCCGAAAGGTCTGCGTCTGCCAGGCCGTTTCGCTCATGGCGTTACACGCGGCGTTTGCCACTTCCAGCGTTTGCAACAGTGCCACGTGCTGGTCGGGCGTCGGGTGCAATTTGAGCTGGGCGATCAGTTTCATAGCTTCATTGTACTGTCCTTGTGGGACACATATAGTCACCGTTCGGAGGGGCGCTTCCGTCGCCGCCTTAAGTGGGCGGTCTCCGCGACTATTTTTGATGATCCAATCACCGCGTCGCAAGCGCACGGCACGAGAGTAGATACTTGTAGCTTGAGCTGTCGATTCGCCAACGTTCTGCCGGAACAGAGCGCCGGGCTGCGCCTCATGAAGGACAGGGACAGGGGAAAGGCATTGGCAAAGGCGCTGTTATGTTAACTGGCATCGCCGGCATTGGCCCAGAATTGCTCGACCTTCTGCTTCAGCAAGGTATGCGCCGGCTGTTCAAGGTGCCGATCTTGCAGCAAGATTCGTTCCGCCTCTAGCCGGGCCGCGTGCAGCAGCCGGGTATCTCCGAGCTGCGCCATCTTGAGATCGGGCGTGCCGCTCTGGCGACGGCCAAAGAACTCGCCGGGGCCGCGCAGCTTCAGGTCGACATCGGCCAGCACAAAGCCGTCCTCGCTTTCTTCCAGCGCCCGCAGCCGCTGCTCCGTAACCTCGTTGTCGACATCCGACACGACGATACAGAACGACTGGTGCTCGCCACGACCGACGCGACCACGGAACTGGTGCAGCTGCGCCAGGCCGAAGCGCTCAGCACCCAGGATCAGAATCGTCGTCGCGTTAGGCACGTCGATGCCGACCTCGACTACCGCCGTCGCGACCAGCACATCGAACTCGCGATCACGAAACGCCGTCATGGTCGCATCTTTCTCTAGCTGGCTCATGCGCCCGTGTACCAGGCCGACGCGCAGATCGGGAAAAACCTCGTGCTGCAAATATTCCTGCGTCTCGACCGCCGAGTCAAGCTCCAGCTTATCGCTCTCCTCGACCAGCGGGCAGATCACAAACGCCTGGCGACCGGTCGCGATCTCTTTGCGGATATGTTTGTGCGCTTTGGCGACCTCGGCCTTGCGAATCCATCTGGTCTTGATCGGCTGGCGGCCCGGCGGTCGCTCGTCGATGACCGAGGCGTCAAGATCGCCGTAGATCGACAGCGCCAGCGTACGCGGGATCGGCGTGGCGGTCATGACCAGCAGGTGGGGATGGTGGCCCTTACTTTTGAGTCGCTCGCGCTGCTCAACGCCAAAGCGGTGCTGCTCGTCGATCACGACCAGGCCCAGACTGTTGTACTGCAAGCCCTCCTGGATCAGCGCGTGCGTGCCGATCGCCAGATCGACCTCACCCTTGGCGATGCTTTCCATGACCCGCCGGCGCTCCTTGCCCTTGAGCGAGCCGGTCAGCAGCGCGACGCGCACGCCCGCGCCATCCATATCTTCTTCGTCGCTCATGCCGAGCAGCCGCTTCAAATCCTGCATGCGCTTAAGCTGTTCAGGATCGATACGCTGCTTCCACTCGCTGCTGTGCTCGGCCAGATCTTTGGCGTCACGCGGCACCTTTACCTGGCTCAAAATCCGCTTCAAGCCCTTGTAGTGCTGCTCGGCCAGAATCTCGGTCGGCGCCATCAGCGCGCCCTGAAACCCGTTGGCGATGGCCTGAAGCAGCGCGGCCGCCGCCACCACAGTCTTGCCCGAGCCGACATCGCCCTGGACCAGCCGCGCCATCGGCACGGGACGCTGTAGATCGGCGAAGATCTCGTCGAGCGCCCGGTTCTGCGCGCCGGTGAACTGGAAGGGCAGCCGCGAGAGAAAATCGGCGTGTACGTCGTGGTGCAGATCGAGCTTGTAGCCGGGCACGCCCTGCCAGAGCTGCTTGCGCTGCAAGACGCCGAGCTGAATAAACAAGAACTCGTCGAAGCCCAGCCGGTAGCGAGCCAGCGCCAGCCGCTTCTGATCGTCGGGGAAGTGGATCTGCGCCAATGCCTGGGCCAGCGGGATCAGCTTGGCGCGCTCGCGGACCTCATCGGGCAGATACTCCTGCACCAGCGGCACCGCCAGATCGATCACCTTTTTGATCGTGGTGCGAACGTTGCGCTCGTACATGCCCTTGGTCAGCGGATGAACCGGCACCAGACGACCGGCGTGGATCAGCGCATCCTCGCGGTAGGGCTCCCACTTGGGCGAGTTCATCTGAATCCGGCCGTTGAAAGCTGTCACCTTGCCGCTGACCACAATCCGATCGCCGAGGTTGAGCTGATTGACCAGCCACTTCTGGCCGAAAAAGGTGATCTGGAGCGAGCCGGTATCGTCCTGGAGCACGAGATTGACGCCGCCAAGATTGTTGCGCGTGCTGAAGCTTTTGACCTCGGCAATATCGCCGATCACAGTCTCGGTCGCGCCTACAGACAGCTCGGCGATCGTCGTCCGCGATGAGTAGTCGTCGTAGCGATGCGGAAAATGGTAGAGCAGATCGGCGATCGTGCGCACCCGCAGCCGGGCGAACGCCTTGGAAAGCGACGGCCCGATGCCGGGAACTGCCGACAGCGGCGACTCAAGCGTCAGCGGCTCGCGTGGTGGCGCGGGCTTGGCCGATTTTGCCGCGCTGGTTTTCGTCTTTCCACCTTTGGTAACAGTCGTCGCAGCCCGCTCTTTGGCAAAAAGCGCGCGCAGCTGTGCCAGCGACTCGTCGAGCCGCGACTGGCGATCGTCGGGGTCGAGCGTCGCATAGCCGCGCAGCCGGACCAGCGCGGCCTGAACCGCCGGAATCTCCAGCGCGCCGTTCGCGTGATCTGCCCACACAGCCAGAAACGCGTCGAGGCCGCCTTTGACCGCGTTTGTGTAGCCTGCCTTCGCCTCCGCCGCAAGACATTTGCCGAGTTGGATGATTTGCTCTTGTGAATCCATGGCTTAAGTATTTTGACGAATTATAACCCGTCGCGCAAGAAGATGCATGGTTTTCGCTGCCGGGTATCTGCTATTGAGTCACCTTCCACGCTCTGTATGCTCATTTCTACAGCTTTGTACAGTTAAACACCTGGATTAGGCAGCACGTGAGCTGGTATTGTCATGCTTACACCGCACAGCGCGGCGCATAAAAGCAATTGTAATCGGTCACCAAGTCTACAGGAGACTAGTATGAAACCTACCGCAACTCAACCGTCGAACGCCTACATTGGCGCATCCTGGCTGGCCCTGATCGTCGGTGTCTCCGCCTATCTGATCGGTCTCTGGAATGCCGAGATCCTTTTGTCGGAAAAAGGCTACTATCTCACCGTATTGCTGTATGGCCTGTTTGCGGCTGTATCGATCCAAAAAAGTGTGCGCGATCAAGACGAAGGCATTCCCGTCACAGGCATCTATCTTGGCCTGAGCTGGGCGTCAATCCTGATGGTCATTCTGCTGCTGGTCGTCGGCCTGTGGAACGCGACGATGACCTTGAGCGAAAAAGGCTTCTACGGGATGTCGTTTGTGCTCAGCCTCTTCGCGGCGATCACTGTGCAAAAGAATACGCGCGACCAGGCACGCCGCGAGCAAACAGCCCCAAGCCAAAGATCCCGCAGCCTGAGCAAGGACATGCCGCCGTCGCTGCCGCTCACGCCGCTGGAAAGCCGCGAGATCTAGAACGATCGCTCATGGCAGCAACATCAAAAGCAGAAAGGCTGGGCGTGAAACCC
>DASWTQ010000528.1:0-18670 GCA_036402055.1 Herpetosiphonaceae bacterium
CGTTTGGTTCTTTGTTCTTTGTTCTCTGTTCTCTGTTCTCTGTTCTTTGTTCTCCGTTTGTTCCCTTGTTCGTTTGTTCCTTTGTTCCCTACGTCAACCTGCCAACCATCACCTGATGCGCGTGCGTCTCCAGCGTATCGTTGAGCGGCGAGAGCGCGCGGGCCGTGCCGTAGCGACGCTGAAGCGCCAGGCCGAGCAGATGATCGGCGAAGTGCGGATTTTTGGGCAGCAGCGAGCCGTGCATATAGCAGCCATGCGTGTTCTGATAGACCGCGCCCTCAGTGCCATCCTCGCCGTTGTTGCCGAAGCCGCGCAGCACACGGCCCAGCGGTCGCACGCCGGAGCCGGTGTAGGTTCGGCCGCTGTGATTTTCAAAGCCGACCAGCGTGCGCGGCGTCGACGGAGAGCGATCGTGCGCTGCCGTCCACTCGATCGCGATATTGCCGATCAGCCGCTGCTCGCCGCCCACCGTGTACACATCGATCGCGCCGATGCCGGGCAGCTTCTCGCCGGTATGCGTCAGAAAATAATCGCCCAGCATCTGGTAGCCGCCGCAGATCGCCAGCGTCACCAGGCCATCGGCGATCGCGGCCTTGAGATCGGGACCGTGACGCTTCACAAAATCGTCGGCGATCAGCGCCTGGCCGCTATCCTGGCCACCGCCGAAAAACGCCAGATCGTAGAGCGTCCAGTCGACCTGCTGGCCGGGCTTGATCGCGTCGACCTGGAGCGTGATGTCACGCCAGCGGCAGCGCTGCGTCAGCGTCAAAATGTTGCCGCGATCGCCGTAGATATTCATCTGCTCAGGATACAGATGCGCAAGCCGGAGCTGGTACATGCTACTCTCCTTAGGACGCCGACTCGACGACTGATGCTGTGGCACCATCAAGTTTAGCCTCGCCGTCGACAGGCGTGCTAGAGTCGGTCATCAGCCGTAGCGCCACGCCAAACGTGCTGCCCTTGCCCTCCTGGCTTTCGAGCCACATGTAGCCGCCGTGGCGCTGAATAATCTCGCGCGTGATGTAGAGGCCAAGGCCCATGCCGCTGATCTTGCCCTTGGTGTTGGGCGCGCGATAAAAGCGCTCGAACAGGCGGCTCTGCACATCGGCCGGAATACCGATGCCGCGATCAGTGACCGCGACCGTGGCCCAGTTGCCGCGTGGCAATTCCAGCGGCCGGTGCGGCGGATCTTCGCTGCGGGCAACCGCAATATCGATCTGGCCGCCATTGGGACTGTACTTGATCGCGTTGCTGATCAGATTGCCGAGCACCTGCGACATACGGAACTCGTCGGCCTCGGTCATCAGCGGCGTCTCGGGCACGTCCAGCTCGATGCGATGATTGGTCGTCGTCGCCTGCATGTCTAGCGCGATCCGCTGCGTCAGCTCGACAATATCGATCGGCTCGGCCTCGATCATAAAGCGATCCATGCCGATCTGCGAGACGTCGCGCAGCTGATCCAGCAGCGTGCTCATGCGATTGACCTGCTGCTCGATCACCTCCAGACCTTTGACCGACGACTCAAGCGCCGTGTCTTTGCGCGCCCGGCGTTGCAGCAGGCTGGCATAGCCTTTGATCGAGGCCAGCGGATTCTTCAGCTCGTGCGAGACGATCGAGATAAACTCGTCTTTCTCGTGATCCAGCTGCTTGAGCTGCTCGCGCTGACGATTGGCCTCTTCGAACAGGCGCGCGTTCTGGACCGCAACCGCCGCCGCGTTGGCGATCGCGCTGAGAAAGACCAGGTCTTCGGGCGTGAACGTGCGCAACTGTTTCGTGCCCAAGTGCAGCACGCCCAGCGCCTTGCCGCGATGCAGCAGCGGCAGCACGATCACGGTCTGCACACCCTGCGCCAGCTCGCCATCCACGCCCGACAGCTCACCCGCCGAGCCGTAGACAACTTCCTGGCTCTCGATCACGCGTGAGCTGACCCGGCTTTCCGCCAGGCGAATCTCGTGGCGATTAGCGGCCACATCGGGCTGGTAGCCCTGCTGCGCCAGCGAGAGCAGCGCGCCGTCTTCTTGCAGCCAGATGCCGCCCAGATCCATGTGCGAGGCATTCAGCGCGCGATCGATCAGCCGGCGACCAACCTCGGCCAGATCCAGCGTGCTGGTGCTGGCCTGCACAATATCGAGCAGCGCCGAAAGCTGCGTATTGCGCGCCACCAGCTCATCCTGCGTTTGTTTCGTGCGCAGCAGCGCCTGCACGCGCGCCAGCAGCTCGTTGTTGTTGATCGGCTGGGTCAGATACTCGTCGGCGCCCAGCTTCAAGCCCTGGATCTTGAGCCGCTCGTCGGGAGCGTTGGCCGTCAGCAGCACCACCGGGATCGTGCGCGTCGTCGACGATTCGCGCAAACACTGAACCACCTCGAAGCCGTCCATCTCGGGCATCATCACGTCGAGCAGAATCAGATCCGGCTGGCGCTCCTCGGCATGGCGAATCGCCGTCCTGCCGTCTTCCGCGCTCAGCACTTGATAGCCGTGGCCCTTCAACAAGCGCTCAAGAACATACAGGTTATCAGGCTGATCATCAACGATCAGAATCTTCGCCACGGCTTCCTCCTCCCAGATAGTATTCCACCAGCTTTAGCAGCTCGCGGGGATTGATCGGCTTAGCAACGTAGTCGGTACAGCCCGCCGCCAGCGTCTGCTCACGATCGCCGGGCATACTGCTGGCCGTCACGGCAATGATCGGCAGTGTCGCCAGATCGGGCCGCTGGCGCAGCTCACGCACAACGGTGTAGCCGTCCATGCCGGGCATCTGCATATCCATCAAGACCAGCGACGGCGTGAACTCGCGCAGCTGATCTAGAGCATCTTCACCGCGTCCCGCTTGCCGAACCGTGTAGCCTTTGCGCGTCAACAGGTGATCTAACACATACATGTTATCGGGATTATCCTCGACCACCAGAATCGTTGCTCCATGTACCACTATCACATTCTCCAAGGCGTCGGCTGCTTGAACAGCACGTCTTCTCTGCGTCTCAATCGAGCTGGAGGCCAATCCGTTTGGGGAAAGATTGCCCTGATCCGGCCTGGCGCCGAAGAAGTGCGAGCTTTTCCTCGCTCCTACAGGCTGGCGCTCTGTTCCTCGCCGGCGCTGGCCATAAGACGCCGACGATTGAGCGTCTCGCGCACCTCAAGCAGCAGCTCTTCGCGCTGGCGCGGACCTTTCTGAATAATCGCCGAGATGCGCCCATTGAGTCGCTCGCGGTCCTCAGGAAAGATGTCTTTAGCCGTAATAATCAGCACCGGCACGTCGCGCAGATGATCCTGGCGGCGAATCGCATCCAGCACCTCGAAGCCGTCCATGCCAGGCATCATCAGATCCAGCGTGATCAGGTCCGGCGTGTTGCCGGCCAGCCACTCCAGCGCCGGCGGCCCACTCATAAAGGTCGTCACGTTCAGCGACTCGTCGCCGAGCGCCGTCGCCAGCACCCGCGACTCGATCGGATCGTCGTCGACGACGACCACAGTATGCAGCGGACGCTCCTGACGCAGCTGATTCAGCCGCCGCAGCAGATCGTTGCGCGACACCGGCTTGACCAGATAGTCGGTCGCGCCGAGGCTATAGCCCAGCTGGCGATTATCCAGCATCGACAGCATAATGATCTGAATATCGCTGGTCTGAGGATCGCTCTTCAGCTCCTGGATCACTTCCCAGCCGTCACGGCCCGGCAGCATCACATCCAGCGTCATCGCGAACGGATGCAGCGCGCGCGCCTTGGTGATTGCCTCCTCGCCGGTCTGCGCGGTCTCGATCTGGTAGCCGTCGTCGCGCAGATATTTTTCCAGGATATAGATCACCTCGACGTCGTCGTCCACCACCAGCACCAGCGGCTTCTCTGTCGAGCGGTAGCGCTCCTCGCTCAGACGGGCCGGCTTGCTCTGCGCAGCGGCCGGCTGGCTGGCCGGCTTATCGCTCAGGTGCGTCGGCAGCGACAGGCGGAAAGTCGAGCCCTGCCCGAGCGCGCTCGTCAGCTCGATCTCGCCGCCGAGCAAATGGACCAGCCGACGAACAATAGCAAGACCCAGGCCCGTACCTTCGTACTGGCGCGACAACGAGCCGTCGATCTGGCGAAACTCTTCCCAGACCGTAGCCTGGTGCTCGGGCGCAATGCCGATGCCGGTATCCTGCACCTCGATCGTCATCCAGGAGCGCTGCGGATCGCCGTTGTGCGCGCCCGTCACCAGCCGATCCCTGGTCACCCGAATAGTTATCCCGCCGCGCTCCGTGAACTTCGCGGCGTTGCTCAGCAGATTGAGCAGAATTTGCTTGAGCTTATTTTCATCAGTGTAGCAGACCGGGAGATCGGGGGGCATCTCCACCTGCAATTGCAGACCCTTGTCCACTACCAGCGGCGAAATCGTACTGCGCACCGAGCTGATCACATCCGCCAGCTTGAAGGAGGATGGCACAAGATCGATCCGTCCGGCTTCGATCTTGGAAAGATCGAGAATATCGTTGATCAGGCGCAGGAGATTCTGGCCGTTGCGCTCAATGATGCGAACCTGCTTGTCTTGCTCTTCATTGAGTTCGCCGTCCAATCGATCTAGCAAGATCTGTGACAGCGCTAGAATCGAGTTCAGCGGCGTGCGCAGCTCATGACTCATATTGGCCACAAACTCGCTCTTGAGCTTGTTGGCGCGCTCGACCTCTTTATTCTTCTCGGTCAGCTCCTGCGCCCGCAGCTCGGCCAGATCGCGCTCCTGCTGAAGCTCGGAGAGCAGCCGCGCGTTCTCGATCGCGATCGAGGCGTACGAGGCCAGCGCGGTCGCCAGCTCGATCTCGGCGTCGGTGATCTCGTGGTCGCTGCGATAGCCGACGATCAGCCCACCGACCGGCGTTTCTTTGCGGAAGAGCGGCACGCCCAGCGCCGAGCGCATTCCTTCGGCGACATGAATCGGAAATTCCTCGACCGGAAACTCGGGATTCTGGCCGAAGTGATGCACCACCACCGGACCGGCGCGATCGATCACCCGGCCGGCCATGCCCTTGTGCGGCGCGAACACCGTATCGCGGAAATTCGTCGAGGTTGCGCCGTCGATCGCGGACCAGCGCGTCGATCCGCTGGTATCGATCATCGTCGCCACGGCCGCGTAGTCGCCGCGCAGCAGCCGCCGCGCCTCGCGACAGACCAGATTCAGCAGCGTTTGCAGATCGCTCTGCACCACCAGCTCACGGCCGATGTCTTGCAGCGTATCGCTTTCTTCCAGCAGCCGCCCCAGGTAGGTATTATTCTCCGACAGCTGATCGGCGATATGCTGCGTTTCCTCAAAGGCGCGCACGTTGCTGATCGCGATCGCCAGCTGCGAGGCCGTCAGATTCAAGAACTGGACATCGGCATCGCTCATGCGATTCACGCTGGCAACCACCAGCACGCCGAGCAGCTGCTTGCCGTAGCGCAGCGGCAGCGTCGCCAGGCTGCGCGGCGCGCCGACGCCCACGCCGGTATGAATGCGGTACGGCGTGTCGGCAGGCAGATCCGCGACGCCGATCGTGCGCTCCTGATGCAGCGCGCGGCCGGGCAGCCCTTCATTCGGACGCAGCGGCGGCAGCGTGTCTTTGTCAACGCCGACCGCCGCCGATGGCACCAGCATACCGTCGGCATAGCTGTAGACCACACCCGCCTGCGCGCCTGCGGTTTCGATCACCAGCGGCAGCGCCTGAGTCAGCAGCGGTCCGTATTGCGTCGGGCCGTTGAGCGCCGAGATCACTTCGGTGTAGGCGGTCTGGCGCTCCTGGCGCAGCTGCTGCGCGCTGGCCAGCAGACCGATGCGCCGCACCAGCGAGATACCGTACATCAAGGTGGCAAAGGTCGCGCCGGTTACCAGCACCAGCAGCGCCAAACTGGTATTGACCAGCCTGCGATGACCGGTGCGCAGCGTCTCGCGGTCGGCCTCGATGTAGGGCAGCGCTTTGCTGTAGAACTCGCCGATCCGCTCGAACGACTGCTCGCTCTGATCCAGTCGCTGCTGGACCGCAGCCGGAGCCAGCGCCTGCGCCTGCTGCTCCTCGATCAAGCGCTGAGAAGAGTCTCGCCACTCGCTGGCCGCTTGTTCAAAGCCCTGAATTTCCTGCGCCAGCTCTGGAATGCGATCGCGGATCTGGTCTGTGTCGCGGTTCAACTGAGCGAGCGACGGAGCATACGCGGCGGAAGCCCGATCGTATCTGGCCAGCGCGCCGGGCGAGCCGTCGTCAAGGTAATCGCGCTGGGCGATCTGCATATCGCGCAGCTGGCCGAAGACCTCGCTCAGTCGCAGCTGAAGCTGGTCGATCTGTTCAAGCTGGCCCCGGTTGCCAACCCGCAGGCGATCTGCCGCCAGCGCGCTGATCAGCAGCAGCATCACCACCAGCACCGACACGCCAAGCAAAAATGTATTGCGGCGGGTTTGCCGCTCAGACCAGCGTGGAAGTTGAGCAGACGTATCTATGAGCATAGTTCCTTATGAGCACCCGAAGCTTCGGAAAAAAGACGATTCGCGAGGCATTATAGCATGTTTGTACGAATCGCCGCCCTTACCAGCGCTCTTCCAGCCGCTGGAGGCCCTCTGTGGAGACGCTGCCGGCCAGCTCGGCGATCGAACGGCCCAGCCCAGGATGTTGGAGATCCGGCGCGATCTCGCCGAGTGGAATCAGCACAAACGCCCGCTCGTGGAGATGGAGGTGGGGAATAGTCAGCGTGGGCGTGTCGAGTTGGAGATCGTCGTAGAGCAGAATATCCAGATCGATCAGCCGTGGACCCCAGCGCGTCGTCGCGGTGCGGCCCAGATCGACCTCCAGATCTTTGAGAAACGCCAGCAGCTCAAAAGCACTCAACGCGGTTTGCGCATGGCAGACCGCGTTGAGAAAAGCAGGCTGATCGGTAACACCCCACGGCGGCGTCTCATACAAGCTTGAGCAGCGCACAACCGTCGCGGCCGGCGCAAGCCGGTCACGCGCTGCACGCAGCGTCGCGAGCCGTTCGCCGAGGTTTGCCCCCAGGCCGAGATACACATTGTGAAGAGCTGACATACTTAAACAGAAAGCGCCATCTCTGCGCGAGACGGCTGCGCTAGATCAAGCCCGAACAGCTAGCGCGACCATTTTCGACAAATAACTCTGGTTCCCTGTCCAACTCGGCTGCTGATCTCGAACTCATCCATCAGGCGTTTAGCGCCTGGCAGGCCCATGCCCATGCCTTTGGATGAGGTATAGCCGTCTTGCATCACAAGATTAATATCGGCAATGCCAGGACCACGATCCTCGCACACAACTTCGATGCCGCGCCGCAGCCCATTCGTCGCTTCTTTAACCGTAACGCTTCCCTCGCCGGCATACAGGTAAATGTTGCGAGCAAGCTCGCTGATGGCTGTCGCGATGCGTGCCTGGTCGATCGCCCCAAAACCAAGAGCACGAGCAGTATCGCGGGCAACCATGCGTGCAGCGACAATATCGAGATCACTGCTGATCATGATGACCTTAGGCTCGGCCATTGGTAGTGTGCTCCGTAACTCGGCGCAGCGCCGCGATGCCTTTTTCCAGGTTGAGCGCCGTCAACACCTGAGGAAGTTCAAGCCCAAGCTCAACCAGTGTGATCGCGACGGCAGGCTGCAAGCCCGTGATCACGACTTTCGCGCCCATTAAGTTTGACATCTGAGAAATATCATTGATCAGGCGACCGACAAAGCTGTCGAGCACATCGATCGCGGTCAGATCGAGGATCACGCCCTTGGACTTCGTTTCATAGATACGCTGAAGCAAGCTATCTTTGAAGTCCATGGCCTGAACATCATGCAGCGCCGTTTGGATCGACGCGATAAGAAAGTCCTCAATCTTGAGAATCGGAATACGAATGATCTCCACGTAACCTCCATGCGTCGCCGTGTTCAGGCAGCGAGTGTTATGCGCGCAAGACTAAGGCAAGAAGTGTGGCTGATAGCTTGAACGCACATATTATACGAACCTGGAGAGAGCGCCGCAAATAGTCCGTTGCTCCCCTGCCAGCCTATGACTCGTGGCAGCGAAGCTCTAGACGATCCTCCGGCGCGTCTGCACACTCCAGATCTCAGGTTTGATCGGCCTCGGGCTCGGGCGCGCTGCCCGGCTCCTCGGGCGCATCATCGGCCGGGTAGCGCCAGGCCAGCCGCTCGCTGATCCTGGACTCGAAGCCGTACTGAGTAGGGTAGTAGTACCGGCGTCCGGCCAGGTTAGCCGGCAGATGCTCCTGCTGCACCTGGGTGTTCTCGTAATCATGGGCGTACTGGTAGTCTTTGCCGTAGCCCAAACCTTTCATCAGCCCCGTAACCGCGTTGCGCAGATGCAGCGGCACCGGCTCGTTGCGCGTCTCCTCGACATCATTCAGCACGCCTCCGTACGCGCGATAAACCGCGTTGCTCTTGGGCGCCTGGCAAAGATACACGACAGCCTGCGCCAGCGCCAGATCGCCCTCGGGCTGCCCCAGAAAATGCACCGCCTGCTGCGCCGCGATACACTGCGGCAGCGCGCCGGGATCGGCCAGCCCGATGTCCTCGACGGCCATGCGCACCACCCGCCGCGCGACATACAGCGGATCTTCGCCGCCGCGCAGCATCCGGCCCAGCCAGTAGAGCGCGCCGTCAGGATCGCTGTCACGGACGGATTTATGGAGCGCGGAGATCGCGTCGTAGTGCAGCTCGCCGGATTTGTCGTACTGCGCGTGCCGTCGCTGGTACGCCTCGACGATCGCATCGGAGTGTAGCACACGTTGACCGTACATGCCGGGAATCGCAGCCAGCGCGGCGATCTCAAGCGCGTTGAGCGCGGCGCGCGCATCGCCGTTAGCCAGATTGATCAGCAGTGAGCGCGCGTCGGTATCCAGCAGCACCTTCAGCTCGCCCAGTCCACGCTCGACGTCGGCCAGCGCCCGGTCGATGATCGTACCGATCGCCTCGTCGCTGAGCGCCTCCAGCGTGATCACGCGGCAGCGCGACAGCAGCGCGCCGTTGACCTCAAACGAGGGATTCTCGGTGGTCGCGCCGATCAGAATCAGCGTGCCGTCCTCGACGTAGGGCAGGATCGCGTCCTGCTGGGCCTTATTCCAGCGATGGATCTCATCCACGAAAAGCACCGTGCGCTCGCCGTACATGCCCTGCCGCTGCTGCGCCTCTTTAACAACTTTGCGCAGCTCGGCCACGCCGGAGCTAACGGCTGTCAGCTGCTCGAAGTGCGCCTTGCTCGCGCCTGCCAGCAGCCGGGCCAGCGTCGTCTTGCCGCTGCCGGGCGGTCCCCACAGGATCATCGAGAAGAGCGCGCCGCGATCCAGCGCCCGTTGCAGCAAGCGCCCGGAGCCCGCAATGCGCTCCTGACCGACAAACTCGTCCAGGCTGCGTGGTCGCATCCGTGCCGGCAGCGGCGCGGAGTTCGACTGCTCGGATTGGGCTGCGTGATCAAATAGATCCATAATTCCTATGCTCTTTCAAACACTTCGCCTGCACTACTGATTGAAATGCATGTGTGAATGTGGGCGAATGATAACCTAATCTGGAACGATGACAAGTAGGGACGCATGGAGGTCCCTACTGTTAAAACAAATTGTAATCGGAGTCAGCGTTGCTTAGAGCCGCTCAGGTACGGATGTAAGCGCCTAGAGCGAGCCGATGGGGCTGATCGGCAGCATAACATAGAAGGAGGTTCCCTGGCCGGGAGCGCTGTCAAGCCAGATGCGCCCGCCGTGCCGCACCACGATCTCGCGGCTCAGATACACGCCGAGACCAAGGCCGCTCGTGGCGGTGGCGGTATTCGCCCGGTAGTAGCGATCGAAGACCTTGGCCTGGATCTCGGGCGACATGCCGACGCCCTCATCGCGCACGGCGACGACCACGCAGTCCTCGTCGAAGGTGCCGCGAGCCGTGCCCTGCTCGCCGGCGCAGCGCTCAACCCACAGCTCGACAGTAATGCGCGTGTGGGCGGCGCTGTAGCGCGCGGCGTTGGAGAGCAGATTGGTGAAGACCTGCTGGACACGCAGCTGATCGCAGATGATCTCCAGCCTGGGCGGGCCGTTGAACAAAAAGTCGTGATTGGCATCGCCGAGGCTGATGCGCTCGATGCTGGCCTCGATCAGGCTGACCAGATCGACGCGTGTCAGATGCAGCTCAAGCTGGCCTGAGTCCAGCCGCGACACATTGAGCAGATTATCGACGAGCTGCACCAGATGCTCGATCTGCCGCGACAGCATCATGATGCCTTTGTGATCGCGCTCGCTGCTGTTGGCATCTTGCAGAATCCGCCGCACCAGCAGATCGGTGTAGCCTTTGACAGCCGCCAGCGGCGCGCGCAGCTCATGCGCAGCCACTGCCACAAACTCGTCGCGCACGGCATCATGGCGTTTGTACTCGGTCACATCGCGGATCACCACAACAGCGCCGTCGATCGAGCCGTCGTCGGCCAACAGCGGCGCGCCCGAGCAGCTGATAAAGAGCTGCACATCCACGCCGACGTTGATCATCACATCGTAGTTCTGATACACATCACCGCGCAGACAGCGGGCGAAGGGCGTTTCTTCGCTGCTGACAGCCTGGCCGTCGAGCGTGCGCATGACCAGCAGCCGTGCCAGCTCGGCCAGCGGCATGCCAACCTCAAGCGGCTGGGCCAGCAGCGTTTCCGCCGCATCGTTCGAGAGCACCAGATGACCCAGGCGATCACAGATGATCACACCCTCGGCGATCGACGCGATCACCCCGGCCAGCTGCCGGCGCTCACGCTGGCTGGCGTTGTAGAGCTGATGATTGGCAACCGCAATCCCGATCTGATTACCGATCGCCAGCAGCGATGCCCAGTCGAGGCGTGCCTCGCTGTCGCCGCTGAGCCCGATCACCAGCACGCCCACGACGGTACCGCCCGACAGCAGCGGCAGCAGCGCTACGGCCTGAATATCGGCGGGCAGCAGCGCGGCCCACGGATGCAGCGATCGCAACGGCTGGACGCTGGGCTGTCCCGAGCGGATCACCTCGGCGCAGGGCGAGCCTTCCAGCGGAAAATGCGCGCCTGGAGCAAAGGCGCTCGACGAAATCTGGTAGCTGACGGCGACCTCGGCCAGGCCCTCGGCGTTGAGCAGAATCATGCCGCGCTCCGCCCCGACGACATACAGCGTCACCGAGAGCGCCTGCTCAAGCATCTGCTCAACATCCGAGGCATTGGTGATCGCCGTGACCACCGCGTCGAAGGCTTGCAGCCGCCGGTGCTGCGCGCTCATCTCGGCGTACATCTGCGCGTTATGAAAAACCACGCCCAGCTGATCGGCGAAAGCCTGGAGCAGCGGCAGCTCTTCCTGGGTCGGGCTGGATTCAGAATCGGTGTAGAACAGCTCAAGCGCGCCGATCGGCAGCGAGCCAAGGTAGAGCGGCAGGCAGGCGATGCGCAGATCCGGCGGCAGCGCGGCGGCCAGCTGCGATAAAATCGCGGCGTTCTCGGCGTCCAGCGTCTGGATCTGCTCCACAAACGCGCCAGGTGCTACCAGCAGACGCGGCTGATGCGTCGCGACGGCCTCGCCCACATGACCCTCGTACAGCCGTAGCGCCAGCTGATCCCGCGCGTCGGTGTCCAGCACCGGCAGATGCGGCACGCCATACACCGCCGCCAGTCGCAGCCGCTTCTCGAAGCGATCGAAGAACCACAGCGCGGCTTTGACGACGCCGGGCAGCGACTCGACGATGGTTTGAACAGCCGTCTGGGCAAAATCCTGGGATTCCAGCTCTGCCGCCAGCAGCGCAGAGGTACGCAGCAGCCTCAACAGTAGCTGATTCTGGGCCTGAAGCTGGCTCAAGGAAGGCTCTTCGGTCAGCGCCTCCGTCTGATTGGGAGCAATCGGGTGCAGAGTCCCCTCCATAAGGCTACCCTCCTGGACGTGCAGGAGCGGCACGACAGCGCCGAAGATACCATGCAGATACGGCACGCTCAGCAGGCGACAGCGCCCGACGGATACAGCCCAACAGCTGGCAAAAGCCTGCTCCACTGAGGGAAACGGCCTTCGCCCGGCGCTGTACCGCTAGCGAATCGCTTGCACTTGTGAGCCGCACGCACACCATGATCGCTCCACTATTCATCACGCTATAAGCTGGAGGTGATGCTAATAATTATACCATGGTAGAACATCAGACCTAAATCAGCGCCATCTACGCGGCTAGATCGTAATTCTGGGCACACAATCAGCTCTACTTTGCCAGTAATCAATCTCAACAATAGCTTTGAAGCATCGCATGGGTTATGTTTACATGACAACAATATTTTGCTTTTCAAACCACAATCGCGATCGCTTACAACAGTATATGTTAATTAAAAAAGAGCACCAGCGCAGAATATCACCTGCGCTGGTACGAAATGTGGACTTTGACCTATCGACCTTTGCGCTTCTTGTCGCGGCGAGCCTCGCGGCGGGTGGTTGTGGCAACCGGGCGCGGCTCGCGCGGTGGCCGAGGAGCCGCAGCCGTACCGGTAGCCTGGTAGGTTCGCGCGCCACGACCACCAGTTGTGCGGACGCTGCGCGCCGGACGCGCGGCCGCAACCTGGGCCGGCAACTTGCTGGTGTAGTAGTAGGCGGCGTAGCCGACATAGCCCAGCGAAGCAAACCCAAGCAGATACATCCACAGCCGAATGTTGAAAGGCGAGAACTGAACAAAGTTGAGGAGCAACAACAGGAGGCCCAGCGCACCAAGAACCGTCGCGACCGTCGCGAACTGGCGACCAAAGCGCTGCCGAGCGGGATTCGAGTCGCTCCAGCGGGTGAGCAGGTACACGCCTGCCGCGAGCAAGGCCAGCCAGAACAGGCCAGTGGCCCAGCTAACACCTCCGAATTCGAGGTCCGGCTGGGTAAAAAAGTTGATAAAATCGTTCATTCGAACATGCTCTCCAAGTGGAATCTGGACGAGGGCTTTAAAGTCCAACGATTATACCAGTGCCACTGATTTTGCGTCAAACCTCTGCAAAGAGGCGAAAGGAGTCAGCTACAACATATGCCGCGTGAATATCCTACATCGCCGCTGATCGGCGTGGGCGCTGTGATCTGGCGCGCGGATCGGGTGCTGCTGATCCGGCGCGGCAAGCCGCCGCGTGAGAACGAGTGGAGCCTGCCGGGCGGCCGGCAGGAGCTGGGCGAGACCGTCGCCGAGGCGGCCCGGCGCGAGGCTCGCGAAGAGACCGGGCTGGCGATCACGGTTCGCGATGTGGTCGCCGTCGTCGATCTGATCGATCGCGATGCCGATGGGCGGGTGCAATTCCACTACACGCTGATCGACGTGCTGGCCGAGTGGCAATCCGGCGAGGCGGTCGCCGCCGACGACGCGGCCGAGGTTGCGTGGGTTACGCTCGACGAGCTGCCGCGCTACAGCCTGTGGAGCGAGACCGAGCGGGTGATTCGACTTGCCGACGAGCGCAGAAAGGCAACACAGTATGCAGATTAATCAGCCGGAGCACTGGCCGACGACGGTTGAAGAGGCGCTGGAAGTTCAGCGACAGCTGCGGAGTCAGGTCGTGATCGAGGATCGGCTGGGGCCGATCGAGTATGTGGCGGGCGTCGACGTGGGCTTTGAGGAGGACGGAGCCGTCACGCGCGCTGCGGTGGCGGTGCTGCGGCTGTCAGATCTTCAGCTTCAGGATCAGGCGATCGCCCGCCGCCCCACGACCTTTCCCTACATTCCGGGATTCCTGTCGTTTCGCGAGATCCCGGCGGTGCTGGACGCGCTGGCCCAGCTGGAGACGGAGCCGGGCATCTTGCTCTGCGATGGTCAGGGCTACGCCCATCCACGGCGGCTGGGTATCGCCGTCCACCTGGGGTTGCTCACCGACACGCCGTCGATCGGCGTCGCCAAATCGTGGCTGATCGGCAAGCACGACGCACTGCCCGAGGAGCGCGGCGCGTGGCAGCCGCTCCACGACAAAGGCGAAGTCATCGGCGCGGTGCTGCGCACACGTGAGAATACCAAGCCGCTCTATATTTCCAGCGGCCATCGTATCAGCCTGACCACCGCGATCGACTATGTGATGCGCTGTACACCCAAATACCGTTTGCCTGAAACAACGCGCTGGGCGCACAAGCTGGCATCGGGCAAGGAATAGCGAAATACCGCACTAATACCAAGAAAACTGAAAGGTTGGGCTCTTGCAATTGCACATACTATGTCCTATACTAGGGCCGTGGTACTTGGCTAGGCCCCCGCGAATAACCCAAATTGACGGTATCCTGTTCCCCCAGAACTGGCCCTCACCACCATCGCAGGTCTATCTTAGTCGTCCACTCGGGTTTTCTTTACTCAGGAGGAGCTCACGTGAGCTTCGAAGACAAGACACTGACGTGCCGGGATTGTGGCACGGAGTTCACCTTCACCGCAGGCGAACAAGAATTCTACGCACAGAAGGGCTTTGACAACGCACCAACCCGCTGCCAGAACTGCCGTCGCGCTCGCAAATCGCAGCGCAGCGAGGGTGGCTACGGGAGTGAGCGATCCTACGGCGGCGGCGGCGGTGGCTACAGCAGCAGCAGCTATGGTAATGGCGGTGGTTACGGCGGTGGTGGCGGCTATACACAGCGCGAGCGGGTTCAGCACGAGACAACCTGTTCGCAGTGTGGGCGAACAACAACAGTGCCTTTTGTGCCTCGCGGCGATCGTCCGGTGTACTGCAATGATTGCTTCTCGCAGCAGCGCGGCTCGCGCAGCGGCGGCGGCGGGTACAACCGTGGCGGTGGCGGCGGCGGCTATAACCGCTACTAATTAGCACACATTGGATGCATGGCACCGGCCGGGATCAGATTGATCCCGGCCGGTGCGCTTGTTTCCCCTCCGGGCATATGCTACCATTCCCCGTATGACTGAAGCAGCGATCGAACGAGCGCGAGCCGCCATACACGCCGCGAGCCGGATCGTCGCGCTGACCGGCGCGGGCATCAGCACGCCGTCGGGCATTCCCGATTTTCGCTCGCCGATGTCGGGCATGTGGAACAACGAAGATCCGGCGGTGGTGGCCTCGCTGCGGATGTTCAAGCGCGATCCGCAGCCGTTCTATCGCTGGATCGCGCCACACATCGCCACGATCCTGGAGGCTGAGCCGAATCCGGCGCACCGGGCGCTGGCCGAGCTTGAGCGGCGCGGCAAGCTTCAGGCGATCGTTACGCAAAACATCGACGGGCTGCACCAGAAGGCCGGCTCGCGGACAGTCTACGAGCTGCACGGCCATCTGCGCACGGCGTCGTGTATACAGTGCGGCCAATCCTGGCCCACAGCCGAGCATCTGGCGACGGCGCAGCAAGGATCGGTGCCGCGCTGCACGTGTGGCGGCGCGATCAAGCCGGATCTGGTACTCTTCGACGAGCTGCTGCCGATCGATAGCTGGCAGCGGGCCGAGGCTACCGTCCGGCAGTGCGATCTGCTGATCGTGGCCGGCACCGGGCTGGAAGTGTATCCCGTGGCCGATCTACCCGAGCTGGCGCTACAGCACGGCGCGCAGCTGATCGTCGTGAACTACACGCCGACCTGGGCCGACCGTCAGGCGCTGGCCGTGATCCGTGACGACGTGGCGGTAGCGTTACCACAGATCGTGGGTGATCCCGAAGCTGAATAATTCGATAACCTGTTATAGAGGACTGAGCCGATGGCAACTTTTAGCGAACTTTTGAACGAAGTGGAGAGCCTGCGAACGCGCTTTGAGGCGCTTCGCGGGCGGCTTTGACTTAGCCGCACGTGAGCAGCAGATCGCCGAGCTGGAAACGCAGTCGAGCGACCCCGAGTTTTGGAGCAATCCCGGCGAGGCGCAGAGCATCATGCAGCGGCTGGCGCTGCTTCAGGCCGAAACAACCAAGTGGAAAACGCTCGACGAGCGGCTGAGCACCACGGCCGAGCTGCTGGAGCTTTCCGCCGCCGAAGACGACAGCGCGATGCTGGCCGAGCTTGAGAGCGAGGTCAAGCAGCTGGCCAAAACCGTCGACGAGCTAGAGATCAGCACGCTGCTCTCGGGCCAGTACGACTCGGCAGCCGCGTTTATGACGATTCAGCCCGGCGCCGGCGGCGTAGACTCGGCGGATTTTGCGGCGATGCTGCTGCGCATGTATATGCGCTGGGGCGAACAGCACGACTGGAAGGTTGCGCTGATCGACGATATGCCCGCCGAAGAGGCCGGCATCAAAAGCGCGACGATCGAGCTGCGCGGGCCGTACGCCTACGGCTACGCCAAGGCCGAGGCGGGCGTGCACCGGCTGGTTCGACTCTCCCCCTTCGATCAGGCGCACCGGCGACACACCTCGTTTGCGGGCGTGGAGGTCATGCCCGAAGTCGACGACGCGATCGACATCACGATCGAGCCCGACGATCTGCGCATCGACGTGTTCCGGGCGGGCGGTCACGGCGGTCAGGGTGTCAACACCACAGACTCGGCGGTTCGCCTGACCTACAAGGCCGGCACGTCCGAGCAGATCGTGGTGACCTGCCAGAACGAGCGCTCGCAGCTGCAAAACAAAGAGACCGCGCTGAAGGTGCTCAAGGCGCGGCTGCTGGAGCGCGAGCTGCAACGTCAGCGCGAGGAGCGCCGTAAGCTGCGCGGCGAGTACCGCGAGGCCGCCTGGGGCAACCAGATTCGCTCCTACGTCCTGCATCCCTACAACATGGTCAAAGATCACCGCACCAGCGCCGAGACCAGCAACACCCAGGCGGTGCTCGACGGCGACATCGATCTGTTTGTCGAGGCGTACCTGCGCGAGAATATCGAGCAAGATCAGCCGTGAGCCGGGGCGGTCAGACCATGTTGAAATATCTCCCCATAATCGCGCGGACTCTGCGCGATTATTTGATCATGACGGTCGGCGTGATCTGCGTGGCGATCTCGGTCGATCTGTTTCTGGTGCCCAACAACGTCGTGACCGGCGGCGTGACCGGCGTCGCGATCATCCTCAACGATCTGTTTGGTACGCCGATCGGCCTGGTCAGTCTGCTGTTGAACATTCCGCTGCTGATCGCGGGCTTTCGCTACCTGGGCGGCTTTGTCTTCGGCGTGCGTACAGTCTACGCGACGGTCGCGCTCTCGTTCGCGATCGATCTGCTGAATCCGTACGTCAGCCGCTACATGAGCGCCACGGCCGATCCGCTGCTCTACACGCTCTACGGCGGCGTGCTCGACGGCGTCGGCGTCGGGCTGGTCTTTCGCGTGCAGGGTACCACCGGCGGCGTCGATATTGTCGCGCGCTTTTTGCAGCGCTGGCGCGCAATTCCCATGGGCCGCTCGCTGCTGGCGATGAACGTGCTGGTTTTTGCCGCCGCCGCCTATCTTTTCTCGCTCGACAAGCTGCTCTACGCGCTGCTGGTTGCGTTCATCAGCGGGCGCACCGTCGATCTGGTGCTGGAAGGCGCTTCCTACGCGCGGCAGGCGGTGATCATCACGGCCCATCCCGACAAGATTCAGCGCTCGATCCTGCACACACTGGGGCGCGGCGTAACGGTGCTGGAAGGACGCGGCGGCTATACTGCGGCCGAGCGCACGGTGCTGCTGTCGGTGGTGGCGCAGTCCGAGATCAGCGTGCTCAAAGCGATCGTGCGCGACTGCGACGACAACGCGTTTGTGATCTTCAGCAACGTCAACGAGGTGCTGGGCGAGGGCTTCCGGCCGTCGATCGAGTGAGTCCAGCATGACGACTCAACAGTCCACGATCGAAGCAGCGCTGGCGATCACGCGGGCGGCACACTGCCAGCAGGCTACTGCCTTAGACACGATTCAGCGACTTTCCGGCGGCATGAATAACGATGTGTACCGGGTGCAGCTTGGATCTCAGCCGGTCTGTATCAAGCTCTACAAAATCGACGAGCGCCGACGAGCCGAGCGGGAATGGCAGGCGCTGTGCCTCCTCACCCAGCACGGCCTGTCGATCGCGCCGCAGCCGCTGCATTTCTCGCCCGATCCTGAGCTGCCGGCGGTGGTGATGGAGTTTGTACCAGGCGTGTCGCTGCGTGAGCATCTACCAGGACCGCGCGAGCTGGCAGCCCTAGCCGATACGCTCAAACAGTTGTATGCGCTCACGCCGGAGGTCATCGCGTATCCGCACGCCGTAACCGGCACGCCTGCCGTGTTCATGCAGCGCGTCGAGAGCTGGCTAGATCAGCTCACGGCTCGTGCAGACGAGCCGCTGGTGGGGCAGATTCGGGAGGTTGCGGCGCAGTGGCACAGAGAGGCGGATCGAGAGATTCTTGAGCGGCCGGCGCCAGTCGTGTTTAGCCGTGGCGATCCAAATCTGGCGCATTGCCTGTGGGACGGCCGGCGCGTGCGCTGCGTGGATCTTGAGTACAGCGGCTGGAGCGATCGGGCGTTCGATCTGGCGGATCTGGTCGAGGCGCAGCCCTCGCGCCATATCGGCGATCGCACGTGGCAGCGCTTCCTCGACTCGTTTGAGCTGCATGAGCCGGCAGCCCAACAACGGTTGAACGCCGCCCGCCGCCTGTGCGCGATCTTCTGGATCATGTTGCTCTGGCTACGTCGAGAGCGCGGCGATTCTGTTGATCAGGAATTGGCAGCGCAGATCCAGCGCGCACACGATCGGCTGAACAATGCTACACTCTGAGCGCAATCAAGCCAACCAAGGAGCAGGCATGGAGATTAAGTGGACGCCGTGGCGCAGTCAATACATCAAGAGCAGCAGCGGCGACGAGCACGAGGGCTGCGTGCTGTGTGTGGCGCATCAGGC
>DASWTQ010000529.1:0-4049 GCA_036402055.1 Herpetosiphonaceae bacterium
GACGAAATACCTCGTTGTTATTGAGCGCGGCGAGACAAGCTATGGGGCCTACGTTCCAGATCTTCCAGGCTGCGTCGCAGTTGGCGAAACCCAGGAAGAAGTCAGGGAGCTAATCCACGAAGCGATCACCTTGCATATTGAAGCGCTGCGGGAAGCTGGCTTGCCGGTACCAAAAGCCTCCTCAGAGGGAGAGTATGTTCAGCTTGAAGCTGCCTGACAATACACGCATCTCTCAATTCTCTGCACAATAAAACCCCGCTCCCGGCCTCGATCGAGCAGGAGCGGGGTTGCTTCATGTCCAAAGGTTTAGCTGGTGGCCGGGATCGCCTCCTGGGCCTGTCCATCAGCAGCGGCGGGAGCGCGATCGCCGATCTGATCCGGCAGCTCCTGCTCGATCAGCCGGACGCGCGGGTTGAGCCAGCCCACCACCGCCGCCAGCGCGGTCAGCAGGCCCAGCGCGATAAACAGCAGCCCGATGCCGCGTCCGGCTCCCACGCCGACGATCTGGCCGACGCTGCCGCTCAGCGCGCCGCCCTCAAGCAGCAGCGGCTCGAACACGTAGTCGGTGAGCGGGCCGGCGAGAATGTAGGAGAGCGGCGTGGCCGACCAGGCGATCATCATGCGCGTGGCAAAGACGCGGCCCTGGACATCGGGCGCGACCTTGACATGCCAGATCCCGGCGCTCGATCCGTTGATCAGCGGCACCCACAGCATCGTCGCGAAGGCTGCGACCGCGATCAGCACCGTGGACTCGTACACGCCCGTGAGCAGGATGCTGAGACCAAACAGCAGACCGAAGCCCAGCACGCCGTAGATCTTGCGCTGAGGCCCGCCCCAGGCGCTCATGATCAGACTGCCGACCAGAAAGCCGGCGCCGCTGATCGCCATGACCGAGCCGAGCGCCGCCGCCGTGGTGAACTTGAGCAGCAGCGGCGTGTAGAGCACCGCGATCATATTGAACGTGAAGTTGATCATCGCGAAGAAGAGCAGCAGGCCCAGCAGGCCGGGCCGCGCCGCGATATACGACAGGCCATAGCCGGCCTCGCGCAGCAGCGAGCCGCGACCCTCCTCGCCCTCGGCGGTTCGCTCCGGCTGCGGGAAACGCACCGCCAGCAGCGCCGCCACGCCGACGAAGAAGGTGATCACGTCGATCAGGATCACGCCTTCGAGCTGGATCGTCAGCACGAGCACGCCGGCCAGCAGCGGCGCCACAATCTGTGAGGCCGCCTCGCTGACCTGAAGCATGCCGTTGGCCCGGCCAAGATGCTGCTTGGGCACCAGCAGGCTGATCGCCGCCATGAACGCCGGCATCTGGAAAGCGTTAAAGACCGCGCTCAGGCCGACCGCGATGTAGATATGCCACAGCTCTAGATTGCCGCCCCACAGCAGCAGCGCGATCGCCAGCGTGCAGATCGCCGCCCCGGTGTCGCTGACGATCATCACTTTGCGCCGATCCCAGCGATCCACGAGCGCGCCGGCAAACGGCGCCAGCACAATGCCCGGCAGCGCGACCGCCAGCGTGATAAACGCGAAAAGCGTCACCGAGTTGGTCAGCTGATACACCCACACGCCGAGCGCGAAGCGAGTCAAGCCCGAGCCGATCAGCGAGATCAGTTGTCCAAACCAGACGATTGAAAAGATCGTCATGCCCCGATCGGTGGTTGGTTGAGCCATTGGTATTCCTCCAAAAAAACCGCTACTGTGTCCGGCGTTCGTGCAGATACGCCACGAGCGCCTTCAGGGTTGCGTTGTAGTTCTTCGCCAGCAGCTCGATGGTCGAGCGCTCATGCACGTTTTCGCTGTACATCCAGTTCATGCTCAGCCGGTCGCCGACGAGCGTGCCGTTGATCGCCAGCAGATGCGGCCGGACCGCCTGAAGATCGAGACGATGCCCGCCGAACGCGCTCGCCACGCGAAACGACGACAGGCCCGGCGACAGCGCGCCCATGTAGTTGAAGTTGACCTCCACCGGCGGCAGCGCGTCCATCTCGGCGGCGATCTCGGGCTCGGTGTTGAGGTAGCGCAGCAGGCTATAGCCGATGCCGTGGTTCGGAATGCGGCGCATCTGGTCACGAACGGCTTTCAGCATCGGGCCGAGATCGCTGGACGCGGCGCGCTCAAGCAGCACGGGATAGGTGATGTTGAGCCAGCCCATCGTGCGCGACACGTCCATGTCCTCGAAGAGCGCCTCGCGTCCGTGGCCGAGCAGATCGACCAGCACCGAGCGCGTCTCGGCCCAGTCGGTGATCGTCAGCAGCAGCGCCGTGAGCAGCACATCGTCAATCTGGATGCCCTGCGCCAGCTTGACCTCGCGCATCAGCGTGTGGGTTTCTTCCGCTGTCAGGTAGAGCGAGACCGGGCGATAGGTTTCGATCGTGTGGCTGCCGCCGGGATGATCCTGCGGAATCAGCGCCGCGTGCTTGCGCGAATCCGAGAGCCAGTAGCGCAGCTCGTCTTTGACAGCCGCCGAGTGCGCGTGCTCGTTGATGCGCTGGCCCCACTGCGCCCGCGATGTGGTTTTGGGCGGCAGCTTGATCGCCTCGCCGCGCCGCAGCTGACGATAGGCCAGATCCAGATCGGTCAGCAGAATCTGCCACGAGAGCAGATCCGCGACGTAGTAGTGGCAGACCAGCAGCAGCCGGTTCGGTCGATCCGGCCCCAGGGTGAAGAGCACAAACTTAGCGAGCGGCCCGGCCTCCAGATCAAAGGTTGTCTGGATCTCGGTGATGCGTGCTTTGATCGCCGCGCCCTGTCTGGCCTCACTCAGATCCGACAGATCGACCTCTGTGAACGGCAGCTCGTCGCTCGGCGGATCGATCACCAGCGTCGGGCCATCCGCGCCCAGCGGCTGGCGCACGCGCAGCGCGTCGTGGTGGAGCATAAGCTGGCGCAGCGCGGTCTGAACCAGCGCCGGATCGAGATCTTCCTCGGCCTCCAGCAAACACGCGATGCTGTAGTAGTTCGGGTTGGGATCTTCGCGCAGCAGAAAATCGCGCTCGGAAAACGTCCACGTCAGCGGGCCGGTGACGATGCCCTGGTCGGCGATGATCGTCACGCTGCCGAGCTTCGCGACCAACTCCGCGATCGTCTGGTTTTGGAAGAGCTGCTTGGTGGTGATGCTCAGGCCAGCCTGGCCGGCCTTGGCGACGACGCGAATCGCCAGCAGCGAGTCGCCGCCGAGGTCGAAGAAGTTATCTTGAACGCCGACCTGCTCCACGCCCAGCACCTGCGCCCAGATCTCGGCCAGCCGCTGCTCATCCTCGTTGCGCGGCGCGACATACGCCGCCCGCAGATCGGGGCGGGCGCTGTCGGGCGCGGGCAGCGCCTTGCGATCGACTTTGCCGTTGGGCGTGAGCGGAAACGCGGGCAGCACCACAAACGCCGATGGGACCATGTACTCGGGCAGCTTGCCTTTGAGGTAGTTGCGCAGCTCGGTGGAGGAGAGGCCCTCACCCGGATTCTTGGACAGGCCCTCACCCCCGTCTCGCTCCACTCGACTTCCCCCCTTTCCCGCTGCGGCAGGCGAGGGGAGATTTTTGGTACTTTGTTCTTGGTTCTCGGTTCTTGGTTCTGCGCCCAGAGGGCACCCGGGTTCTTGGTTCTTGGTTCTTGGTTCTCCCGTTTGTTCCCTTGTTCCCTTGTTCTTTTGTTCCCCGACAATATACGCCACCAGCCGCTTGTTCCCGGCGTCGTCGCGGGCGACCGTCACGACTTCGCGCACGGCCGGATGCTGGCTCAGCGCCAGGTCGATCTCGCCCAGCTCGATGCGGAAGCCGCGCACCTTGACCTGGAAGTCCACGCGGCCCAGAAACTCGATCGTGCCGTCGTGGCGGTACTTGGCGAGATCGCCGGTTTTGTAGAGCCGCGCGCCGCCATGTTTGCTGAAGGGATCGGGGATGAACTTTTCGGCGGTCAGCACGGGACGCTTGAGATAGCCCCAGCTCAGGCCATCGCCGCCGATGTGCAGCTCGCCCGCCCCGCCGATCGGCACCGGCTGCAAGTTTGGATCGAGCAGATAGATCTGCGTGTTGGCGATCGGATGGCCGATC
>DASWTQ010000530.1:0-3440 GCA_036402055.1 Herpetosiphonaceae bacterium
GGCCTATTTCGTGATACATAGCAACTTTTTTGCCGAGTAGGCGCCGCGCGACCGTCGAGGCGCAGAAGGAGAGGCGATGGATCAGACAGGAAAGCCCGAGGTCGTCGTGATCACCGGCGCGTCGGCGGGCGTGGGACGAGCCACGGCGCAGGCATTCGCCAGGCGCGGCGCGCATATCGGGCTGCTGGCACGTGGCCGCGATGGGCTGGAAGGCGCGCGTCGCGAGGTTGAGCAACTGGGCGGTAAGGCGCTGGTCTTGCCCACGGATGTTGCCGATGCGGAGCAGGTCGAGGCGGCGGCGGCGCGCGTCGAGGAGGAGTTCGGTCCGATCGACATCTGGGTCAACAACGCGATGGTCTCGGTCTTCTCGCCGGTCAAGCAGATGACGGCCGAGGAGTACAGGCGCGTCACGGAGGTCACTTATCTCGGGTTTGTGTATGGCACGCTAGCGGCGCTCAAGCGGATGCTGCCCCGCGATCGCGGCTCGATCGTGCAGGTTGGCTCGGCGCTGGCCTACCGTGGCATTCCGCTTCAGTCGGCCTACTGCGCCTCCAAACACGCGATCCAGGGCTTCTGCGACTCGCTGCGCGCCGAGCTGCTCCACGACGGCAGCCATGTGCGCCTGACGATGGTCCAGATGCCCGCGCTCAACACGCCGCAGTTCGACTGGGTCAGATCGCGGCTGCCCAACAAAGCGCAGCCGGTCCCGCCGATCTTCCAGCCCGAGGTCGCCGCCGACGCGATTGTGTGGGCCGCCCACCACGATCGCCGCGAGGTCTTCGTTGGCAAGTCGACGGTCGTGGCGATCCTGGGCAACCGGCTCGCGCCCTGGCTCGGCGACTGGTATCTGGCTAAAACGGGCTACGAGGGCCAGCAGACCGACGAGCCGCGCGATCCCGACAGCCCCGACAACCTCTGGGAGCCGCTGCCGGGCGATCGCGGCGCGCATGGGCGCTTCGACGCGCAGGCGCAGGATAGCAGCTGGCAGCTCTGGGCGACAACGCATCGCAGCTGGCTGGCGCTGGCCGGGGCGGGCGTTGCCGGAGCCGCGATCGCCGCTTTGCTGGGGAGGAGTCGCTAAGCCAGGGTGGGCGGCCTCAAATCCGCTTCCGATGCAGAATCTCGCGCTGTTTCCCGAGCAGATCCGTCGATTCTGCGCCATGAATCGTGTGCAGCAAAAAGGATATGTAGCTATGGCCGAGAATCAGGCAGACGCTCAGAAGGAGCGCGCGACGTACGTATCGCTGATGGGCTTGTTTGCGACGCTCTTCGCGGCGTTTTCGCTGAGCGAGCGCGACAAGAAGCCGCTGGAGCTAACACCGCTGGATCTGACGCTGCTGAGCCTGGCGACGTATCGCGGTGGGCGGCTGATCGCTTACGACAAAGTGACTGAGCCACTGCGCTCGGCGTTTGCCGCCACGGAGCCGGACGGCTCGGGCGCCGGCGAGGCAGTTAACCCCAAGGGCTCGGGAGCACGGAAAGCGATCGGCGAGCTGATCACGTGTCCTACCTGTGCGGGCACCTGGCTGGCGGCCGGCTTTGTGTATGGCCTGCGGCTGGCGCCGCGTCCCACGCGCGTTATGCTGGCGATCTTGAGCGCGACCGGCGCTGCCGAAGTGATCGACTCGACCGTGGAGGCGCTGACCTGGGCCGGTCGCGAGGCCCGCGACGAGACGGGAGTGCTGGAAGAGCGGCAGCGCGGATCGTAGAGCTGGAGCGTCGGCAAGCGCTGTCGCTATCAATCTGCAACGAGCGAAACAAGACGACTCGTGTGGGTCGGCTTTGCGTATGGGGCAGGTAGTTGGCGATGACTATCAGCTCATCCGGTTGCATCTACATCCTATGGAAGCAAAGGAAGGCCCAGCACAGCCCAGGTTTCAGGTTCGCCAATAGTACTACGACGTGATTGCATCAAGCTGTGAAGAGCCTCGACAATTGATTTCAACTCCGATTTGCGCTGGATCATCAGGCGATCGCGCAAGGCCAATAGCAGCCGTTCTTTATCGGCGTGCGGGAGATTACCATTATTCATTGCTGCAATAGCGCCTTCGATCATTCCTTCCGATGCCGGTGCATTGACCAATAGCCGGGCTAACGTAGTAACCTCGGCATCATTCCAGTCTCCTTGTGCGATCGAGATCAGCGCACCGGCAAGGCGCTCAGATTCAGCTATGAAGCAATTCTCACTCAGAAGAGCTTTCGGAACAGAGACTGTGTTCCCAAATACAGCGAAGACTTCTAGGACATGCAGTAATCCGTGACGATCTGGATAGCTGGTATATGTCTCAGCTAGTTGAGCAGTGTGCAACCAAGGCCAACGAACAGTGGTTGCTGTATACTTTTGGTAGCCCAGCCAATCAAAAAATTCGATCCAGTCATCTGTGAGTATTTCCGGGAGCCGAATGCCACGTAGCGATTCGAAGCGGAATCGCTCGTGCAGCCGGTCGAGAAGGAGCTGCTTAAACTGATCTAGCTCGATACTGATCAACAACCTATGTCCTCTAGGAGTTGACAACAGATCAAGCAGTGCATTTGCTACTATCGAGCGAGCTTTTCCCACTGGCAATTGCTCATACAGATTCCATAATGATTGCCAGAGTTGCATATCGCCGCCTCGATGAAAGCCATATCCGCTACAACTTAGAGGAAAGCCCACATCACAGATCTGTGCATCGTAAGGCCAGCGCTCGTCTGTCAAGTAGAGGATGTCGTCCTCAGTTACGCCTTGAGCTAACCAGCGTTGCTGTGCAGCGTACCAATCCTCCGCTTGACCTAAAAGACCTTGCTCCGCCCGATCTGCGAATTTGCGTAAATCATCCCGAGAGTGACTGGCGGCAATACAGGCAGCCAATGGCCAGGAACCATAGCTGCCCGTGGCCCAGGTATCCGGTGAGCACACGGTACTCAGCCAGCGCAACTCACGTGCTAATACTTCTGCTCCCGGCTGCTCGGCAAAGCGAGCAGCCGCAATATAGGGGGCCCAAGATGGATTATCTAGTGGAAATTGGGTTAGTGCATCCTCATAAGGCTCAAATAGTTCGGGGATTTCCATCTCCATACCGTATGGACCAAGTGGAATAGAAAATATGGCAATTCTTAGAAAATCTTGTAATGCCTGATCTTCATCAAACGAACAGGCTGCGATCAGCCAATCTGGATACGTCTGGTCTTTTCGCGACTGGATCATATCAAGCCAATCGTGAGACCTAACTCTCTCAGAATCAAGCTGGGGAATAAGTTCGACCAGGCAATTCTGTAACCAAATCATGCGATCGAACTCGTTGGTCACTTCCAGGATGCTCATTTGTTGATCGGTATTCGTCGGCCAATGTGACCGTGCTACGTCTTCTGCCCAACTCATCCGCCGCTCAATCAACTCGTCGAGCAGCATCCAGGTGCTGAGTGTGAGCGCGAAGTCCGATTGTCCGAGCCGCTGCCGG
>DASWTQ010000531.1:0-11015 GCA_036402055.1 Herpetosiphonaceae bacterium
CAGCAGATGGCCTCGCACCTTGAGCATATCTCGCCGGCCACGCTGGAGCAGATCGACGCCGACGTGGCGATGCTGCCCAACTTCGATCAGCTGGTTCAGGAAGCGCTCAAGCACTACTGGGGCGGCCCCAAGCTTTCGGAAAGTCCGCTGCTGGGGCTGCGCTCGGTTCGCAACACGCTCAGCGAGACCGGCAGCTCGACCAAGGCGCTTCAGCTGGTGCTGCGCCGGGCGATCGAAAATTTGCGCCCTGACGAGCAGCTAGAGCCGACGGCGCAGGAGTGGGTGCTGTACAACATTCTGCATCTGCGCTTTCTCCAGGGGCTGCGCATCCGTGAGATCGTGCTGAAGCTGGCGATGAGCGAGTCGGATTTTTACCGCAAGCAGCGCGTGGCGGTCGAGGAGGTCGCGCGACAGCTGGCGCTGATGGAAGAGCATGAACGACGCTAACGGAGGAGCAGTGATGATCGGTGTCGATGGTGACAGGCGCGCGGCCGGGACGTGGCTATGAGCGTGCGGATGTTGATGATCGGCGATTGCACGCTGGCGACCAGCTATATGCCCACACGCTACAAAAACGAGCGCGCGCTTACCGATCGTCTGCGTGAGCTGTATCCCGAAGATTCGTGCACCATCGTCAACGAGGGCCTGGACGGCGAGTCGATCGGCAAGTTCTTGAAGCGCTATGAGCGGACGCTGCGCCGCTACGAGCCGCCCGACTATGTGCTGATCCGCTACGGCGTCAACGATCGGCGCGAGTATGGCGTGGATGGCTTTCGCGACGCGCTGATTCAGCTCTGCGAGCGCCTGCGGTCGGATCTGCCGCGTGCCCGCGTTCTGCTTGAGACGGGAGTGTTTGTGGATTATCCCGCGCACTACGAGTTCGATCGCAACAGCGTGCTCCAGCCGATCTATGAGGCGATCCGCGAGACCGCGCAGCGCTACGAGATGCCGGTTGTCGACGTGTATGAGCGCATGAGGCGCGAGACCGAGCAGGGTAACTGGGATCTGCGCGTGCGCGGCTACGGCGTGGTCGACGAAGATATTCCGGTGCTGGGAGCAGGGCAGGATCATCTGCATGAGGGCGACGTGCGCTGGTGGACGAACATCCATCCCAATCCTGCCGGCATCGCCGTGATTGCCGACGAGGAGGCGCAGGTGCTCAAGCGGCACTGGCCCGACACGCTGCGGTTTTGATCAAGAGCTTCGTAGGGGCGTGATTTATCACGCCCGGCGCAGCCTTCAACAACCTGAGGAACAACGATACACATGAGCAACGCCGATCGCAACAAACTGTTTGACAACTGGGCCTCCAGCTATGATCGTGCCGTCTTCGCGCCGATTGATTTTCCCTTTGCTGGCTACGAGCAAGTTCTCGACGAGATCGTGCGGCGCGCCGATGTAGGAGTTGACTCGCTGGTGCTTGATCTCGGCACAGGAACCGGTAATTTAGCCGAGCGCTTTGCCGCACACGGCTGTACTGTCTGGGCCATCGACTTCTCTGCGGAAATGCTGAATCAGGCACGCGCCAAGCTGCCACAGGTGCAGTTCGTCCAGGCTGAGTTGCTTGACGTCTGGCCCGACGAGGTGAATCACCAGTTCGATAGCGTAGTCTCGGCCTATGTGCTCCACGAATTCAACGATGTGACCAAGGTCGATCTGATCCAGCGGATCGTGCGGCAGTATCTCAAGCCAGATGGACGTGTGATCATTGGAGATATTGCGTTTGCAACGGCTCATGTTCGCGAGCAGGCGTTTCAGCAGCTGCGCGACCAATGGGATGAGGACGAATATTATTGGGCTGCCGACGAAGCGCTGGCACGTTTGCAAGCGGCAGGGTTGAAAGTCGAGTACACTCAAGTATCATCCTGTGGCGGTGTTTTTGTGATTCAGGGATAAGCGCATCGCCAAAGACGACGTATCACGATCGAAGGAGCAAGCAATAACATGACTCAACCAACAACACCCACGATCACGGTCTATACATCAGGGCCGCGCTGCGTGGACTGCAACACGATCAAAAGCTGGCTCAGCCAGAACGGCTACAGCTTCACCGAGCGCAACATTCGCGAAGACCCGGCCGCGCTGGACGATCTGGCGCAGCTCGGCTACCAGTCGGTGCCGGTCACCGTGATCGGCGAGACAGCGATCGACGGGCTGGAGATGGACGACATCAAGGCAGCGCTCGGACATCAAGGTTAAAAGCACCAGGACCAGACGAACGCTCGTCTGGCCCTGGCACCTAAGGGGAGGAACTGAAATATCTATGCCATGCGGCGGCGCAGCATAAAGCCGCTCACGATCGCCAGCGCGCCCAGACCGAGCAGAATCAGGCTCAGGTTCTCGCCCGCGCCCGTGTTCGGCAGTGAGCTTGGCGCACCTTCCGCGCTACCGCTGCCGCTGCCGGTCGTGCTGGCCTGCGCCGCGTACGTGTCGACTTCCGCCGTGATGTTGGCAAGCTCGCCCAGCGCCACGACATCATAGATCGTGCCGGCTTGCAGCGTGGTGTTCGCCAGATCCAGCACCACATCGTTCGCGCCGGCCGGCGTCACCTGAAGATTGTAGCTGCCCGCATCGACCGGCAGATAATCGCTGGCATTGGGGAAGGCCAGGCTATCGATCAGCGTTGCGCCGCCCGCAACCTTGACCGAGACAGCCGGGGCGTCGGGCGAGGCGTGAATCACGCGGACATGCGCCTTGCCAGCCGCCGGAGCAGCCAGGTTATCGCTGTAGACCTGCGCCTTAATATCCGCCAGCTTGCCCACTGCTGCGATCGTGTAGGCCTTGCCGGCTTCCACAGTAGGATTAGCTGTGATCACCGCCGCCGCTTCGCCCTGGCCCGCCGGCGCGACCGCAACCTTATGCTCGCCAGCCGGAACTTCCAGATAATCGCTGATCGCCTTGAACGCGACGTTGGTCAGCGCCGCCTGACCGTCCACGAACACATCAACTGCCGGAGCATCGGGCGAGGCGTGAATCACACGCACCATCGCGTTGTTATTCTGGGCTGCCGCCGGAAGTGCGAAACCGAGAACCAGTAGAGCCATCCCCAGGCTATAGAGTAATCGCCGCAACATCTTCGAACTCCTTCCAGTTAGCTATTCCATTCTCATAACGCCGTCGTGCCGACATCTGCGCGCTTGTTCGGCTCTGCGCGAAATGGCCTGTTTCGCGCTGTTGGTTGCTTATACGCACCTTCGATCGGTTTGGATCTAGGTTTTGCACAAGAATTGCAAATACCCTGTAAATCCATTATACATAGATTCTTGATTTTGCACAGGATTTGCAAAGAAATTGCCAAGAATGGCAGTTAAACAACAACGCGCCTAGCTTTTAGCTAAGCGCGTTTGTTTTTTGAGGTCTGGTAGTCGCTTATAAATCGCCGAAGAGCGCCTGATTCTCACTAGGATGATCAGTGGACTCGGTTTTTTCGATCGTCACCATAATCCACTTGTAGTGATCCATCGGCTCGCGGGGCTCGATAGAAACCTGGATTGTGTCGTCGGCGGGCGGCGGATTAAAGGTCGTCAGCCCCTCCTGCACGCCCTCACGCGCAACCCACACCTTATATGTCTGGCCTGCGCTCAGCGGCGGCAGGTTGCGAATCACCAGCAGGGCTTTGTTGCTGCCGGGCTTCATAAACGTATTGGCCACGGCGTATTGTGACGGCCCCTCGCCTTTGAGCGAACGAATCTCCTGGACTTCTGCGAGCAACCCTTCCAGCTCAGCGATCTCATTGCGGGCGCGGGCCATGTCGCCGCTCATGCGGCCGATCTGGCGCTGAAGACTCACGCCCCACATACCGGTCGCCATGAACAGCACCAGCGCGGCAACTGTGGCCCAAGTCGAGAATGGCCCGGCTCCACGCGATCGGCGGGTAGGCGTGTGCAAAAACTGCTCGCGCTCGATCTTTTCCAACACTTTGAGCTTACAGCGAACCGGCGGCACAATCGGCGCCGCGACAAATCCAAGCATGTGAACGGTCTCTTCCGTCACGCGCAGCTGTTTGCGGCATGGCGGACAGCTTGATGTGTGCTGATCGACCAGGCTGCGCTCTTCCGGGTCCAGGGCGTTGAGCGCATAGCCCTCGATTAGTTCTTCAATGTGCTCATGCTCAGAATGAGTCTTCATTTGACTACCAAACCCTGTCGTTCAGGATAGATGACCTGTGACATTTTAATCGACAAGACCTTGATCTTGTAGGAGCCCGCGCAGCTTTTGTAAGCCCAGGCGCATCCGTGTTTTGATCGTACCCAGCGGATTGCCCAGCCGGGTTGCAATTTCTTGCTGTGTCAGGCCGCCAAAGTAAGCAAGTTCGATCGCCTGGCGCTGTTCGGTCGGCAGCTGTTGTAAAGCATCGGCGACAATCCGCTGCTGCTCGCCTTGCAGCGCGCGCTCACTCACATCCGTCGTATCGGCAATGCTGCTTAACACGGGATGGTCGTCGTCTTCATAGACCGGCTGAGGCCGCGCGCGCCGACGCCGAAGCTCGTCGATGCAGTAGTTGTGGGCGATCCCGAAGAGCCACGGCGCGAAGGTGCGGCTACGGTCGAAGCTAGCAGCACGCTGCCAGACGCGCCAAAAAATCTCTTGTACCGCTTCCTCGGCGATCTGCCGATCGCCAAGCGTTCGAAGCGCTAAGCCGAACACAGCCGCAGCATAGCGATCGTATAGTTGCTCAAAAGCCTGGCGGTCCTGGCGCGCCACGCGCTCGATCAACTGCTGATCGCTGGTTGCTTCTTCAGGCCGTTGTTGTACTTGGGCCAAGTTTCGGCTTCCTTTTGAGTGTACGCACCCCGGCGTATCTTGGTTCTCTCATTTTGGATGGCTTTATCTTACCATACGCACCGCCGCTCGCGCATTTGATCCGACCGTCATCAGGAATCCATCAGTCTCAGCGCTCGACGCGCTCGACCTCGACCAGATTGTCGTAGAATGTCGCGCCGCCGCCCATATCGGTTGTCGCCTGCGAGGTCGTGTGGTTAACGCCTTTGTTGTCGGGCGTGAGCGTGCGCCACCAGATCGAGGGCGCGACGACCAGGCCGGGCTTGACGCGATCGGTGAGCGAGGCCGGCAGCTGGAACGAGCCGCGACCGTTGAAGACGCGCACGAGATCACCGTGGCCGATCCGGCGGTGCGTCGCGTCGACCGGGTTGATCTCCAGCACGGGCTCGCCCTCGTAGCGTTTCAGCACATTGACAAAGGTCGTGTTCAGGAAGTGATGCGCGGGCGGCGTCAGCAGCGCCAGCGGATATTTCGCGGCCAGCTCAGGCGCGGCAGCCGGGCTCTCGGCGGGCGGCGTGAATGCCGGCACAGGATCGAGACCGGCCGCATCCATCCTGGCGGAGTACAGCTCGCACTTGCCGCTGGGCGTCGGGAAGTTGCCCTCGGCGAAGGGCGCCCACTCGGCGGGAACGTTGAGCCGCAGCCAGCCGTGCTCCTTGAGCGCCTCCAGCGTAATGTCTGCCAGCCAGGCATGATCCGACTGGAGCACCTGCCGCGCCATATCCTCATCCGAATCGTTGAAGCAGGGATCGTCGAAGCCCATGCGCGCCGCCAGCCGCCGGAACAGCTCGGTGTTGGGCAGCGCCTCACCCAATCGCTCGATCGCGGGCTCGTTCCAGGCGATGTAGAGCTGGCCGTAGGCTTTGTGAATATCGCCGTGCTCAAGCTGCGTCGTCGCGGGCAGCACGATGTCGGCGTACTGTACGGTATCGGTCGGGAACTGCTCGTGGACGACCACGAACAGATCGTCGCGCATCAAGCCCTGGTGCACGCGCTCAAGGTCCGGCGCCACGACCGCCGGATTCGAGCCGTAGACAAAGAGCGCTTTTACGGGCGGATCGTTAACCTCGGTCAGCGCCTTACCCAGCTCGATCATGTTGATCGTGCGCGTGCCGGGCGGAATCAGATCCGGCCGCTCCAGCGCCGCATAGTTGAGCGGAAACGTGCCGCTGGTGCTGAGCAGAATCCCGCCCGCCGGGTGCCGCCACGCGCCGACGATCGCCGGCAGCGCCGCGAGTGTGCGCACGGCCATGCCGCCACCGGCATGGCGCTGCAAGCCATAGTTGATGCGGATCGCGGCGGGCTGCGTGGTGGCGTACTCCCGCGCCAGCGAGATGATGCGCTCGGCGGGCAGGCCCGTGATCTCGGCGACACGCTCGGGCGGATACTCGGCGGCTCGCGCGCGCAGCTCGGCCTCGCCCAGCGTGTAGTCGCGCAGATACTCGCGATCTTCCAGGCCCTCGGCCAGAATGACATGCATCATGCCCAGCGCAAGCGCCGCGTCGGTGCCGACATTGATCGCCAGGTGCTCGTCGCACTGCTGCGCGGTTCGGGAGCGATACGGATCGATGGCGATCACGCGCGCGCCGTTGGCTCGTGCTCGCTTGACGAAGGGCCAGAGATGCGGATTCGAGGTCAGGGTGTTGGTGCCCCAGAGCAGGATCAGCCGCGCGTTGGCGAACTGCTCGGGATCGGTGCCGATGCTCTTGCCGACAGTGTATTTATAGCCCTCGGTGCCGGCCGTCGCGCAGATCGTGCGATCCAGCAGCGAGGCGCCGAGCTTGTGGAAGAAGCGCCGATCCATCGAGCCGTACATCAGCAGGCCGAGCGAGCCCGAGTAGGAGTAGGGCAGGATCGACTCGGGGCCATACTCCGCGCTGATCGCCTTGAAGCGGCCGGCGATCTCGTCGAGCGCCTCGTCCCAGGTGATGCGCTGCCACTGCCCGGAGCCACGCGACCCGATCCGGCGCATCGGGTACAGCAGCCGATCCTGATGATACGTGCGCTCGATGTAGCGCGAGACCTTGGCGCACAAAAAGCCCTGCGTGACCGGATGGCTCGGATCGCCGCCGATTTTGATCGCGCGGCCGTCTTTGACCGTGACCAGCATCGCGCAGGTATCAGGACAATCGTGCGGGCAGGCGGCGCGAACTATCTTGAGTGCCGGATCGCTGACGGTTGCCATAGGAGTATCCTTGGGTAGGAGATGAACAAAGGATCAAGGGAACAAATGAACAAAGACCAGTAGGAGATTGTGTGACTCCAAGCAATAACCCTCTTTGTTCCTTTGTTTTTTTGGTTCTTTTGTTTGCCGTCTTTATGATACCATGCCAACCCGTATGATTGACGCAAACACTCCCGAAGATCAGCTATCGACTCGTCGCTGGATTGTGCCGCTGGCGGTGGCGGCGCTGACGCTGGTAGCGCTGGCGCTGCGCTGCTGGCGGCTGGGCGAGATCCCGGCGGGGCTGCACTTCGACGAGGCAGCGCACGGGCTGATGGTCCAGGATCAGATCTTTCGCGGCAAAACGCCGGTGTTTTTCTCGTCCTATACTGGCCACGAGGCGCTGTTTCACTACACGCTCGCGCCGATCCTGGCGCTGCTCGGCCCCACGACGTTGGCGCTGCGGTTGCCGGCGGCGCTGTGGAGCACCGCACTGGTGCCGGTGATCTATCTTCTCGGCGCGCGGCTGTGGAGCTGGCGGCATGGCCTCGCGGCGGCGCTGGCGGTTGCGTGTGGCGGCTGGCTGGTGCATGTCGCGCGGATCGGATTTCGGGCCAACACGCTGCCGGTGGTCTCGGCGCTGGCCATCTGGCTGCTGTACCGGGCGCTCACGCAGCAGCGCCGGCGAGACTGGCTGCTCAGCGGCGCGATCTTTGGGCTGAGCCTGTACACTTATCTGGCCGTCCGCGCGCTGCCGCTGCTGGCACCGCTGCTGCTGAGCTACCTGGCGATCTGGCATCGGCCGTTGCTGCGCCGGAGTGGACGCGGCCTGCTGCTCTTCACGATCGCGCTGCTGGTCATCGCGACGCCGCTGATTGTGCATATGGTGCGCGTGCCCAGCGATCTGTTTGCGCGCGTGGAGCAGATCTCGGTAGTCGATGCGGCCGGCGACTCGTGGCTGGCACTGGTTGGACGGCAGACGCTCGCGACGCTGGGCATGTTTGGCGTGCGTGGCGCGGCCAACGGCTTTTTCAACCTGCCGCTGCGTCCGGTCTTTCCCGGCATTGCGGCGCTGCCCTTCTACGCGGGCGTGTTCGTCGCGCTCTGGCGCTGGCGCAGTCTGGCCCACGCGCTGATCCTGCTCTGGCTCGGCGTGATGCTGCTGCCCACAATTCTCGCCGCCGACGCTCCTCACTGGCTACGGGCGATCGGCGCGGCTCCGGCTGTCTATCTGCTGTGGGGGCTGGGCTTCGGCGCGATCTGGCAGTGGATCGCGGATCGCCGGCGCTGGGGTGCGACTGCCGGGCTGCTCGCCGTGCTTGTGTGCGGGCTGTGGTGGACGCAGACGACGGCGCACGAGTATTTCCAGGTCTGGGCGCGAAGACCCGAGCTGTACTACGAATACATGCAGTACGCGACCGACGCCGCGCGTGCAGCGGAGGAGATTCCCGAGGATCAGTCGCTGCTGATCTCGGAGGATTACTACCGCCACGCAACCTATCTGTTTCTCGCGCCGCGCAGTCGCAGCGCCCAATGGTTCGACGCCCGCCATGCGATCGTGTGGCCGCGCACCGCTCCCTGGACCGCGATCGTAAGCTCCAGCACGCCCACAACTGCCGACATCCAGCCGCTGCTGGTCGCGGCGCGCGGCGAGCCCTACGCGCCCAATGGCCAGTACGCCTACATCAAGCTTCAGGGCGACACGATCCCGCCCTTCGCGCCGCCGACGCCACTACAAGCGCGCTTCGGCTCGATCCTGGACCTGGTGGGCATGGCAGCTACCGGCTCGATCCAGCCCAACGAGACGCTGCATGTACAGCTTTTCTGTCGCGCGCTGGCGGGCGCTGAGCACGAGCTGCGACTCTTTGTGCATCTCGAAGACGCGCAGGGCCGAGTGATCGCTCAGCAGGATGCGCTGGGCTACGATGCGCGCGAGTGGCGGCCGGGCGATCAATTTCTCAGCTTTCACGACCTCAAGCTGCCTGAGTCGCTGCCCACGGGCTCACTGCGGCTCGTCGTCGGCCTGTATGACGCCGTGACGGGCACACGCTATCCGGTCAGCGGCTCAGGCGCGCCCAACGATTTCGTCGAGCTGCCGCTGCCGTAAACTATGTAGTTGGTTTATTGAGCTAAAAGGGCGAGCCACGAGAGGACTGTGGCGCTGATCCAGACGGCGAAAACGAGGCTTCGCGAGGCGTGACGATGAAAGATATTGTAGTTGATCGCCTCGACCGAGCCGGTGGCGAATGGCATCATTAGGACGCCGATCATTAGCAGCAAAAATATGTCGTTCATATTGTTAGGATAAATCCCGGCGCCGGAGTTTTATCTGCGCTCGTACGAGCGATCATAGAAATATCTGGCGGGTAAATCTGGTGGTACAGTAAAAAAGATCGAAGGAGTTGATCATGCAGCAAGTTGCGATTCTGGGATTGGGAATTATGGGCAGTGGCATGGCGCATAATCTGCTCAAGGCCGGGTTTTCGCTCACGGTCTATAACCGCAGCTGCGATAAGGCCACGGCGCTGGAGTCGGCGGGCGCGCAGGTAGCTGACACACCCAGAGCGGCGGCGGAGGCGGCGGATGTGATCGTGGCGATGGTTGCGAACGACGAGGCCTCACGCGCGATCTGGCTGGGCGACGACGGCGCGCTGGCCGGTGTGCGCTCGGATGCGCTGCTGATCGAGTGCAGCACGCTGACGACCGGCTGGGTGCGTGAGCTGGCGGATCTGGCTCAGCAGCGCGGTGCCGCGTTTCTTGACGCGCCCGTGACCGGCAGCAAGCCGGTCGCCGAGTCCGGCCAGCTTGGCTTTCTGGTCGGCGGAGACTCGGCTGCGTTTGAGCGCGCCCGCCCGATCTTGGAGGCGATGGGCGAGAAGATCAATCATCTAGGGCCGGTCGGCAGCGGCGCGACGATGAAGCTGATCAATAATCTGATGGGCGGCGTGCAGGTCGCGGTGCTGGCCGAGGGCATGCTGCTGGCGGAGCAGGCCGGGCTGGATATGCAGCAGGTAGTGACGCTGCTGACCAATGGCGCGCCCGGCAGCCCGATCGTCAAGGGCAAAGCGCCGCGCATCGCCGCCCGCGACTATGAGACCCACTTCGCGCTGCGTTGGATGCACAAAGATCTCTCGTATGCGCTGGACGAGGCAATGCGACATAATGTGCCGCTGCCAACGGTCGCCGCTGCGCGTGAGATCTACCGGCTGGCGATCGGTCAGGGGCTCGGCGATCAGGATTTCGCGGCGATAGCGGAGGCGCTGCGGCCGAAAGAAGACTAATTGGCTGTTGTTGGTTTAGCGTTGGCGGGCGGCTCAAGCAGTCGCCCGTTCGTGTTTGATCGGCTTCGTCATCGCAGCGTATGCACAGCTCTGCGCTCAGGACGCCTGATTAATTTGGTTCACGATCGCCTGTAGTGTGGCTGTCATGCAGATGTAATCTGCGTAGATGCATAGGAAAAAAGTACTCATGCTACGCTTGTCCTATGTTCAAACACCCCCACATTCCAGTCATTTTTGCCCGATTTGCGTTGACGTGGACCGAGAATCTGCTACTCTGTGTCGCAATCATTCTTGGCGTGGCTGCCGTGCTGGCGGCGCTGGTCTCGTCGCTGAGCGCGATCGTGCTGCTCCTGGCGGCGGTGGCGATCGTCGCGCTGGTTCGTGAGCGGGTGACCTATCGCCAGACGCTGCGGGCGCTGGCCGAGCAGCTGGACGATCTTGATACGCTCTCGAAGCTGGAGGTCAATAGCTCCGGGCGCGCGGGCATGATCGATCAGGCGCTCAACCGGGCGATCCAGCGAACCCGCGAGCAGTCCCGTCATGCGTCGTCTTCCAGACACCCGGCGCTGCACGTGATCCCGCCGGCAGCCGTCACCGATGCCCCGATGACTGTGGCGGTGTTGAGCATCGACCTGCGCCGTGCTGAGTCTGAGCTATACACATCGGCCTATGCCGAGTATGTCGGCGCCGTCGCCGATGCGGCCGCTCAGGCTACACGCCAGACATGGGCGTCGCTGCAAGCTCAGGGCGACGGTACGCTGCTGCTGATCTTTGGCATCCAGCCAGAG
>DASWTQ010000532.1:0-26499 GCA_036402055.1 Herpetosiphonaceae bacterium
CGATGGCCTGCTCGCTAGCTCCGGTGATTGTGATCGCGCTGCTGCCGGAGCCGTGGCACACCTCGTTCTTGCCGCTGGCCGCGCTGTTTGGCGCATACAGCATGATGTTTGTGCTGGCGCTGATCCTGCACGGCATCGAGCAGCTGTGGCGGCTGCTGCGCCGGCGCGCGACCGGCGAGATCTGCTGCCCGGTTTGCCATACGGTTGAGCAGCCCTATCGAACGTTTCATGTAGTGCGTGTAGCGCGGCTGATCGTGCGGATTCATTGTCCCGAGTGCCACGAGCGCTGGATCGAGCACCGCTAGATCTGCAACCAGAACCAGCAGAATCAAAAACCGGCTCCCGTCGAAGGACAGGAGCCGGTCGCGTTTAAGCGATTGAAGGCTAGAACGCGGGCAGAACCGCGCCCTGATACTTCTCCTCGATAAACTGCTTGACCTCGGGCGAGTTCAGCAGCTGCGCCAGCTTCTGAATGTTGGGATCGTTCTGGCGATCGCGCAGCACGGCCAGCACGTTAGCGTAGGGATTATCCTTGCCCGCCTCCAGCGCCAGCGCGTCGGTGCTGGGCTTCAGGTTGGCCTCCAGCGCATAGTTCATGTTGATCACCGCGATGTCGGCGTCGTCAAGGGAGCGCGGCAGCTGAGCAGCCTCAAGCTCCTCGATCTGAAGCTGCTTGGGATTGTCCGTGATGTCCTGCACCGTGGCGTTGGTGCCGACGCCCTCTTCGAGCGTGAGCAGACCGTTGGTTGCCAGCAGCTGGAGCGCGCGACCGCCGTTAGTTGCGTCGTTGGGGATCGCCACGACGGCCTGATCGCCAACCTCTTGCAGCGACTTGATCTTGTTCGAGTAGATGCCCAGCGGCTCGATATGCACGCTGGTGACGGCGACCATATCGATGCTGCGCTGCGTGGCCTGATCCTCCATGTAGGGCACGTGCTGGAAGAAATTCGCGTCGATCTGCTTGTCGTTCAGGGCGACGTTGGGCTGGACGTAATCGGTGAACTCTTCGATCTCGATATTCAGCCCGGCAGCCGCCGCCAGGTTATCCTGCACAAACTTCAGGATCTCGGCGTGCGGCACCGGCGAGGCGCCGACCTTCAGCGTCACAGTCTGGCCCGCAGCCGCGCTGCCTGACGCAGCCGGCGAGGCCGCGCCGTCGGTTTGAGTTGTATTCGCGCCGCAGCCGGTAAGCGCTACGACGAGCAACAGCAAAAGTGCTGTGAAACGAGCTAACGATGTATGCATGATTCTCCTCTTTTATCGTTTTGAAATCCGCCGTGCCGCTCGATCGCCGAGCATCTGGATGCCCTGTACGAGCAGGATCAGCAGCACAACGGTTGCGATCATGACCTGTGTATTGAAGCGCTGGTAGCCGTAGCGAATCGCGAGATCGCCCAGGCCGCCGCCGCCGACTGCACCCGCCATTGCCGAGTAGCCGAGCAGACCGATGATCGTGATCGTCAGGCCCAGCACCAGCGAGGGCAGCGCCTCCGGGATCAGCACCTTGGCGATAATCTGCCAGTTGGTGCAGCCCATCGAGTGCGCCGCCTCGACCAGGCCGCGATCGACCTCGCGCAGTGCCGTCTCGACTACGCGCGCGAAGAACGGAATCGCCGCGATCGTCAGCGGCACAATCGCCGCCGTGCTGCCAATCGACGTGCCGGCAAGCAGCCGCGTCAGCGGAATCACCGCGACCAGCAGAATGATGAACGGCAGCGAGCGCCCGACGTTGACGATCGCGCCCAGCACTTTGTTGAGACGTGGCGCTGCCAGGATCTGGCCGGCGTCGGTGATGACCAGTAGCACGCCCAGCGGCAAGCCCAGCAGCATAGTGAAAAAGGTCGCAACGCCGACCATGTACAACGTTTCGAGCGTGGCCTCCCAGAGGCTTTGCGTCAGCTCTGCCAGTTCCATTACGCAAGCACCTCCAGACGCAGGCCGTTGTCGCGCAGAAACCTGAGCGCCGGATCAAGCTGCTGGCGATCGCCCGATAGCTCGACCTGTAGCTGCCCCACACGACGGTCGGCGATCGTCTCGATGCTGCCGCCGAGAATGTTGGCGTCGAGATCGAACTTGCGCGCCAGCGTGGTCAGAATCGGCTGCTCGGCCGCGTCGCCTACAAAGGTCATGTTGACCAGCACCGTGCCTGGACGCGCCGTGTGATTGCGCAGCTGCGGGAAGAACTCAGCCGCCAGCCGGGAGTCGGCACGGGCGATCACATCCACGACCGGCCCTTGCTCGACGATCCGGCCGTTGCTCATCACGGCCACCGAGTCGCAGATGCTTTTGACAACGCTCATCTCGTGGGTGATCAGCAGAATCGTCAGGCCGAGGCGCTGGTTGAGATCGCGGAGCAGCTCAAGGATCGAGCGTGTGGTCTGCGGATCGAGCGCGGAAGTCGCTTCGTCGGAGAGCAGCACCTTGGGATCGCCGGCCAGCGCCCGCGCGATGCCGACACGCTGCTTCTGGCCGCCCGAGAGCTGGCTCGGGTAGGCGCTGGCGCGGTCTTCGAGGCCAACCAGCGCCAGTAGATCCGCGACTTTAGCCGCGCGCTTAGCACGATCGTAGCCGATCACTTCCAGCGGAAAGGCCACGTTTTCGGCGACGGTGCGCGAGCTGAGCAGATTGAAATGCTGAAAGATCATGCCGATCTGCTGGCGAACCGCGCGCAGCTCCGGCGCGGGCAGCGTGGTTAGCTCCTGCCCACCCACCTTAACCGAGCCTGATGTTGGCCGCTCCAGCAGATTGACGCAGCGGATCAGCGTGGATTTGCCCGCGCCGCTCTGGCCCAGCACGCCGAAGATCTCGCCGGGCTTGACCTCAAGACTCACGCCGTCCAGCGCGACGACTTCGCGTCCCGGCTGGTGATAGATTTTATGAAGATCAGTCAGTTGAATCACAAACAGTCACCAAAAAGAAAAGTGCCTCCGGGCCGGAGGCACTTAGCATCTTCTAAGCCATAAGTTTTCCCGGCCAGCGAACGTTACTTGGAAATCGGCCTCGCCGCCGGTCTTGATTTAGATGGCGTCGATTTAGACGTCGTCGTAGAGCGGCGTCGACAGATAGCGCTCGCCGTTCGACGGCGCGATAAAGACGATCAGCTTGCCGGCATTCTCGGGCCGCCGCGCAACTTCGAGCGCTGCCCAGGCCGCCGCGCCGCCGGAGATGCCCAGCAGCAGACCTTCTTCCTTGCCGAAGCGCCGCGCCGTGGCGTAGGCGTTCTCGTTCGAGACGCGGATCACCTCGTCGTAGATCTCGGTGTTTAGCACATCGGGAACGAAGCCCGCGCCGATGCCCTGGATCTTGTGCGGGCCAGGCTTGCCGCCCGACAGAATCGGCGATGCCTCGGGCTCAAGCGCGATCGCCTGGAAAGTGGGCTTGCGCGCCTTGAGCACCTCGCTAACACCGGTGATCGTGCCGCCCGTGCCGACGCCGGAGATCAGAATGTCGATCTTGCCGTCGGTATCTTCCCACAACTCCTCGGCGGTGGTGTTGCGATGGATCTCAGGATTGGCCGGATTCTTGAACTGCTGCGGAATAAAGCTGTTTTCCAGATCGGCAGCAATCGCCTCGGCCTGCCGGATCGCACCGCCCATGCCTTCGGTGCCTGGCGTGAGCACAAGCTCCGCGCCGTACGCCTTGAGCAGCTTGCGACGCTCAAGACTCATCGTCTCGGGCATGGTCAGAATCAGGCGATACCCCTTGGCGGCGGCGACCATCGCGAGCGCAATGCCGGTGTTGCCGCTCGTCGGCTCGACCAGCGTCGTGACGCCGGGCTGAATCTTGCCCGCCTTCTCGGCCGCGTCGATCATCGAAAAGCCGATGCGATCTTTGACCGAGCCGCCGGGATTGAAGAATTCCAGCTTGGCTACGATCGTCGCCTGGGTATCGTTGAGCTTGCCGACTTTGACCAGCGGCGTTCGACCGATTGTTTCTGTTATGTTCTCGTAGATGCGTCCCATGACTATCACCTATTGCTTAGTTTGTTGCTCAAGAATATTAGCATACCAATGGCGATAAGACAATCTGCCATTTGGCCTAAATGTCATACTTGAGCAATCCAAAACCTTGTTCATCAGCACACGAAAATCGCTAGCGCTCGGCGTGGCTGACGCTGACAACGGGCTCGTCAGCGCCGGCGCGATAGGCATAGGCCATGCGCGGCGTGTTATGGAAAACGCCCACGCTGCCGTCGGTTCGCAGCACAATACAGCCAGCCGCGCCGCCGGTGCGCCGCTCCAGCAGCCCGATCGCGCTGTGGGCGGCAGACTGCGCGCTCTCGCCGTAGGCCAGCCGATCGACGACGCTCTTGGAAAGCACGGAGCGCATGATCGACTCGCCCAGACCCGTGGCACAGCAGGCGCCGGCCTCGTTGTCGGCGTACAACCCGCAGCCGATCAAGGGCGTGTCTCCCACGCGGCCCGGCAGCTTGTTGGGCACGCCGCCGGTTGAGATCGCCGCCGCGATGTTGCCCTCGGCATCTAGCGCCAGCGCGCCGACTGTATCGTGGCCGCGAAACACATCTTCGATCGCGAACGACGGATCGGACTGCACCCGCTCCCAGCGCTCGCGCTCGCGTGGAACGATCAGATCCATCGGATCGCAGCCGGGAATGCCGGCCGCCTCGGCCAGTTGCTCCGCGCCCACACCCACAACCAGCACATGCTCGGTCTGCATGACGTGTCGCGCCAGCCGCACCGGATTGCGCACCCGCCCGATCGCCGCGACCGCGCCCGCGTCCAGCGTCTGGCCATCCATCACCGCCGCGTCCATCTCGACCTGGCCCGCCGAGTTGAGAAACGAGCCGACGCCCGCGTCGAAGGTCGGATCGTCCTCCATGACTCGCACCGCCGCCTCGCAGGCATCCAGCGCCGACGCGCCTGCCGCCAGCAGCTCCCAGCCCGCGTTGAGCGCGGCCCGCACTCCGTCCAAATGCGCCTCGATCTCGGCGTCGGGAATAGCCCACGCGCCGCCATGCACGATCATCGAAATTGGCATACAACGTCCTTGTGGTATGAAAAAATGATTGTCGGGAAGAGTATTTATCCTGATCGCAGGCGCCTCAGCTGGCGTCCCAGGCCGATCACCAGCGCGACGATCGCAAGGCAGAGCGCGCCGATCGCGCCTACGACCACGCCGGCCGCGCCGCTCACGATCCGCTCACGGCTCGGATCGGGCCTGGACTTCGTCGCCGAAACGAAGGCGACCGGCGTATCCGAGGCGCGGCGCGCGTTGAGCGCCACATCGGCGCGGCTGCCGTACTGGCAGGCGTAGACTGAGGTGAACTCGCCGCCAAAGAAGATCACCTGCGACGAAAGATAGACCCAGGCGACCAGCGCCAGGATCGAGCCGACCGCGCCGTAATTTTTGTAGCTGCTGAGCGCGATGTAGTAGCCGATCGCGAACTGAAGCAGCGACCACAGCACGGCCGTGAGGAGCGCGCCCAGCCACACATCACGCCAGGCGACGTAGGTCTGGGGCAAATATTTGAAGAGCAGCGCAAAGATCAGCGTCAGCACGCACAGGTTGATTCCGATCTGAGCAACGCTCCAGACCGTGACGCCGCCGGGCAGCGTCTGCATGAACTTGCCGAGCGCCGTCAGCAGCGCGCTGATGATCATCGAGGCCAGCAGCAGGAACGCCCCTGACAGCACCAGCGCAAACGAGAAGAAGGTGGCGCGCACAAATTGGAGCGGCCCGCCACGCGAGGGCGCCTCCAGGCCCCAGATGATGTTGAACGCGCTCACCAGCTCGCCAAAGACCCAGGTCGCGCCCAGTATCAGCGTCACCGTGCCCACGATCCCCGAGGCGCTGCGGGTCTGCTGAGCCGCCTCCAGCGCGCGCAAAAAATCGTCGCGAAAGCCGCCGGTCACGCTCGACAGCGCGTCGAGAATCAGCGCCTGCGCGTCGTCGGAGTTGGCCAGGATCAGCCGGATGATCGTCAGCACGACGAGGATCAGCGGAAACAGCGAGAAAAGCGTGTAGTACGAGAGCGACGCGCCGAGCCGGACGCAATTATCCGAGTTCCACTTGAGCGCCGCCGCCTTGAGCACAGGCAAGAGGTTGAGCCGACTCCGATTCATGGTCGCCCCTTTGCAAGATGCCGCGATCGTAGCATAAAAACGAACAAAGGAACAAACGAACAAGCGAACAAAGCACAAAGAGCAGAGAACAAAAGAACAAAGCAGTACCGATCTTTCCCCTCGGCTGCCGCAGCGGAGGCGGAAGCCCGCCGACGTTCGGGGAAGGGGGTGGCCGAAGGCCGGGGGTGAGGGCCTGACGAAAGAACCTAGAACCGAGAACCTAACAGAAGAACGAACAAAAGAGCAAAGCAGTACCAAAATTCCCCTTCTCCTGTGGCAACGAGAGAAGGGGTGTCGCGCTAGCGGCGGAGATGAGGGCCTGCGCCTGTTTGCCCGTAGCGCTCAGTGCATTGTACAATCAAGGTGACGATTTGAAGAAATGGCGATACAGATGCGTATTCCTCACTCAGCCTTTCGTACACGTTCGCGGATATTCGCACGCTTCCGGCGCTGGCAGCGACAAAGCCGGCCCGATCTGCCGCCCAACGCCGACGCGGTCACACCGCAGCTGGTAGTCGGCGGCTTTATCGATCGGGATGACTGGCGGCAGCTGGTCGAGCAGGGCGTCAGCGTTGTGGTCAGCCTCCAGGCCGAGCGCCACGACGAAGACGCGTTCGGCGAGATCCAGCCCGATGGCTACCTGCGCCTGCCGACGATCGACCACTCGATCCCGACGCTAGCGCAGCTGCGCATGGGAGCCGCCTTTGTCGACGAGGCGGTGCGGGCTGGCAAAATGGTCCTGATCCATTGTCACGCGGGCGTAGGCCGATCGGCGCTCTTGTGTGCCTGCTACTTGGTGTACACTGGAATGAGTGTTGAGGAAGCCTGGCAGACCGTGAAGGCCAAGCGGACTGTCGCCTTTCTCAACTCGCGGCAGCAGGCAATGCTGGAGCAGTTCGCCGCAACGATCGATCGGGAGCGCGCCGCAACCAGCGTTCCGGTCACCGGTCCGCCAGTGGATGCGGAGGTGATTGGCGAGGAGCAGGCGAGCGACGCGGCCTAGCGCCCCAAAACCTGGACCAATGTACGGGTGCTAGTGGCACGTCATTTGCGGCGATCTCTGCCGGTTATTCAGTTTTTACAAGGAGGATCACAATGGCACATGAATTACCGCCGTTACCGTACGACTATGCCGCCCTGGAGCCGCACATCGACGCGCAGACGATGACGATCCACCACGACAAACATCATGCAGCGTATGTCAATAACCTGAACGCGGCATTAGAAAAATATCCCGAGCTTCAAAGCCAGAGCGCCGAGGATCTGATCCGCGACCTCAACAGCGTGCCGGAAGATATTCGCACCGCCGTGCGCAACAACGGTGGCGGTCATGTCAACCACACGATGTTCTGGCAGATCATGGGTCCCAACGGTGGTGGTCAGCCCACGGGTGCGCTAGCCGACGCGATCAACGACTCGTTTGGCAGCTTCGAGGATTTCAAGAAGCAGTTCAACGAGGCCGGCACCAAGCGCTTCGGCAGCGGCTGGGTCTGGCTGGTACGCGGCAGTGACGGCAAGCTTTCGATCACCAGCACCGCCAACCAGGACAACCCGATCAGCGAGGGCAGCACGCCGATCCTGGGCAATGACGTGTGGGAGCACGCCTACTACCTCAAGTACCAGAATCGCCGGCCCGACTATCTTGCGGCCTGGTGGAACGTAGTAAATTGGGAAGAAGTGAGCAACCGCTACGAGGCGGGCCGCTAGGTGGAATAAGGGAAAGGATGGGCAACGGCAGGGGTGGAAGCCTGCCGTTGTTTGCTTTAATCGCCGCTCTACTCGTCGGACTCTGCCTCGGCCGCCTCTGATGCGCCTTTCTTAGGCCGTGTCGTTCTGCCTCGCTTGGGCCGATTCTCAGCAATCCGCATCATCCCCTCAGTCAGCGGGTCCATCGGCAGCTGCTTCAACAGCTCCTCGACGGCATTGGCTGCCGCATCTGCCGCCTGACGCGCGTCCTCCGGGAAACGCTGGAGCGCGATCTGCTCACGTAGAGCGACGAGCCACCAGGTACCGCACCAGTGAAAGGTCGGCGGGAAGAGCGTAATACACACATCGTCGCCGCAATCCGCCCGGATCACGACCAGATGCGTGATGTGATTGCCGAGCGACGTGGGCGTAACCGTTCCTACCGGCGCGGGCGACCACGTCGCGCAGACCATGTAACAGCCTGGCGGAATCTCGACCTCTAGATGCGCGCATTTAGTCGGCAGATTGGTATACACCCGATCGCACCAGCGCAGCAGCTCGCCATTACAATGCAGAATATGCACATACCACTGGTGCTCATTGTCGATGTGGCATGAGTCACCTACCCGCGTTACCCACACGTTGAGCTTCGCCGTACTCATGGTTGGCCTCCAGATGTGATTAGGCTGCGACGCGCGTGCTGCGTCGGGCTCGGGACGAGGAGAGTCCCTACAGATCCTCAACTCTGGACATGATCAGGTTTCATGCTGGAAAGGCGCTCGTGAGTACGTAGGCAGGGCAGATTTTTGAGGTACAAGGAAGGTAGTGATGTCCAGATATTCGTGAGCGTAGCGCATAGAATGCCGCCGCGTCAAGAGGTTTATCCTAGCATACGGCTTACAAAATTGCGCTTCGTGAAGCGTATAGCAGCCGCATTAAGCACGACTGTCGACGCGAGATTGACGCAGAAGGGGAGATATGCGACTATGCCAGCGATGAATAGTATCAATATTGTTGCAAAGATATGATTCGCCGACGCCGACTTAAACGCCGCAGCGCTCCACCCCAGATTGTGGAGCAGACCAATCCAGCCAACCCGTCTGAAGATCTACAGCGCGCGCTCCGTCTGGGCTGGGCCGTCGCCGAGACTTTTGGGCGGCTGCGCGTATACCAGCCCGAGTTTGCCAACAAGCGCAACGATCCCAACGAGCTGCCGCGCTTTTCCTACTCCAACAGCGATCTCAGCGGCTCGCAGCGGCTTGAGGTCAGCTATCGCCAGCTGACGGAGCTAGCGGCTGCGCTGCGACTGCCACGGCCCGAGATCGCGGAGCTGGCGCACTTCACCGCCGACGCAGTGCCGGTGCTGAGCCTGGAGCAGAAAAAGCAGATCCACAGCGCGCTGGAAGCCTGGAGCCGTAATACCTGGGTGCAGCTCAACGTTCGCTCAGCGGCGCTCGGTCGGGCGATGACCTATGGCGGCAGCCTGGCCGATACCTACTGGTACATGGCCGAGCCCGGCGATCCGGCCTTTCTCAGCGGACGCCAATCTGTCGAGGCGCTGCTGCGTGCGCACCGCATTCAACGTATGCAGGAGCGCATGACCGAGCTGAGCGATGCTTTCAGCGACGAGCTGTGCAACGCGATCGGGCATAGTCTGGATCACTGGAAATGGGAAGCGCCAAAAGAAGTTTGGGCGACAGCCGGCGAGTGGTCGCAGGTGGGTATAAAGGTTGCGGGACGGGCCTCGCGCACGCCGCCGCAGCAGCTGCACTTCAATCTGTTTCGTCAGGTGCGCACCTGGCGCGATCTGATCTTCGCCTCACGCCAGCCGCTGGATTATGTCAGCCCTGGCTTTCGCCGTCGCGCCAACCTGATCGCCGGAACCATTACCATCGTGCTGCTGATTGTGATCGCATTCGCGGTCGGCTTTCTGGTGTTCTCGATCTTCAGCCTGGCGCTGGCGATCGTGGATCAGTTCAACATCGGCTCGCAGGTGCAGAACGAGTTCATCGAGGCGATCTCGGTCGCGATCAGCTTGCTCTCGACGCTGGCGATCGTGACGGCGGGGCTGCTGTCGCGCACGTCGACGGCCGTGCAGCAGTTCGACAACTGGCTCGAAAGCACGATTGTGCAGCGCGCGATTCAGCGGGCTACGCTGGTGCCCTGGAACGATCCGCCGCGCAAACTTGGCGAGTGAGACGGCCCTGCGGGCAAACAAGGGAACAAACAAACAAAGGAACAAAGACCAAGCAATATTGGTTCTTTGTTCCTTTGTTTGTTCTGTCGACTAGCCCTTATACCTTAGCCCTTGCACCGAAAGCATACCCAATTGTGATAGAAGAAGAGGAAAATGCATCCATAAAGATCAACGAAATAACCAAAATATGTACTACAACCAAACATTCAGGACGTGATAAATCACGCCCCTACGGAATCATTCCTCAATTGTAATTGTAAGTCTTTTGTATCTCTGCTCTTGTTCGCTAATTTCCCTGTTCTTTGTTCTCGGTTCTTTGTTCTCCCGCTCGGTTCTTTTTTGTTCCTTTGTTCTTTGGTTCCTTTGTTCCTTCGTCCTCACTCCACCCACCACGGCTTCGACGGATCGAACGACTGCACAGAGCCGTCGCCGTAGCGCGCGTGAAGCTGATCGAGCACGGATTGCAGGTCGGCGGGCAGCGGCGAGGTGCATTCGATCCACTGGCCGTCGAGGCGCGTAAAGCCCAGCCGGTGCGCGTGCAGAAATTGGCGCCTGAGGCCGAGCTGCTGCGTCTGCCGGCGTGGCCCGTAGAGCGGATCGCCGACGACCGGGTGATGCTTATGCGTAAAATGGACGCGGATCTGATGCGTGCGTCCGGTCTCCAGCTTGGCCTCGATTAAACTGTACGGCCCAAGAATCTCGCAGGTGCGGTAGTGCGTGCGCGCCGAGCGTCCGCTCTGCATGATCGCCATACGCAGCCTGTCGGTCGGATGCCGGTCGATCGGCGCGTCGATCACGCCCTGGGGCTCCTTGAAATGCCCTTCGATCAGCGCCAGATAGATCTTGAGCATCTCGCGCGCCTGCTGCTGGGTCTGAAGCTGCGTCTTGGCCCGATCGTTTTTGGCGACGACCAGCAGCCCCGAGGTATCGCGATCGATGCGATGGACGATGCCCGGCCGCAGATCATCGCCGATCTGCATCGAGGGATAGTGGTAGAGCAGCGCGTTGACCAGCGTGCCGGTCGCGTGGCCCGGCGCGGGATGCACCACCATGCCGGCAGGCTTGTCGACAACCAGCAGATCCGCATCCTCGTACACGATTGTCAGCGGGATATTCTCGGCGACGATGTCCGTCGGCTGGGGCAGCGGCAGCGTAACGCTGACCTCGTCGGCGGGCTGGACGGCGTAGCTGGGCTTGACAAGCTTACCGTTGACGCGCACATGGGCATCGTTGATCAGATGCTGGACATACGAGCGCGACATGTCGGGCACGACCAGCGCCAGATAGCGGTCAAGCCGGGTATCGGCCTGCTCCGGCTCGACAACCAGCACCAGCGGCTCAAGCTCAGCGCCCATCTTCGGCCTCGATCGTCGGCGCGACCCGTGGCGGATGCGAACGATCTTCGGATTGCGCCAGAAAAATAGCCATCACAAACACACCGATGACGATACACGAGTCGGCGACATTGAAGATCGGAAAGCGGCCGTCGAAGGTCTTGACGAAATCGACCACGTAGCCGAAGCGTACGCGATCGATCACGTTGCCGAGCGCGCCGCCGACGATCAGGCCCAGGCTCAGCGCCAGCCAGCCGTGATCTTCCGGCACATGCTTGAGATAGAAATGGATCGCCACCGCGACGATCAGCAGCGATGTGATCGTGAACAGCTGCGGCACGCCGCTGAAGAGCCCGAAGGCCACGCCGGTATTCTGAATGTATGTCAGCTCCAGCCAATCCTGAATAATCGCGATCTCGCCGGTGTAGGGCTGCGGCCAGATGCTGAGAATCCAGGCCTTGCTGAGCTGATCGAGAATAATCACAACGGCGGCAATGACCGCAGGGATCATCAGCCGCCGTCCTGTGAGAAGGTTTTGATTCATATCAGATGTTCATACGCCGCCAGCGCGTCTGCTTCCCGCTACACAACCGTGCGAGTCGTGCCGCCTTCTTGCTCATCGCGCTCGCGCTGGTGTTGAATACACAATGTCGCCAAAGGCCGCGCCTCTAGCCGCTCGACCGGGATTAACTCGCCGCCGACCTCGCACACGCCATACGTCCCGGCCTGGATACGCTCCAGCGCATGGTCGATCTGCTGAAGCTCACGCTGAAGCTGCGTCTCGATCGCCAGGCTGCGCTCGCGCGTGAACAGCTCGGTCGCATCTTCGGCTGGATGATTTTTCACGCCATAGCCTTCTTGCTGGTTGATGTTCGCAACCTCGTCGTTGAGGCTGTCCATCTCTCCTTGCAGCGACTGGCGCATCTCTTCTAATCGACGGCGAAAATGATCAAGATCAAGCTGTGGCTGTGCCATAGCCATCCTCCTCTAAAGATTATAGCATGGGTTCTGCAAAGAAAAGACCGCAGGCGATGTGCCGCCTGTGGTCCCTGATTGCCGAGGAACATTAGTAGCCGACAGGCGGCGTGCGCGGCGACATCATAATCTCCAGCAGCTTGCTGATGCCCCAGCCGAGCAAGAGATAGACCGCGATCGCAACCAGATCGGAAAACTCCACGCGCGCGTTCTGCTCGTTGAAGAGCGGCAAGAACGGCATGACGAACGGCTGCGACAGGTTGAAGATCAGCGCGCCGAAGCCGGCGTCGACGTTCGCGCCCGCCGCCAGCAGCACGAAGCGCAGCGCCACCAGCGCGACGATCAAACCGACGATAAACCAGACGATCTGCTTGGCCCGGTAGAGCGAGCCAAGCTGGCGCTCGGCAGGCGTGGGCTCGATATGTGTCCGCTGCTCGACAACGGTCGCGTCCGCGCCCTGCGGCGTGTGTACAATCTCTTCCTGCACGACGCGGCGGTCATACGGCTCTTGTTGCATCTTATTACCTCCTGCCTGGATGTGAGCGAAAAAGTTATGTAGACATATAGCAGAAAACATGCCAGCTACCGATCGGCGAACGCTTGTCGCGGATTGTGGGCTTCTGCTATCATGGATTCAGTCGAATCAGGAAAGGACAGCGATAATGATTGGTTCCGATGCCATTCGCCGCATCACCGATCGTGTGCTTACAGACTCCACCGCCGATCAGACGGAGGTCGTCGTCAGCGCTGGCGAGGAGCAGCTGACGCGCTTCGCCAACAACGAGATTCACCAGCACGTCTCCGAGACCAATATGGAGATTCGGATTCGCGCCGTGATCGGTCAGCAGATTGGTGTCGCCGCGACCAATGATCCATCGGAGAGCGGGCTCAGGCGTGCGCTGGACGCCGCTATCGAGATCGCCAAGCGCCAGCCGCCGAATCCCGAGTTTACATCGCTGCCCGGTCCCCAGCCGATCACGCCCGCCGAGGGTTGGAGCCAGGCAACCGCCGACTGTACGCCGCAATACCGGGCGGATGGCGTCGGCACGATCGTGCGGCTGGCCAGTGAGCAGGGCTTGATCGCCGCCGGAGCGTTTTCGACGGGACGCGAAGAGATCGCCGTGGCCAACTCGCTCGGCGTGTGGGCCTACCATCCGCGCACTCATACCGAGCTTAACACAGTGGTCATGGGCGAGGCGTCGGGCTGGGCCGCGAATGCCAGCCGCGACATCGGCGATCTAGATCCCGAGGCGATCGGTCGCGAGGCCGTGGATAAAGCCGTGCGCTCGCTCAATCCTCAGCCACTGCCGCCCGGCGTGTATCCGGTCGTGCTGGAGCCGTACGCGGTCTCCGAGCTGATAACTTATCTTAACTTCATCGGCTTTGGCGCGCTGGCGCTGCAAGAAGGACGCTCGCCGCTGGAGCTGGGCCAGCAGCAGGCCGCGCCGATCGTCACGATCTATGATGACGGCACCGATCCCACCGGCATGCCGATGCCTTTCGACTATGAGGGCGTGCCCAAACAGCTAGTTCCGCTGATCAAAAATGGCGTCAGCACCAGCGTCGTCTACGACACGCAGACGGCCAGCAAAGACGGCAGCCGCTCGACCGGTCATGCCTGGCCGGCACCCAACACCAACGGCCCGATCGCGACCAATATCTTTTTCAAGCCCGGCAGCACGCCCAAGGCCGATCTGGTCAAAGGCATACAGCACGGCATCTATGTGACGCGTCTGCACTATGTCAATATCGTCCATCCCAAACAGTCGATCCTGACCGGCATGACCCGCGACGGCACGTTCCTGATCGAAAACGGCGAGATCGCAGGGCCGATCCGCAACTTCCGCTTTACGCAGAGCGTGCTGGAAGCGCTCAAAAACGTACAGGATCTGAGCAGCGAGACGCTGCTGGACCGCGATTTCATTGGCGTCGTGCATCGCGTGCCGGCGCTCAAGATCAGCGAGTTCAACTTTAGCAGCGTGACGGAGTTCTAAAGAACAAAAGAACAAAGAAACAAAGAATACGGCTGGCTTAATTTTGTTCCCTTGTTCATTTGATCCTTTGTTGGCCGCCAATTTTGGCGGCTCGTGGTGCTACCTGTGCTAGAATAGCCGGGCAAAAAGGAAGGGGTCTATTCTATGCGTAAAAAAGTAACCATCATCGGCGCGGGCTTCGTCGGCTCGACCTGCGCCCACTGGATTGCGTCCAAAGAGCTTGCCGATGTCGTGCTGGTCGATATTGTCGAGGGCATTCCGCAGGGTAAAGGTCTCGACCTGCTCGAAGCCGGCCCGATCGAAGGCTTCGACGTGAGCATCGTCGGCACCAACGGCTACGACGAGACCAAAGACTCCGACGTGGTGATCCTGACCTCGGGCGCGCCCCGCAAGCCGGGCATGAGCCGCGAGGACCTGCTCAAGATCAACGCCGAGATCACCTCCAGCAACATCGAGAAAGTCGTCAAGACCTCGCCCAACGCCAGCATCATCATCGTCAATAATCCGATGGATACCATGGCCTACCTGGCCTACAAAGTCGCGGGCCTGCCGCGCGAGAAGGTGATGGGCCAGGGCGGCGTGCTCGACGCCGCGCGCTACCGCACGTTTATCGCCCAGGAGGCCGGCGTCTCGGTGGAAGACGTTCAGGCGATGCTGATGGGCGGTCACGGCGACGAGATGGTGCCGCTGCCGAGCTACACCACGATCTCGGGCATTCCCGTAACAGAGTTCATTCCCCAGGATCGGCTGAACGCGATCGTGGAGCGCACCAAGAAGGGCGGCGGCGAGATCGTGCAGCTGCTCAAGACCGGCAGCGCCTACTACGCGCCGTCGGCGGCGACCGTGCAGATGGTCGAGGCGATTCTCAAGGATAAGAAGCGTATCCTGCCGGCGTCGGCCTTTATGCAGGGCGAGTACGGCCTCAACGATATTTTCTTCGGCGTGCCGGTCAAGCTGGGCGCGAACGGCATCGAGCAGATTATCGAGCTGCCGCTGAGCGACGAAGAAAAGGCCGGCGTCGAGAAATCGGCGGCGCTGGTCCGCGATAGCATCAACGCGCTGCCGGAAGAATATCGCTCGCGGTAAACTACGCGGCGCAACAACCCAGAGATCTAGACGCGGATCGTTCCCGTACTATAGACATAAGGAACATCCCACACGGGCGTGAGAGCACATCTCGCGCTCGTCTCTTTTTCGTCTCTTGGTCTAGAGCTATAGAGGAGGGATAACCGCCATGCTATACTCTTCTTAACTTAGGATGGAGGGTTAGTTGTCAATAGCAACCAACCAGGACACAAATGCTATCGCGGAAGATGGGCTACGGCTGAGAGCGATCGCTCAGGGCGACATGGGAGCGCTGGAAGCGCTATTTCTTAAGTACCAGTCGTCTGTCTATCAAACCGCAATGGGCGTGACGCGCGATCCACAGATCGCGGAAGAAGTTTTGCAAGATACCTTTTTCCGGTTGTACCGTCATGCTGGTAGGCTGGATGGTTCACTGCCGTTAGCCCCATGGCTCTACCGAGTCGCCATCAATCTTTGCTACAATCGCCTCAAGGGATTGCGTGCATGGACCGACTCGTTTCATGAGCTGGCAGAGCGCCTCTTCACCCCGAGCAGCACATCACCCGAGCGCGCTGCCGAGCGGAACGAGTTGCAGGCGCTTGTGCAGTCGGCGCTGGCTGAGCTGGACCCCAAGCATCGCGCGGTGCTGGTGCTGTACTACCTCCATGACTACGCAGTGCATGAGATCGCCGAGATCACGAACGTGCCTGAGGGCACCGTTAAATCGCGGCTCTTCCATGCAAGAAAACTGCTCAGACAGCACCTGGAGCAGCGCTACGGCGCAACCGAGCTGTTAGTGCCAGATCCCGCATAGCAAAGGCTTAACATCACTTTGGGAGATCTATGGCCGCGGGTTTTGCTGCACTCCGCTCCACCACAACCCAGTTCCTTGGCGGCGATCGGCTGTATGCGGTAGCGCGCTGGCTTTTGCTGGTGTTACTTTTTGCGGTCTCGACGCTGCTACATGGGTTAGACCTGTTTCCACTGCCGACATCCCATCTTTTCGGTCAAGTTTTTTGGGGCTACGTGGCGCTCTCGATCATTGCCGGTGTGCTGGTCGTGACGCCACGCGCCCAGCGGATCGTGCCCTGGTTCTACCTGGGCGATCTGCTGTGCCTGTCGGCGCTTGCGTTTGTCGGGCCCGGCCCTGCCAACGGCTACGCCGCGCTGTTTATGCTACCGCTGGTGGCGGCGGCCTTTCGGCTCAAGCGCGTCAACGTGCTGGCGCTGAGCGTCTGCGCGGTGCTCCTGTCGATCGCGCTGCTCCTCAAGCCCAACACCTCGATCGAAGTGCTGAGCTTCACCAGCCAGCTGCTGATGTTCGGCGTGCTGCCCTGGCTATGTAATATGCTCTCCGAGCAGTGGACGATCGATAATCGCAGCCGTGTGGCGCAGGCCGAGCAGCGATCCGTCCAGGCGCTGGCACACGCCGAAGCCTACCGCGATCGCGCGCGCGCGCTGTACGAGGCGGCGGTCTCGCTCAACACCAGCGGTAATCCACGCACTGTGCTTGAGGCAACGCTTAACGAATCGGTGCGGGTGCTGCCCTACCAGACCGGCGCGATCCTGCTGCCGACCGGCGAGCCCAACGAGGTGCATGTCGTGGCGGGGCGCAACCTGCAAGGCGCGGAGCTGAGCGCGCGCTTTACCGTGGCTAGCGGCACGCTGGGCGCGATCATTCGCGGCGGCGACGGCGGCGTGCTCAACAACGCGCATGCCGAGCCCGAGCTGGCCAGCCTGCCCTCGATCGGCGGGCGGCGATCGGTGCTGATCCTGCCGATGCGCTCGGCGAGGCGCACCTATGGCCTGGTGCTCTACGGCAGCGACGAGGTGCAGTTCGATCTAGAGCAGATGGAAATGGCGACGACGCTGATCAGCTATGGCCTGGTCGTACTGCAAAACGCGCAGCTGGTCGCCGAGCTGCGCACCGAGCGCAACAACCTGCTCGCGCGCGAAGAAGAAGTACGCAAGCAGCTCAATCGCGATCTCCACGACGGCCCGGCGCAGGCGCTGGCGGCGATCACGATGACGCTGGGCTTTATCAAGCGACTCTACGAAAAAGAGCCCGAGCGCGTCGTGCCTGAGCTGGATAAGCTGGCGATGCTGGCTAACCGCGCCAACCACGAGGTGCGCACGCTGCTCTTCGAGCTGCGTCCGCTGGTGCTCGAAACCCAGGGCTTGCTGCCGACGCTGCATCAATATCTTGAGCGCTTCGAGCAGGGCAGCGGGCCTAAGATCATGCTTGAGGGCCAGGACGGCATCGGGCCGCTCACCAAGCGTGTCCAGGGAACGCTCTTCAACATCGTGCAAGAATCGGTCAATAATGCCATCAAGCACGCGCAGGCGCAGCACATCTGGATTCGCATCCAGAAACAGGGCGAAGATGTCCTGCTGACAGTTCAGGACGACGGCCGAGGCTTCGATCTGCAAAGCGTCAAAGCCTCCTACGATCAGCGCGGCAGCTTCGGGTTGCTGAGCTTGGAAGAGCGCGCGCGGCTGGTTGGCGGCACGGCTGAGATTATTTCGGCGGTGGGAGCCGGAACCACGGTGCGCGTTGTCGTTCCGCTAGAGAGCTAGCGCCGGGCCAATCGCTCATCTGATTCGGCGCTGCAACGATTCGACGACTGGCGTGCTCATGGTATGATGCCGCGCTATGGTTACGACAATTTCTGCACCAACTCGCTTATCTGGTGGCCGACTGGCAGCGCTTGTTGCCAGTCGTTTTGTGCTCAACGCCATCTTTCGAGTCGCCTACCCGCTGGTCCCGTTTATCTCAGAGCGCTTTAGCGTCTCGGTCGCGGCGGCAACCTGGATTGTCACGATCCAGGTCTTGTTCGGCCTGGTCAGTCCCATCGGCGGCTGGCTCAGCGATCGCATCGGCTACCGCGCGACGATGCTCGGCGGTCTGGGGCTGACACTGCTCGGCACGCTGGGTATTGCCGCCAGTCCCACACTTGGCCTGCTGATCGCGGCGTATGATGCGTGCGGGATCGGTTTCTCTCTGTATCAGCCGGCTGTCCAGGCGTATGTGACGGTGCTGACCTCGTACGAGGAGCGCGGGCGCGCCGTTGGGCTGATCGAGATGTCGTGGGCGCTCTCGGGGATCGCGGCTGTGCCGGCGCTGGCCTGGCTGGTGCAGAGTCAGCAGAATCTGGTCGAGCCGTTTCTGATCCTCAGCGCGCTGGTCGCCGTGATTATGCTGGCGACGATCCTGGTGCTGCCGGTCGAGGCGGCGCATCTGCGCGGTAATGGAGGATCAGACGGATCGTTCTTGATGATCGCCAGGAATCCGAGCGTGCTGGGCATGTTCGCGCTGCTGTTTCTCGCGCTGGGCGGCTGGGAAGTGCTATATATCGCGCAGGTGCCGTGGGTGACTGAGCGCTTCAATGCATCGCTGACCGACCTTGGAGCCGCAGCGTTTGTGTTCGGTATGGGCGAGATGCTCGGAGCGCTGGGCTCGACGCTTTTAACAGATCGGCTGGGGAAGCGCCGCGCCACGCTCCTATCCTTTACGATCGCCGCGCTGCTGTTTCTGGCGCAGCCGTTTGTGAGCGTCAGCTGGATCAGCTACCTGGCGTGCTACATGCTCTTCGCGATCTTTGTCGAATTTGCGATCGTCGCCTCGCTGACCTTTTCGACAACCATCAGCACTGTTGGCCGTGCGACGGTTATGGCGTTGGTCGTGACAGCAATCCAGGTCAGCCGCGCGATCTCCTCGCAGATCGGCGTGCCGGTTTTGGAGGCGACGTCGCTGCTGGTCAACTGCATCATCGCCGCCACATTGACGCTGTTCGGCGTGGCGATCGCGCTGCGCTATGTGCATGAGGCCGAAGACAGCACAGCCTGATTCGCGCCGCAGCTGCGGGCTGCTAGCGCTTCAAGCAATACGTGATCGGCTCGCCGGCTATGTACTCAACCCGATCCTCGGCCACCAGATAGTCGAGATGCGCGATCGTCTCGCCCATTGCAAACTGCGCCTGATGCGGCGAAAGCTCATCCATGCGAAAAACCCGTGTGGCGATCTGGTAGGCGGTTGATCCTTCGCCCAGCGCCGTGATAACCTCTTCCAAACGCTCGCCGTGATGCGCCCGCAGCTGCTCTAGCCGCTCGCTGAGGTTCGTCAGCGCGGGTCCGTGGCCCGGCAGCACGATCTCGACCGCCAGCGATTCCAGCACCGAGAAGCTGCGCAGATAGCAGCCCAGCGGATCGGGGCGCGTGTGCGGCAGGACGCTAATGTTGGGGCTGATGCGCGGCAGCACGTGATCGGCGGCGAGCAGAACGCCCGTGGCCGGCTCGTACAGGCAGAGATGCTCGTCGGCATGGCCCGGCAGTACCAGCGGCTGAAACGGCCGTCCCGCGATCAGGAGCGGCTCGTCAGGAGCGATATTCTCGGCGTCTTCCGGGATCGCCAGCCGAGCCAGCGCGGTAATCTCGGGCAGCGGCTGCGTCATCTGCTGCGTGCCCTCGGCGCGATCCGCGACCGCCTGCGCCAGGATTCCGGGCATGCCATGCGCCAGAAACAGCAGCGCCAGCTCGCGGCCAGTCCACGCGCCATTCGTCCAGATCTCGCTCACCGAGCGCGCCTCAAGCGGCGTCATATACACCGGCGCGCCGCTCTGTCGCTGCCACCAGCCGGCCAGACCCACATGATCGGGGTGGTAGTGCGTGACATAGATTTCGCGCACATCGCCGGGCCGGATCGACCACTCTTCCAGCGCGCGCTGCCAGGCTTCGAGCGCGGGTGGCCAATTAATGCCGGTATCGATCAGCGCCCAGCCGCCGGGACCGCGTACCAGATAACAGTTGACGATTTTGAGTGGAAACGGCAGCGGAATCTCAACCTGTATAATATCGGGAGCGACAAGCATACCAGCTCCATTTCGGGGCATAATGACTGCTGAGCGAATAAACGCTAAGCATAGCATAACCAAGGACGTCTATGGAATTGCAGCAGGTTCGTGCCTGGACTCGTGAGGCCGCAGCGATCGCTCTGGGCTACTACAACACCGTCGAGGCGCGGCGGAAGCCGGATCGCAGCTACGTGACGGCTGCCGACGAGGAGATCGAGCAGCTTCTACGGCAGCGGATCAAGGCCGCCTATCCCGAACATGGCATCGTCGGCGAGGAGCAGGGCCAGCACAACGTCGAGGCAGAATATCTGTGGGCGATCGATCCGATCGACGGCACCGGCGCGTTTGTCAGCGGCCTGCCGATCTGGGGCATTTCGATCGGTCTGCTGCGCCACGGCCGCCCGATCCTGGGCTGCTTCCATATGCCGGTCATGGACGAGTGGTACGAGGCCGATGTCGATGGGCCAGCGCTCTTCAACGGCCAGCCCACCGAAGTGATGCGCGACGATCTGCTCGACTCCGAGAGCTGGATCTGCACGCCCTCGAACATTCATCGCCGCTACACGATCGACTACCCGGGCAAAGTGCGCTCGCTGGGCTCGATGGCGGCCTATGTTAGCTATGTGTCGCGCGGCACCGCGGCCGGAGCGCTGGTCGGGCAGCCGAAGCTGTGGGATGTTGCGGCCGGCCTGGCGGTGCTGGAGCGGGCGGGCGGCGAGGCCCGGCTGTTGCGATCGCGAGCGCTGCTGGACGTGCGCACGATGCTGAGCGGACGATCCGCGCCGGAGCCAGTTGTGGTAGGATCACCTGAGGCCGTGGCGATTCTGCTGGACCGCATCAAGCTGCGCCAGTATCGCTATTAACTCGCCGGTAGAGTCAGAGCTACAGCGCGGTTATGTCTAGTATTTGGTACAATACACACTGATGCAAAAAGAAATGACGACAATCAAGCTCGAACCACAGCGAGCGATCAATATTTACGACCTGACGCTGCCGCAGCTCACGGATCTCATGAAGAGCTGGGGCCAGCCCGCTTTTCGCGCCAAGCAGCTGTATATTCAGCTTTACCGCAACCTCGCGCCGTCGTTCGAGGCGATGACCGATCTGCCGGTGGCGCTGCGCGAGCGACTCGCGGCCGAGACGAAGCTGGGCGCACTTCAGCTGGTGCAGGAGCAGACCGCCGACGAGGGCGACACGCGCAAAGTCCTGTGGCGGCTACCAGACGGCAACGTGGTCGAGTCGGTGCTGATGCTGTACCCGGATCGTGCGACCGTGTGTATTTCGACTCAGGCCGGCTGCGCGATGGGCTGCGTCTTCTGCGCGACCGGACGCATGGGCCTGCTGCGCAACATCACGCCGGGCGAGATCGTGGAGCAGGTGCTGTACTTTGAGCGCAATCTGCGCGCCAACGGCTTCAACGCCGCGCATCGCCACGATCACATCACGAATCTGGTTTTCATGGGCATGGGCGAGCCTTTCGCCAACTACGATCGCTGGTGGGCGAGCGTGGAGCAGCTGCACAATCCGCAGGGCTTCAACCTCGGCGCGCGCAACATGACCGTCTCGACCGTGGGCCTGGCTCCCGGCATCCGGCGGCTGGCGACCGAAAACATCCCGCTCAACCTGGCGATCTCGCTGCACGCGCCCAACGACGAGCTGCGCTCAGCGCTGATGCCGGTCAATCGCAAATACCCGATCCACGAGCTGATGGCCGCGACTCAGGAGTATATCGACCAGACGCACCGCCGCGTCAGCTTCGAGTACGTGCTGCTTCAGGGCCAAAACGACTCGGTCGAGCTGGCCGAGCAACTGGCGGATCTGATCCAGGGAATGCTCTGTCATGTCAATCTGATCCCGTGGAATCCGGTTCCCGGCGCGCCGCTCCAGCGCTCACATCGCCGGCAGATCGAGGCATTTCAGAACGTGCTGCTTGAGCACGGCATCGCCTGCACGGTGCGGGCCGAGCGTGGCGTCGCGATCGCTGCCGCCTGTGGGCAGCTCGCCGCTGTGCCGCAGCCTGCCTAGCGTACGATCGGCTTAAACACGAACGTCGGGGCCGCGCGGTCCCGACGTTGTGATTCCTGATGCTTTGGTGTTTATGCGTGTTGATCCGGCAGCGCCTCCAGCTGTGCCACCAGCGCGGCCACACGCTCACGGCTGCGTCGCACCGCCCGCCCGATCGAAAACCACTCGGCGTTGTCGGCGCTTTCTTCTTCCAGGCCCTGCGTATAGCGCATCATAAAAACATCGGTATCCATGGCGCGCTCGACCTCGAACACATCAAGATTTTGTGAGAGCTGCCCGATCAACGAGCGCTCTCTGGCGATCTCACGCTCGATCTCCTCGCGGCTCAAAGATGTTGCCGGACGCTCGGGCTCAGGCGCTTCTCGCTCACGCTCGCCCACGTTCATAACGGTTTTGACGCCGGGAACGTACAGCAGCGCCAGCAGCGGCAGCATCGTGACCGGCAGTAGCACCATAATGCGGCCACGCGCGCAGAGAAAAACCAGCGACAGCACGCCTGCAAAGCCGATCGTAAGCGTCGCGTAATCCCAGGTGTTCCAGGTGCGGCGAAAGAGCGCGGCGGCGACAAACGCAAAAATGGCGGCGGCACCCAAGGCAAAGCCCATATCCACGAGCAGCGATCCGGCGTAGTTTATGCCAGCCTGGGCTACGTCGGTATTGCCATCCTCAAGCAGCAGCGCCACGCGGCCCATAACGCCGCGTCGCTCAAGGAACGCTCGTATGCCAAGCATCAGCCAAAGGATCACACCTAGCGCGGCATAGCCCAGCGCTACTTGCCACCACATCGGCGAGCGCGGTAGGCTGACGCTGACCTCCTTCTCCTCAACCATGCTACATCGATACTCCCAGCTGATCCGCGACCGTGAAAATATCTTTGTCGCCACGACCTGACAGGTTGATCAGAATAATCTTGTCGGCGTCCAGCGTCGGCGCCAGCTTGACCGCCTCGGCGACCGCATGAGCCGACTCCAGCGCCGGAATAATGCCCTCGGTGCGGCACAAGATCTGGAAGCCTTCCAGCGCCTCCTCGTCGGTAGCGTAGGTGTAGCTGGCCCGGCCGTTGTCGTGGAGCATGGCGTGCTCAGGGCCGATCGAGGCGTAATCCAGGCCGGCGGAGACCGAGTGCGTCAGCGCGATCTGTCCGTCCTCGTCCTGAAGCACATACGAGTACGTGCCTTGCAGCACGCCCGGCCGGCCACCGGCGAAGCGCGCCGCGTGCTTGTTGGACTCCGGCCCGAGGCCACCGGCCTCCACGCCGCGCAGCATCACGTCGGCGTCGTCGAGGAACGGGTGGAAGATGCCGATCGCGTTCGAGCCGCCGCCAACGCAGGCTACCACCACATCCGGCAGCCGCCCGGTGATCTCCAGCATCTGCGCCCGCGCCTCACGCCCGATCACCGACTGGAAATCGCGCACCATCGTCGGGTAGGGATGCGGGCCAAGCGCCGAGCCCAGCAGATAGTACGATTCGGGATTCGTCACCCAGTCACGCATGGCCTCGTTGATTGCGTCCTTGAGCGTGCAGGAGCCGCTGGTCACGCCGCGCACCTCAGCGCCGAGCAGCCGCATCCGAAACACGTTGGGCCGCTGTCGCGCCATGTCTTCGGTGCCCATGTAGACGACACAGTCAAGCCCTAGCAGGGCGCAGACCGTAGCCGTGGCAACGCCGTGCTGCCCCGCGCCCGTCTCGGCGATGATCCTGGTTTTGCCCATGCGCTTGGCGAGCAGCCCCTGGCCCAGCGCGTTGTTGATCTTGTGCGCGCCGGTATGCGCCAGATCTTCGCGCTTGAGATAGATCTGCGCGCCGCCGCAGTGCTCGGTCAGCCGCCGGGCAACCGTGATCGGTGTGGGACGGCCGGTGTATGTTTGCTCAAGCCGGTGCAGCTCGGCGAGGAATTCAGGATCGGCCTTGATCTCGGCGTAGGCTTGCTCAAGCTCAAGGATCGACGGCATCAGGGTTTCGGGCACATATCTGCCGCCATATGCACCAAATCTACCGATAGAGGTTGTCATAGCGCTCCCGTAGCCCTTAGAAAAGAATTGCTTGCAGCAACCACACAATCGCGGCTGCTGCAAGCATTATACCCATCTCGCCAGGGAAACGTCGGCCTGTCTAGATGTCCGCCGTCAGCTCTTCCATGCGCGACACCAGCTCGCCAAAAACGTCACACGCTTGCTGGATCGGCTTGGGCGACTCCATGTCCACGCCTGCTTCGCGCAGCAGCTCGATCGAGTTCTTGGAGCTGCCACCCTTCAAGAAGTTGAGATAGCGATCGACGGCCGGCTGGCCCTCGGTCAGAATCTGCTTCGACAGCGCCGCCGAGGCCGCGATACCGGTCGCATACTTGTACACGTAGAAATTCGAGTAGAAGTGCGGGATGCGCGACCACTCAAGCGCGATCGCCTCGTCCGAGACGACATCCGGCCCGTGGTAGCGCTTGTTCATCTCATAGTACAGCTCGGAGAAAGACTCCGGCGTCATCGCCTCGCCGGCCTCGGTGCGCTTATGAATCTCGTACTCGAACTCGGCAAACATGACCTGCCTGAACATCGTGCGGCGGAAATCTTCGATCCGATGGTTGATCAGATACAGCTGAAGATTGCGATCGTCGGTTGTTTGAAGCATATGCTCGACCACCAGCGCCTCGTTGAGCGTGGAAGCTACCTCCGCGACGAAGAGCGTGTAGTGGCCGTAGGTGTAGGGTTGATTGCTGCGCGTGTAGAACGAGTGCATCGAGTGGCCCAGCTCATGCGCCAGCGTGAACATGCTCTCGACATTATCCTGGTAGTTCATGAGGATAAAGGGCTGGCCGGTGTACGCGCCATAGCTGAACGCGCCCGAGCGCTTGCCCTCGTTCTCATACACATCAACCCAGCGACCATCATAAAGGCCGTGGCGCATCGCCGACACGTAATCTTTGCCCAGCGGAGCCATGCCTGCGATCATCATATCGCGCGCCTGATCGTAGGTGTATTTGGCCTCGACATCGCTGATCAGCGGCACATAAATATCGTACATGTGCAGCTCGTCCAGCTTGAGCAGCCGCTTGCGCAGCCGCATGTAGCGATGCAGATGATGCAGGTTCGCGTTGATCGTGTCGATCAGATTGGTGTAGACCGTCAGCGGGATCGCGTCGGGATCGAGCGCGGCCTCGATCGACGAGGCGTAGCTGCGCGCGTTGGCGTAGAAAATATGTGTGCGAATGTGGCTGGACAGCAGCGAGCCGGTCGTGTTGCGCACCTTGCCGTAGGTCTCGTACATGGCGTCGAAGGCGGCCTTGCGCACGTCGCGGTTCTTGCTCTCCATCAAAACGATGTAGCGGCCCTGCGACAGCTCAACGTCGTTGCCGTCCTCGTCTTTGATCACCGGGAACTTAAGATCCGCGTTGTTGAGCATCTCGAAGGCTACCTCGGGCGCGCGGGCCATCTCGCCGCTCTCCGCCAGCAGCGCCTCGATCTCAGCGGATCGGAAGTGAGCGCGCTGCCGTCGCAGCTCGGACAAAGCCTGCTCATACACGCGCAGCTCCGCGATCGAGCCGAGGAACTCATCCAGGCGCTCGTCAGACACTGCCAGAATCTCCGGCTCAAAGAACGCCGTCGTCGAGCCGAGGCGCACATACAGGCTGGAGACGCGCTCATACAGCGCCTGGTAGTTCGAGTTGGCGGTATTCTCGGACTGGCGTAGATACGCGTACACATACAGCTGCTCGATCAGCTTGCTGGCCTCGTCGCGCTGCTGAAACGCATCCAGCATCGACTCAGCATCCTGTCCGATCGTGCCCGCGAGCTGGGCCAGCGTGGGCAGCATTCCTTCGAGCCGCTTAAAATCCGCCTCCCACTCCTGATCGTTGGCGTAGAAGCTTTCAAGATTCCAGGTATATTCAACGGGAAGTTCATGCCGCTTCGGTACAGCACTGGTTGCCACAGCATACTCCTTATCAATATTTCATTTCGGCAGATTGTTATCTACCATTGTACACACGAATGTTCTGTTTAAAGTCGGGGCCGAGCGCTTGCGATGGCTGATCTAGCCGCCAAAGCTGCGGTCGGCGACGCGCCCGGTCTCATCGACGATGAGCGAAGGCACGAATTGGAGAAAGTCGCAGCTTGTCAGATGGTATCGCACGCCGTCACGAAGACCCTGCACGGCCAGGTTCCAGTCGGCGCGACGATGGAGATGACCATAGACACAGAAGTTTGCGCCGCCGGCGCTGAGCATCTTGGCAAACTCGGTCGGTTTTCCGTCGGGATAGAACGGCGGGTAATGCAGCAGCACACCGATTGGCTTCT
>DASWTQ010000533.1:0-3548 GCA_036402055.1 Herpetosiphonaceae bacterium
AAGCCAGAGGATTGGCGATAAACAGGAGGAAGCAGTTATCAGTTTCAACCTCGGACACGCTTATCTAGAAATCCCCTCTATTCGCGATCTTACGCAGGCCGACTACTGGTATAAGCACTGCCTAGAACTTCGAGATGAGAGCGACTATCTAGGACGCGGGAAATGTCAAAATCAATTGGGAGCGATATCATACCAACGCTTTGTGGAAGCACGCGTTGCTAATCATCCTGTTGATCAATTGCTCAATCATCTCAATACTGCTATCCAATTTTGTTTCAAGGCGCTTGAATTGTTGCCTTCAGATGCAATTGATGATCTTGCGGTGTCCCATAACACACTTGGCGCTATTTATGCCGAAGTTAGGGATCTTGATCGTGGTCTGCCACATTGGCGCGAGGCGATTCGCTATCATGAAGCGGGAAACAACTTCTATAATGCAGGCATTACACGCTTCAACATTGCCCTTGCTCTCTACAATGCTGGTCGCTTGGAGGATGCGCTGCTATACGCTCAGGCAGCACTGCGCAACTTTGAGCGATATAGTCAAGGTGCAGCAGAGATGGTTCAGGAGACGCAGCGATTGATCTTACGAATCAAGGATGCGATTCAGCGCAAGACGTAGCGCGTGGCATCTGGCCGGGTTTATGGTACATTTCCAGCAGATGATCGAGATCGCCGGGAATGGCGATTTTAAGGATTGGTACCATGAGTCAAGAGATGCTGAATATCGTGTTTGTGGTCGTGGCGGCGCTGCTGGTGGTGGTGTTTCTCGCGATCCGTCGCTACTGGGAGGCGCAGCTCAACATGTCGCAGGAGGAGGAAGACCTGGAGCGGCGGATGGCCTCGCTGAATGAGCGGCAGGCGAACCGGCGGCGCGACGACGAGATTGTGCGGCTGCTGCGGGGAGACGAGCAAGAGCTGGCTGAGGAGCGGCGCAACCGCGATCGCTAGCGCTCAAATGCCGAGGTAGAACAGCGCCAGCAGCATGATCAGGATCAGCAGCGAGGCCAGCAGCGCCGAGACAAAGAACGGGTAGTGCTCAAGCCGCCGTGGATCGCGCATGGCCCGGGCCTCCATCCGCCGCTTAAACCGCGCCGCCCGGCTCGACACACCGGCCGGCAGCAGCGGCAAGCGTCGTAGCTGCTGCGCGACCTGATGCGCCGCCTGCACGCGCTGACGGCAGCGAGAGCACAGCTGCACATGGCGCTCGACGATCCGCCGGGCGCGCTCATCGGCAATGCCGTCGGCGTAGTCGGAGAGCAGCGGCTCAATATCGGTACAACTAACCATCACATATTCGCAAGATCCAGCAGCTTTCCACGTGCCAGCGCCACCTGCCTGCGCAGCTCATCTTCGGAAATCCCCAGCACCTGCGCCAGATCTGCCAGCTCAAGATCCTCATGATACCGCAAAAGCAGCAGCGCGCGCTCCATCGGCTCTAGCTGCGCCAGCCGCCTCAGCAGATCGGTCTGCCAGCTCTGGGTCTGCGGCACCAGCGGCCGGACCACAAAGCCGCGCGCGATGTAGCTGCGCATCGTGGCTACGGCTGCCGTCCAGACCGCCACTTCATTTTGGGGCGGATCGCGCCGCACAAAGATCGTCTCGGCCGCCTGCGCTGCCAGCTCGGCATCGCCCAGCACCTGATAGGCAAAGCCCAGCACGCGCGGATACAGCCGGTCGAGCAGCGCGGGCGGCGGCAGCCTGCTTGGCCTGTCAGCTGATTTGCCGGAGCGGAAACGCGGCCACTTCATCCATCATTCCTTCAACCTGATCGCTACCTACATAAACGTCGATGGCGCGTCGATCGACGCGCCACCCAGCCAGCTTGCCCGAATGTCGCGCTTACCAGCGGCCAAGCTGCGCGTGACCATCCGCGAACATCGCGCCCACCGAGATGCCTTTGTGGATACGCAGGATCGTCTCGCCCAGCAGCGGCGCGACAGACGAAACTTTCAGGCCGCTCCACGTCTCCTCGGGATGCGGGATCGAGTCGGTGGTGATCAGCATCTCGATCGAGCCCTGCTTGAAGCGATCGACCGCGCCGTCGCACAGCAGCGGATGAATCGTCGCGCCGATCAGCCGCTCCGCGCCTTTTTCCTTGAGCAGCTCGGCCACCCGCAGCATCGTCTTGCCAGTCGCTACCTCGTCGTCGACGATAATACACGAGCGGCCGGCGACATCGCCCAGCAGATTAAGATGCCTGACCTCGGTCTCCTTGAGATCGTGGCGGCGCTCGACCAGCGCCAGCGGCATGCCCAGCAGTTCGGCGAAGTTGCGGGCGCGCTTGGCAAAGCCCAGGCTCGGCGCGACCACCGTGGCGTTCTCCAGATCCAGCTCACGTACACGCTGAAGCAGCAGATGCATCGCGCTCATCTCGTCGAACGGAATACGGAAAAAGCCCTGGATCTGGCCGGCGTGCAGATCGAGCGTCAGCACACGGTTTGCGCCGGCCACCTCGATCATGTCGGCCAGCAGACGCGCGCTGATCGGCACACGCGGCTGATCGCGCTTGTCGGTGCGGCTGTAGGCGTAGTAGGGCAGCACCGCCGTGATTCGGCCGGCCGAGTCGCGTTTGCATGCGTCGATCGTCAGCAGCAGCTCCATGATCCGATCGCTGAGCGGCGTGTGCAGCGACTGCACGAGGAACACATCCTGCTCGCGCACGCTCTCGGAAAGCTTTACAAAAATGTTATCGTTGGGAAACTTTTCAACGTGAATGCCTGCGGTCTGCACGCCGATATACGAGCAGATCGCCTCAGCCAGCCCTGGATGGCCCGTACCGCTAAAAATCCGCAGCTCGTCAAAACGACTCATGTTCGCTTCCTAAATGTTAACTCTTTTCGATCTCCAGGCTGGCGATAAAGCTCGTCGCTCCCCGCAGCTTGGTTTGGAGCAATCGTTGCGCGCGTCGAATATCCAGACGCACGTTGGTCGGCCGTCGCAGCCCGCTTTCGACGGTGGTGATGGCTTTTAGTCGCGCCGGATCGTACTCCCAGCGCCGAGCAATAAGCAAGCCAAGCTCGTAGCGGCTCAGCGCATCGGCGCCCGCGACATTGAGCACGCCCGCGTAGTCGTTGTGGGCCAGCTCCAGCAGCGCCGCCGCCAGATCGCCCACCGCCACGGGGCAGCGAATCTCATCGCTGAAGAGCGCGTCGGAGCGCAGGCCGGTCAGCATATCCAGCACCATGCGCACATGTTTGTACGGCTCAGCACCGATGATCAGCGACGTGCGCACGATCGCCGCCGTGGGTAGAATCGCGCTGACGGCTGTCTCGGCAGCAGCTTTGGACGCGCCGTAGGGCGTGATCGGATCAGGCGCGGCGCTCTCGTCGTAGGGCTCGGGCGCGCCGCTAAAGATCGCATCGCTGGAAACATGCACCAGCCGTATGCCGTGCTCGCGAGTTGCTAGCGCGACATGCGCCGTGCCGTCGGCGTTGGTCGCCCACTCGGTTGGCTCGGCGATCGCGGCATGGATGATCGCATCAGGCCGGATCGCGGCGACACAAGCGTCAACCGCCTCACGATCGCGAACGTCGAGCTGCTGCCAG
>DASWTQ010000534.1:0-2331 GCA_036402055.1 Herpetosiphonaceae bacterium
GTTGTTTGCTGAAGGGATCGGGGATGAACTTGTCGGCGGTCAGCGCCGGCCGCTTGAGATAGCCCCAGCTCAGGCCATCGCCGCCGATGTGCAGCTCGCCCGCCACGCCGATCGGCACCGGCTGAAGCTTCGGATCGAGCAGATAGATCTGTGTGTTTGCGATTGGATGGCCGATCGTGATCAGATCTTCGTCGAGATCGACCTGCGAGACCGCCGACCAGATCGTGGTCTCGGTGGGACCGTAGAGATTCCACAGCTCGGCATTTCCGGCGATCAGCGGGCGGGCCAGATCGAGCGGCAGCGCCTCGCCGCCACAGAGCACCTTAAGCGTCGGGCTGCCCTTCCAGCCGGCGTGGAGCAGCAGGCGCCACGTCGAGGGCGTCGCCTGCATCACGGTCGCGCCGGTCGCCGCCAGCTGATCGCGCAGCTGCTCGCCGTCGCTTGCCACGTTGCGACTCACCAGCGCCACCTGCGCGCCGGTCAGCAGCGGCAGATACAGCTCTAGCCCGGCAATATCGAACGAGAGACTCGTCACCGCCAGCAAAATATCGTCGGCGGTCAGGCCGGGCTGCTCGCGCATCGATTCCAGGAAGTTGATCACGGCCCGATGTGGAATCTGCGCGCCCTTGGGCTGTCCGGTCGAGCCCGAGGTGTAGAGCACATACGCCAGATCCTCGGCGGCGGTGACGGGGCGTGGATTTTCCACCGCTGCCCCATTGATCAGCAGAGCGTCGCCGTCCAGACACAGCGTGCGGGCGCTGTTGGCCGGCAGCTGATCGATCAGCGCCTGGTGGCCGACCAGCAGCGCGATCTGCGCGTCTTCCAGCATAAACGCCAGCCGCGACGGCGGATAGTCGGGATCGAGCGGCAGGTAGGCAGCGCCCGACTTGAGAATGCCCAGCACGCCCACCAGCAGCTCCGGTGTGCGATCCAGACACGCGCCGATCAGCATGCCCGGTCCGACATCCAGGCTGCGCAGCGTGTGCGCCAGCTGATTGGCGAGCTCGTTCAGCTCGCGATAGCTCAGCATCTGACCCTCGGCGCTCACCGCGATCTTGTCGGGCGTGCGCGCGGCTTGCTCCTCAAAGAGCGCGTGGATCGTCGCCTGCGAGAACGGCCGCTGGGTAGCGTTCCACACATCAAAGAGCTGGTGCTGTTCCGTGGTTGTCAGCAGCGACAGATCCAACAGCCGGCGGTCGGGATCGCGCACCAGGGTTTCCAGCACAATCTGGAGATGCTCGACCATCCGATTGATCGTGCGGGCCTCGAAGAGATCCGTGTTGAACTCGGCCGCACCCTCCAGGCCGCGCTCGGTCTCGTGCAGCACCAGCATCAGATCGAAGCGCGCGGTGCCGCTGTCCACGTCGACGCGCCGCAGCAGGAGGCCGGGCAGTTCAAGCGTGCCCGTGGAGGCATTTTGCAGCACCAGCATCGTCTGGAAGAACGGCGAGCGGCTGGTATCGCGCACCGGATTCAGCTCGTCGAGCAGCTTCTCGAAGGGCAGATCTTGATGCGCGTAGGCATCCAGGGCTACTTTACGCACCCGCTGCACGATCTCACGCAGCGTCGGGTTGCCGCTCAGGTCGGCGCGTAGCACCAGCGTGTTGACGAAAAACCCGATCAGCCCTTCGATCTCGGCGCGGTTGCGATTCGAGATAAAGGTGCCGACCGGAACGTCGAGCTGGCCGCTGTACTTGGCGAGCACAACATTGTATGCCGCCAGCAGTGTCATAAACAGCGTGGCGTTCTCCTGCTGGCTCAGCTCATTCAGCCGATCAGTCAGCGCCTTCGGCACCGTCACCCACTCGACCGCGCCGTTGTGCGTTTGCAGCGCGGGCCGTGGCCGATCCGTGGGCAGATCCAGCGTGACGATGCTGGCAAGCTGCTGTTTCCAGTAGTTGACCTGCTCGGCCAGCACCGCGCCGGAAAGCCGCTGCTGCTGCCAGACTGCGAAATCGGTGTACTGAATCGGCAGCGGCGGCAGCTTGGACGGCGGATCGTCCTGATTGGTGACGAACGCCTCGTAGAGCGCCGCCAGCTCGCGCACAAACACGCCGTGCGACCAGCCATCCGAGACGATGTGATGCATGTTCAGCAGCAACATGTACTCGGCCTCGTCGAGCTGGAGCAGCATCGCGCGCACCAGCGGACCGTGCGACAGATCGAAAGGCCGGTGCGACTCCTCGATCGCCATCTGGAGCGCTGCCGAGTCACGCTCGTCGGCGGGATAGTCGCGCAGGTCGATGGTTTTGACGAAGACCGAGCCGCGCTCGGCGATCACCGGCACGGGCACGCCCTCGACTGAGGCAAAGGTTGTGCGCAGCGTCTCGT
>DASWTQ010000535.1:0-3520 GCA_036402055.1 Herpetosiphonaceae bacterium
GTGCTGCCCGACGAGGCTGTACCGGCACTGCGGACGCTGGTCGTCGCCGGAGAGTCCTGCTCTCCCGCGCTGGCCGAGCGCTGGTCCGGCGGGCGGCGCTTCGTCAACGCCTACGGCCCGACCGAGGCCACGGTTTGCGCCTCGATCGCCGAACCATATACCGGCGACCAGCATCTAGCGATCGGGTACCCGATCGCCAATACGCAGATCTACCTGCTCGATCAGTATCTAAAGCCGGTGCCGGTCGGCGTGCCAGGTGAGATCTACATCGCAGGAGTGGGCCTGGCTCGCGGCTACCTCAACCGTCCCGATCTGACCGCCGAGCGCTTCACCCCCAGCCCGTTTGCCGAAATGCCGGGCGCGCGGCTCTACCGCAGCGGCGACTGGGCGCGCTACCACGCGGACGGCAATCTGGAGTTTTTGGGGCGGCGCGACGATCAGGTGAAGCTGCGCGGCTATCGGATTGAGCTGGGTGAGATCGAGGCGGTGCTTGAGCAGCACGCGGCCGTGCGCGAGGCGGCGGTCGTGGTGCGCGAGGACACGCCGGGCGATCAGCGGCTCGTGGCGTACGTCGTGGGAGAGAACCAAGAACCAAGAACCAAGAACCTGAAACCAGGAATAGAACAGAGAACAGAGAACAGAGAACAAAGTACCGCAGATCTCCCCTCGCCTGCCGCAACCGAGGCAGAAGCCCGCCGAGGTTCGGGGAAGGGGGACGGCACGGCAGTGCCAGGGGGTGAGGGCCTCATCCGCGAGCTGCGTGCCTTCCTCGCTGCCCATCTTCCTGCCTACATGGTGCCGTCGACGATCGTGATTCTGGAAGCGCTGCCGCTGACGGCGCATGGCAAGGTCGATCGACGGGCGCTCCCTGCGCCGGAGATCACGTCGACGCCGGAGGATACCTTCCTCGCGCCGCGTACGCCGGTAGAGGAGCTGCTGGCCGAGAGCTGGGCGGGCGTGCTGCGGCTGGAGCGCGTCGGCATCCACGACAACTTTTTTGATATGGGTGGCCACTCACTGCTCGCCACGCAAGTTATTTCACGGGTGCGCGATCTTTTTCAGGTGGAGCTAACGCTGCGTAGTTTCCTGGAAACGCCCACGATTGCAAAGATAGCAGTAACGATCGAAAACTTGATTCTGGATGAGCTGGAAGCACTGCCTGATGAAGAGCTGGATCGCCTGATTCAGGCTTGAAGACCCCGAAGCACAGCCTTGAGGAGAAGCCGTAAATGTCCCATGAAGATGATATTGAGCTGCGAAGGGCGAAACTTTCACTTGCAAAGCGCGCCATCTTAGAAAAGCGGTTACGCGGTGAGCTGGCCGACTCCGCTAAAGAGTCGGGGATTCCGCGCCAGCCGAGATCAGCCGATATTCCGCCCTCGTTTGCTCAACAGCGGCTGTGGTTCCTCGATCAGCTGGAGCCTGACAGCTCAACCTATAATACGTTCAACGCGCTACGCCTCCACGGGCCTCTCGACGTGGCGGCGCTTGAGCAGAGCCTGAACGCCATCGTGGAGCGTCACGAGGTATTGCGTACCACCTTCGCGACGACACCTGAGGGACAGCCGATACAGGTGATTGCGTCGCAGCAGGTACTGCCGCTGCCGCTGATCGATCTCCAGGAGCTGCCAGAGCATGAGCGAGATGCGGCGGTGCTGCGGCTGGCCAACGAAGAATCGCGCCAGCCCTTTGACCTGGCGCGTGGTCCGCTGATCCGCACCCGGCTGCTACGGCAAGATCCAGGCACCCACGTGCTGCTGCTCAGCATGCACCACATCGTGTTCGATGACTGGTCGCACGGGGTGTTCATGCAGGAGCTGGTGGCTCTGTACACGTCCTTCGCCGCCGGGAAGAATGGAACATCCGGCGCCGCGTTGCCGATACAGTACGCCGACTACGCTATCTGGCAGCGCCAGCGGCTCTCCGGCGCGGTGCTCGAAGCGCAGCTGGCTTACTGGAAGCAGCAGCTGGCCGATCTTTCGACGCTTCAGCTGCCGACCGACCACCCACGACCCGCAGCCTTCAGCTTCCAGGGAGCGGTGCATCCTTTTGCGCTGCCCAAGGCCCTGAGCGCTGAGCTGGCGGCGCTGAGCCGGCACGAGGGCGTGACGCTCTTCATGACGCTGCTGGCCGCCTTTCAGGTGTTGCTTGCCCGCTACAGCAGCCAGGACGACATCGCCGTGGGTACGCCGGTGGCCGGCCGCACCCGCCGGGAGCTGGAAGGGCTGATCGGATTCTTCGTCAACACCCTGGTGCTAAGGACCGATCTTTCGGGGAATCCGTCATTTCGCGAAGTGCTGCGGCGGGTCCGCGAGACCGCGCTGGGCGCCGATGCCCATCAAGACGTGCCGTTTGAGCAGGTTGTGGAAGAATTGCAGCCCGCGCGTGAGCTGGATCGGCACCCGCTCTTTCAGGTGATGTTTGCGCTCCAGAATCGGCCAATGCCGGCGCTGGATCTGCCGGGCCTGAAGATGCGCCCCTTGCAGATCACCAGAACGACAACCAAATTTGATCTCACGCTTTCCCTGGAGCAGAGCGCCGACGGGCTGGCGGGATGGGTGGAGTACAGCACCGAGCTATTCGAGGCCGCGACGATCGAGCGGATGGTTGGGCACTTCCAGACGCTGCTCTCCGGCATCATCGCTGAGCCCGATCTGCGCGTGGCAGCGCTGCCGCTTCTGGCTGAGGTCGAGCGCGAGCAGCTGCTGCGGCTGGCGAATGAGCGCCCGGCGGTGTATCCCCAGGCTGCCTGCCTCCATACAGTGTTCGCGGCTCAGGCGGCGCGCACTCCTCATGCCGTCGCGGTCACGTATGAAGACATGGCCCTGAGCTATCAGGAGCTGGATCGACGCGCCAACCAGGTGGCGCAGTATCTCCGGTCGCTGGGCGTTGGTCCCGAGGTGCATGTCGGTATTTGTATCGAGCCGTCATTGGATGTTATCGTCGGGCTGCTGGGCATTCTCAAGGCGGGCGGCGCGTATGTGCCGATCGATCCGGCCTATCCTGCGCAGCGCCAGGCCTTGATTCTCGCCGATGCGCAGGCGCCGGTGCTGCTCACGCAGCAGCGCATCGCCGCCGAGCTGCCGGAGTCTGCGGCGCGGATCGTCTGCCTGGACGCGGAGTGGCCGGCGATCGCGCGGCTGCCCGATACGCCGCCGGCCAGCGCTGTGACGCCCGATCATCTCGCCTATGTGATCTATACCTCCGGCTCGACTGGCACGCCCAAAGGTGTGCAGGTCACTCATGCGAATGCCGGTCGTTTGTTTGCGGCCACCGACGACTGGTTTCACTTTGATGCGCGCGATGTGTGGACGCTGTTCCACTCTACGGCGTTCGACTTCTCGGTCTGGGAGATCTGGGGCGCGCTGCTCTATGGCGGGCGGCTGGTCGTCGTTCCCTACTGGATCAGTCGCTCTCCCGATGCGTTCGCCGAGCTGCTGCGCCGGGAGCGCGTGACGGTGCTCAACCAGACGCCCTCGGCTTTCCGCCAGCTTGTACAGGCGGCAGGTAGCGCCGGCGA
>DASWTQ010000536.1:0-5632 GCA_036402055.1 Herpetosiphonaceae bacterium
CCCCCCCCCCCCCCCCCCCCCTACTGTGTGCTCACGTACCAGCAGCGGGATGATCATCAGCGATTGGAGATTCAGGGTTTCTGCAATCCGACGATGTTCAGGATCGGGCTCGCTCATCTCGCGGAAGACACGCGGCAGATCGGGAATCAGATTGGGCTCTTCGCGCCGAACCGCCCGCGCCATCAGACGGCTCCAGCCGTCGTCGGTCAGCCGCTCGACCAGCTCCATATGCTCAGGCGGGATCGATTCGGTGATCGCGATCTCGATCCGGCGCTCACGGTTTTCTTCCTCGATACTGACCACGCACACATCGGCCAGCACAGGGACGGCCATCTGCGCCACCTGCGCCAGCGTCGTCTCGTAGTCGAGCGAAGACGAGAGCAGATCGCTGGCCTGCGCCAGGAGCTGGAGTCCGGCCTCGGCACGTTTGCGCTCGGAAATATCGTGGAAGTAGACCGAGAGCCCCTGCGCGCTGGGATAGATTCGGCCTTCGATCCAGGAGTGCAGCACCGGCGACAGCATTTCGAACTCGACGACCTGGCGCTCGGTCATCGCCCGCTGATGGTACGTGTAGGCGTCGCTCATCATCGCCGCCGGAAATATCTCCCAGATGTTTTTGCCGAGCAGCTGCTCCCGCGACTGGCCCAGCATCTGCTCGGCCTTGCGGTTGATGTAGGTGAAGCGCCACTCGTGATCCACGGCATAAAAGGCATCGCTGATACTTTCAAGGATCGCGCTGTTCTGCTGCTGCGCGAGGCTGAGCTTGAGCGCTGTTTGATCGCGCAGGAGCCAGCGCATACCCACTACGCGCCCTGCATGGTTCGTGATCGGCGCGACCTGCAGCCAGGCATCGCGCGGCGGCGCATTGCGCGGCTGGATCTGCATCTCCCACTCCTCGATGGTGCCCGGCAAGGTGCGGTGCAGGTCGTGGAGCTGCTGAAACAGCCGCGCCGACTCATGCTTGGGCAGAAAGACGCTCAGCGGTAATCCACGCAGAAACTGTTGCTCGATGTTGAGCAGCGTCGCGGCGGCGCGATTGGCCTCCTGGATCACGCCGCGCTCATCGGTGACGAGGTAGCTGTCTGGGGCAAACTCAAAGAGATCCCGATAGCGCTGGCGCTCGCTCTCGATCATCTGCTGGCTGGTGAGCAGCTCCTGTTGCTGGGCGTTCAGCTCCTCGACGGCGACGTTCAGCTCTTCGAAGGCGGTGCTTAGCTCGGCGAACGTCGTTTCTAAGACCGGCTGCGCATCGGGCGGCGGGGCCTGAGTCTGTTGGAGCAGCCCTTGTAAGCGCCCCTCGGCCTCCTGAACCTGCCGTGTGAACACCTCAACATCCATACACTACTCCTGATTCTTCTGCGTGCCGGCTATGTATGGCATCACCGATGAGCTTTATGCTGATAGTAGTATACGTAGTCTGGCAAGATCAATGCAGCGATTGAACGTGTCTCACGATGAGAAGTTGCGGCGGGTGCTCAGGGTGGGCTGATCTTTCACTCGTACACTTGACAGCTTTCCCTAATTGCGCGATAACACAGATATATCTGGCTGGCACACTGTGTGCTGCTTAACCTGCATCGGAATCGGTGTCCCCCACGGGTGAGAACAAGGAGGCTCCCATGTCAGAAGCCAACAAGGCGCTCGTCCACCGCTGGTTTGATGAGGTCTGGACCAAAGGCCGGACTGAGGTGATCGACGAGCTGCTCGATCCCCAGACGCCGGCGCACGGCAACGCCGACGAGCACGGCAGAGCGCTGCAAACGCCCGACGACTTCAAGCGCATGTATCACGCCTTTCGCGAGTCCCTATCCGACATCAAGGTGACGATCCACGAAACGGTTGCGGAAGGCGACCTGGTGGCGATCTATTGCACAGTCAGGGCGCGGCATACCGGGGATAGCCTGGGGACGAAGGCGACCGGCAAGCCCATCGAATATACCGGCATGACCATGGCGCGGATCAAGAACGGCAAGATTGTCGAGGCCTGGAATAGCTTTGATTTTCTTGAGCTTTACAAGCAGGTAGGTCTCGTGCAGCTTCGGGAGCGTGAGGTCGGCGCCTGAGCCGAACCAGCCGCTGCATCTATCGCGCTTGATCTCGGCTATGCTCGGGCTACATGGCTCACCTGCTTCTCGCGGCGGGTGAGCCTGCGCGATCACAGCGAATGTTACCTCCTCGCTTAAGCACGTGGCATAGGCTATGCTTACAGCAACCCGCTCGATGGGTTGTGCCGCGTGTTGTGCTGAGGAGAGCCGCATGAGCTTTGATGATCGCGATATTCGCGTCTGGATGGATGTGTACAGCTTCGATCAGGTGTATCTCGGAACCGTGCTCAAGATCCGGCGTGGAGCTTCAACAGCTCAGCAGCGCATTCTCCCCGACGCGCTCCAGAGCAGCAGCGTGAGCGGCGAACTGCTCGGTCCCATGCCCACCCAGCCGCTCGGCAATCCTGCGTCGCGCAACCAATCGGCGGGCGCGGGCTACGCAACCACAGCAGATGCCAGGCCGCTCGGCGCGGGCGAGCTGGTGATCGGCAAGTGGTGGGGGCTGCTGGCGCGGCGCGTCATTCCGCTCGCCGATGTGCTGACGGTCTCGCTGGAGCGCGTGGTGCTCAGTCGTCGGGCGGCAGATCTGGCCTGATCGCTCCATGTGCCGCTCGACTTCGCGATCCCGTGCTGCTCGATCTCAGCGCTCCTGGCCGCGATTTGGCGTCGTGGGGATCTGCCGCCTGTCGTTGCGCGCATACTCAAAGGTGGCCTGCGGATCGTCGGCGGAGGCGCGGCCGGCCATGACCATCACGTAGCGCAGGAGAAAGCCGCCCGTCAGCGTCAGCAGCGACGCCAGGATCGTCAGTCCCCGTGACGGCGGCCTGCGGCTGACGATGCTGCGGATCTGGATCGCCAGCGGCGCGAGGATGCCGCCGCCGAGCACGCCCCAGCGAAAGACACGCCCCAGCCGTCCTTCGCGGATCGGTCGCGCGATGACCTGTCCGGCGTTCGCCCGCGCCGAGAGAATCAGCCCCAGCTCAGCCAGCAGCGTCAGCGTGTCCAGGCGCTCAAGCCGGAGAATCGTGCTGTGCTGCGGTTTGCGCGCCAGCGAGAGTAGCAGCGTGATCGCGGCACAGGCGCTCGACATCGCCGACGAGAGAAAGAGCGGCCCCAGCAGCAGCGCGTTCCTGGCCCAGAGCGGCACGGCGGTAACGCCCAGCAGCACGCCAGTGTAGCCGCCCACGAAAAAGCCGAACACTCCGCCGATCACGTTGATTGTTTTGCGGGGCAGCGCCAGCAGCAGACGGTTGATCAGCGTGATGCGGCTCAGCAGGCCGTCCTGCGCGGCTTGAATCAGCGCCGACAGCGCGCAGAACATGCCGAAGATCGTCAGGCCCCACGTGCCAAGCGACATCGGCGAGCGCAGCTTAACGATCCGCAGCATGTGGTGAAAACGCTCGGGACGGCCCAGATCGAGGATCAGCAAGATCGGGCTGGGGATCAGCGCCGCCAGCGAGAGATAGCGCCCCACGCGGGTGATCTGCCTGCCGTCGCGCCCGCCCCAGATCTCGGCGATCGTCGCGATCACGTAGCTGGCGCTGGAGATGCCGCCCAGGAAAAAGTAGAAGATGATCAGCCATTTCCAGTGTGGCTTATGGATCACCGGCACGTTGTAGTAGCTGTTGCGCGTCTCGTCGGCTACAGAGCGTCCGCCACGCTTCGGCTCCCAGCGCCGCTGGTACGAATCTGACATGCGGTCTCCTTGGAAAAGGAACAAAGGAACAAGCGAACAAGGGAACAAAAGGGCTCCGTAAGTGATTTTTGTTCTTTTGTTCCTTCGATCTTTTGTTCGTTACCGTCCTCTCAGCGTCACCACCGCCGCCAGGCCAAGCGCCACCGCCGCGCCGAGCGTCGATAGAAATGCGGGACCCGTCTTGCGCTGCGGTAGCTCGGGATAGGCGGGCAGGTTATACACCTCCGGCTCGTCCGTGAGAATGAAGAAGGCGTTGAGACCATCCATGCCGCCCGTCCCGCCGATCTCGCGGTCGCCGTAGATGTAGGCGCTGGACACGCCGCGCCGGTGCAGATCCGCCACCCGCTGCCGGGCACGCTCCAGCAGCTGCTCGACCGGGCCGAACTGGATCGAGTCCGTGGGGCAAGACTTCGAGCAGGCGGGCTCAAGGCCGTCCTTGGAGCGATCGTAGCAGAGCGTGCATTTGTGCGCTTTAAAGTCGCTCGGGCTCAGCTCGATCACGCCGTAGGGACACGACGGCACGCAGTAGCCGCAGCCGTTGCAGATGTCTTGCTGCACGACGACTGTATCGATCTCGGTGCGAATGATCGCGCCTGTGGGACACGCCTCCATACAGCCCGCGTTGACGCAGTGCTTGCACACATCGCTCATCATCAGCCAGCCGCTTTGAAACGGCGGCATCTCGGCTGGTCGTTCGTCGCCGAGCCGCTCCACGAACGCGACGTGACGCCAGGTTGTCGCGCCGAGATCGCCGGTGTTATCGTAGCTGCGGCCCGTGAAGCCGAAGTTGTCCATCGGCAGCTGGTTCCACTGCTTGCAGGCGACCTCGCAGGCTTTGCAGCCGATGCACAGCGTGGTATCGGTGAGAAAGCCCAGAGCTCCAGGTCGCGCGCCGTGGCCGGCGGCAAGCTCTTTATCGATCAATGAAATCGGTACGCTCATGCAAATCCTTTAAGAACAAAAGAACAAGCGAACAAGGGAACAAAGGGGAGAGGTTCGCGTTTTTTGTTCTTTATTTGTTCTTTTGTTCCTTTGTTCCTTTGTTCTCACTTCTCCTCACGTTACACGTAAACGCCTTGGCCTCGTGGATCAGCGAGTTGGGATCTTCGATCAGCGCCGTAAGGTCGTTGCCGATGCCGCCGCGCGCCAGGCCACCAAAGCCAAAGTGCCAGGGCAGCCCAATCTGATGCACGATCTTGCCGTCGATGCGCAGCGGCGGGATGCGCTCCGTCACCAGCGCGCGCGTCTCGATCTCACCGCGCAGCGTGGAGATCGTGATCCAGTCGCGGTTGTCGACGCCCAGCTCTGCCGCCAGCTCAGGGCTGATCTCGGCGAAGCCCTCGGGCTGAAGCTCGGCCAGCCAGGGCACCCAGCGGCTCATCCCGCCCGCCGTGTGATGCTCGGTCAGGCGGTAGGTCGTGATCACATACGGGAAGCGCGGATCGCCCAGCGCGTGGTAGCGATTATCAGGGCGCACGAACTGCGGCGCGACCGGATTCCAGGTGCGATCGGGATAGAGCGCGTTGTCGATCGGCGTCTCGCGCGGCTCGTAGTGCGTGGGCAGCGGGCCGTCTTTGAGCGATGATGCCGCGAAGAGCGCGCCGCGACCATCGGCCAGGCGCACGAAGGGCGCGTCGCCGGGATGCGCGGCCAGGCCCTTTGCGTCGGGTGGCGGCTGGTAGTCGGGCGGCTTGGTCGCGGGAAAATCCGGCACATCGTAGCCGGTCCAGCGGCCCTCGCCGGCGTCCCACCAGATCCACTTCTTGCGCTCGCTCCACGGGTTGCCCTGCGGATCGGCGGAGGCGCGGTTGTACAGGATGCGATCGTTGCGCGGCCAGGCAAAGCCCCAGCCCAGGGATGCCCGATCGTCGCCCTGCCGGTTGTTGGCGCG
>DASWTQ010000537.1:0-1892 GCA_036402055.1 Herpetosiphonaceae bacterium
TCCCGATCTGGCGGCTCAGCTCCAGAGCCGTGGAGCAGTGCTCTGGAATCTCTACGGCCCTACCGAAACGGCGATCTGGTCGGCGATCGGGCAGGTCGACGGCGGAGCCGTGCCGGTATCCGTCGGTCAGCCGATCGACAACACGCAGATCTATATGCTCGACTCCCACCTTCAGCTGCTGCCGGTGGGCATACCGGGCGAGGTGTATATCGGCGGCGATGGGGTGGCGCGCGGCTATCTCAACCATCCTCAGCTGACGGCAGCGCAGTTTATTCCGCACCCGTTCAATCGCCCAGAGGGCACCCGCTCCGGCGAGCGCCTGTACAGAACCGGCGATCGCGGCTACTACCGCGTCGACAGGCAGATCACGATTCTGGGCCGTGTCGATCAGCAGGTCAAGCTGCGCGGATTCCGCATCGAGCTGGGCGAGATCGAGGCGTTGATCAACCAGCATCCTGCCGTCCACACAAGCGCGGTCGTGGTTCGCGCCGACGATCCGCAGGACAAGCGGCTGGTTGCATATGTTGTCCCGGCAGATGGAGTGCCAGCAGATGCAACGACGATCGCCGCGCAGGTGCGGAGCTTTTTACAAACGAAGCTCCCGGACTATATGCTGCCGTCGACGGTTGTGCTCCTGGATTCGCTGCCGCTTACCGCGAACGGAAAGATCGATCGACGGGCACTGCCTGCTCCTGATTTGTCGAGCGAGGATCTGTCAGCCTATGTCGCGCCGCGCACACCTGTCGAGGAAATCACAGTAGAAATCTGGACGGCCGTGCTCAAGCTTGAGCGGATCGGAGTCTACGATGATTTCTTTAAGCTCGGCGGACATTCACTCCTCGCCGGTCAGGTGATGGCGCGGGTTCGGCAGATCTTTCAGGTGGAGCTGCCGATCCGCAGCTTGTTTGAAGCCCGCACCGTGGCAGCCTTTGCCGAAGTCGTAACCGAAGCCCTCCTGGCAGAGATCGAGTCCCTACCCGAGACCTAAACTCCGCAGACGCATACCCATTCGATTTACCTGAAGCTGGATCAGGGAAAGACTTGTCTCTTAGGGAATAAACCTGAATTCACCTTTACATACTCGGCACAAGCTACGTTTATTCAGGTCAAGTGATTGGAAGCCCACGTTTGGCACTATCAAAGCTCGGTAAAGCAGGCGATCTGCTTCGTCGAGATCCGTATCCATAAGAATCTTAAGAGGCTACATATGGCTAACACGGGAGACCTCTCGGCACGGCTTTCGCAACTCTCGACCGCGAAACGAGAGCTTCTTGAAAAGCGGATGCGCGGAGAAGTGGCGGATAGCGCGCCAGATACATCGATTCCACGCAATCCGAACCAGGAAATAGCACCGCTCTCGTTTACGCAGCAGCGCCTGTGGTTTCTGCACCAGCTTCAGCCTGATAGCGCCGCGTATAACATTCCATTGGCTTTCATGCTGGAAGGCGCGCTGGATGAGACGGCGCTGGTGGCGAGCCTGAACGCGCTGGTGGCCCGCCATGCCGCGCTGCGCACGAGCTTTCCGCTCAATGGCACCGAGCCGCAGCAGCACGTCGCGCCCACACTCACGTTGCCGCTGACCGTCCACGATCTGCACGCCCTGCCGCCATCCGACCGCGACCGCGCCGCCCACGACCTGCTCCATGCCAGCGCCACCCAGCCCTTCGATCTCGCCACCGCGCCCCTGCTGCGCGGTCTCCTGCTCCGCCTGGCGCCCGACCGCCACCTGTTCGCCCTCACCTTGCATCATTCCATCTGCGACGAGTGGTCGCTGGCGATCTTCTTGCGCGAGCTGGGCGCGCTCTATGGCGCCTTTCCGACGCACACGCCGTCGCCGCTCCCGCCCTTACCGATCCAGTACACCGACTTCACCCACTGGCAGCGCGCCCAGT
>DASWTQ010000538.1:0-13810 GCA_036402055.1 Herpetosiphonaceae bacterium
AGAAGATGGTCTATCAGCTTGATGAGCTGGTGGATATTAGCCAGCTTCAGGCCGGCCAATCGCTTGCGCTCAGCTACGAGCTGACGGATATTGTCAGGTTGGTGCAGCGTACCGTCGAAGAGCAGCAGGAGCTGGCGCCGCGTCATCGGCTCACGGTGATCTCGGATCTGCCTGAGCTGATCGGAAATTGTGATATTGTGCGTGTCGAGCGCGCGCTGATCAATCTGCTGACCAACGCGATCAAGTATAGTCCTGCCGGCGGCGATATTCTGATCTCGGTGACGGCCGAAAAAGATAGCGCGGGCAGCTGGGCTACTATTCGCGTACAGGATCGGGGCATCGGCATTCCGGCCGCTGAGCTGTCACAGATTTTCCAGCGCTTCTACCGCGCCGGCAATGTCGATGGCATCAAAGGCACCGGCATCGGACTGGCAACCGTGGAATGGATCGTGACACAGCACGGCGGGCAGGTCGGTCTGGAGAGCACTGAGGGCGTGGGTACCAAAGTGACGCTGCGGTTGCCGTTGGCATGGTAGATTGTCGTAGCGCATGGAAGAAGATTTCAACGAGGAGGAGATTGAGCTTGTGAAGTGCAGCATAACGTTCACACGATGGCAGCTGGGAGGTTCGCTGTGAACCTGTATCGACGCTGGACCTCTAAAAGACTGGTCGGGATCGCGGCTGTGTTTGTGCTGCTGGCGGCGTGTAGTCAGCCACAGCAGGCAGCGCAGCCGGCAGCATCGGGAGCGCCGATCGCTCTGCCGCTGAGTGGGGCCGTCAAGGAAGCGCCGGGCAAGCTGCTCTTCGATCGGACCGATGCATGGTGGACGTATGAGCCGGGCACCGAGCAGAAACAAGAAGTGTTTGGCTTTCCCGAGCAATCCTTTCCTTCGACGCCGGCGCTCTCCCCCGATGGAACAATGGTGGCGTTTAGCGTCTTCAGCTTCGGCAAGGGACCCGATGACCCGGCCTACGGCACGGATCTGTATCTTATGAAGGCGGATGGCAGCGATCCACAGGTCTTCCTGGCCCACGAGGCCGCCGCCGAAACTTTAACCGATCCGGCGTGGTCCCATGATGGCCGCATGCTTTATTTTACTCGTCGCAGCCCACAAGGCGATTATCGCATCGAGCGAATCGGGCTGGATAAGTCGGATCGTCAGGTGATTGTCGAGTCGGCGCAGAGTCCCACGCTGTCGGCGGATGGGCAGTATCTTGCCTATATCAACTTCGGCGATCCGTCGCAGAGTTCGCAGCTGGTTATCGCTAATCCAGAAGGCGGCAGCGCGCGTCCGCTCTTGAAGGATCTGGGGTTTCTCTCGGTCGGCGTGCCGCGCTTTGCTCCCAGCGGTAATCAAATGGTTTTTGCCGCCGTGCCGGAGAACGCGCCCTCGCCCTCCGCGCAGGCGCAGCGTCCTGGCCTGTTCGATTGGGCGCGGCCACGAGCAGCGCGGGCGCATGGCGTGCCCTGGGATCTGTGGCTGATCAATCCCGACGGCAGCGGTCTGCGGCAGCTGACCCACCTTCAGGAAGATTATCCGATCCCGAGCTGGTCGCCGGATGGAGCGTGGATCGGCTTCAAGGGCGAGCTGGGGCTGTATGTGGTCGATCTCGCCGAGGGCAAGGTTCGTCGCGTCGCCGAGGATACGTCGGCCAGTATTGCCTGGCTGCCCTAGACAGGTGATCGCTACATAACAGGCTGAGTTATCGAATGAGCGGAGATAGGAATGGCAAAACGCCGTTCCTATTTTTATTTAAGCGCCGAATCTTGCATGAGTTTTACATAAAACGCTCTCATGACAGATTAGCAGTCGATGATGAATTTGTAACGAAATGTTTACACAAAGATTTACACTTTCGTTACATAAGCATATTGATATATTCTCTCAAGAACAGTAAAGTTTAAGCAAAAGTGTAAATCATATGGAAAAGCGGCATCAGGCCCAGTTGTTGAAAGACCGCTGCCCGGCACGCATGCCAATCCGCTGATCTCGAAGCGGCGCGCGAGCCAGGGCACAATGCACGACATCCGGTTGTGGCAGAAGATACAGATGCTTCCGATTTCTGTTATAGGCGTGTCGTAAGAGGAGCGTGCAAATATGGCTATACAACCTCATAGGCGGCGTCAGTCCGGCAGCGCAGTGATCGAGTTTACAGGAGCTTTGTTTGGCTTCGTGCTCGTGCTGATCTTTATCCTGGAGGGCGGCGCGCTGATGGTGACGCAGGTCGCGGCAAACAATGCGGCGCGCGAAGGTGCGCGGGCGGCAGTTACGTTACCACCGGGCGATCCACACTCGGCGGCAACGCGAGCCTCGACTGGCTTTCCAGAGCGGCAAATCTCGGTATCGGGCGGCGGCGACAGCGTGACCGTCACCGTTCGGCTTAAAACCCCGTTTGTGTTCAACATCGTCGAGGATTGGAACTGGTGGGTGCGCGGGACGGCCACCATGCGGCGAGAGCGCTAGGAGCAGCAGGTATGCGAAGACTTCGCGATGCTATCAAGCAACCGCTGATTGAGGAGCGCGGCAGCATGGTTCCCCTTGTCACCGCGCTGATCACGATGGCGGTGCTAGTTGTTCTGCCGCTGGTGTGGAATACCGGCGCGATCCGCGCGATCCGTCGCCAGAGCCAGAACAGCAGCGATGCAGCGGCGCACGCTGGCGCTGAGGCGGTTGCTCGGCAGCTGAATAATATGTCGCGTGATTGGTGGGGTTGCATTCCGCCCGAAACGCCGCAGACGATCGTCGGGCGCTACCTGGGTATGGTGGTCACGCCGATCGCCAATAGCAACACCGGCTATGGCTCGGCGGCCTCGTACGCGGCGCAGAACCGTGGCTCGCTGACCAACTATGCCCAGCATTTGCATCCGATGGGACCGGACGGCGTGCATGCCAAGATGGTCGATGGCGTGGTGATTCCGCCGATCCACGTGGATCTGCGCTCGGCCTCGACGGTGCGCGGCGCGCTGGAGCTGGCGATCTACGATGTGAACGGTACGCCGCTGTACTCGGGCGCGACGGGCGAGGCTTATCTCGATCGGGTGCGCACCTGGACGACACCCTGCCCGTATAACCAGTATGCGGTTGCGCGGCACTACCAGTTTACCTGGAAGGTGCGCATCGTTCGTACCGGCTGGTAATACGGTGCTGAGTCGTGGGAGCAGCTCCATCGGCTGCTTCCGCGTTGGTTAAGGAGGAACACATGCCCGGATATGTAGCGCTCCGCCGTGTGTGGCGCGACCAGCAGGGCAGTAATGTAGCTCAGGCTGCCGCCGTCGCGCTTGCGGCGGCGCTTTTAATTGCTGCGATCATCGCCAGCAGCCAGATGCTGCGGCCGGCAGTGGAGAGCAGCATCCAGTGTCTTGCCAGCGCGATCTCCGGCGGAGGCGGCTGTAGTCCGGGCGCGGCGGCGGCTCAGGGCTCCGATGATGTGATCCCAACATCCGGCAGCGATAGTGGCGGTGGCGAAGATTCGGGCGGCGGCATCGGCGGTTGGTTCTCGGCCGGCCTGGATTTCATTCCGCTGGTGGGCGAGGCCAAGGGCTTGATCGAAGTCTTCACCGGCCGCGATCTGGTGACCGGCGAAGATCTCGGCGCGTGGCGCTGGGCCGGTCTGGCGGGTTTGATCGGTCTTAACGAGATCAAACATCTACGGCACGCAGACGAGGTGGTCGATGCGGTTGGCGGCGTGCGGCGCTCGGAGGATGTGCTCGACGGTGCGCGTAACGCTGGCCGCGCCGCCGATTGTCTCACCAGCGGGCCGTCGCGACGTGGCCCTGGATTAGCTGCGCCGCTCAGAGATCGCTGCGGCGAGGTGCGCGAGGCATTTCAGTTTTTCCAAAGATCCGGCATCGATCAGCAGCGCTGGCAAGAGATCGCCGACGCGTTCGGTCCCGGCATGTACACCGAGCGCCTGGCCCAGGACTTGAAGGTCTACCGCTATTACGATGGCAGTACGTCCAGTCCGCGCGGTCGCTGGCTGACCGAGCATCTGTGGGATAATCCGGTGGACGATCTGGCGCTGCCCGGCGGCAACAACGCCGCCAATGTCGAGGTCTGGATCATTCCCAAAGGCACCGAGGTGCTGCGCGGTCCTGTCGCGCCGAACTTTGGGCGTCCAGGCGGCGGCACGCAGCTGTATCTCCCTGATCCGGGCGTGCTGCGAGGGATACGGCAATGAGGTCGATCACTGTTCAGGAGTTTGTGTCTGAGCTGCGCGCCGTGCTGCAAGCAGTAACGTTCGAGCTGAGCCAGCGTCAGGCTGGCGTTCCGGGCGCGGGAACTGTCGGTGAGCTGGAGCTGATCCGTAATGAGCTGGTGGAGGTTGAGGCCAAAGCAGCCTCGGGCACGCTGCCGCCGCATGGTCAGCGCTGGCTGGCCGCGTCGCGGATCGTCACCGACACCTGGCCGAACAACAGCGAGCTTGGTAACCGGATCGTCGGGCTGGCGACGAAATACCGGCACCAGCTTGAGTAACGATCGGCGCGTGCAAGCTATCGATAGCGGAGAGCGGCTCTCAGTGTGAGAGTCGCTCTTGTGTGTATTGGGCTCAGGGTTGGTTGAGTGTTGCGCATACTCCGCGCTACGTTGCGAAGATAACAGTTGCAATATGTAACGGAAAGTTTACAAAAATATTTACACAAGTGTTACAAAAACCTATTGAATCTCGTGACTGTGTGGACTATCATACAGACATCGAAAACGGCGGTGTAAACAATAACGTAGGGGGAAACTCATGAACAAGCTTAACGAACTGATCATCCGCGCTGACGCGTTTGTGACCTGCATGAAGGAAGAGGAAGGTTCGGAAGTGGCGCAGGCAGCGGGCGTGGCATTGGTCGCGGCAGCTCTGATCGGCGCGATGTCGGGCGTCCTCGGTACGTTGACCGGCGCCGTCCAGAACGCCTTCAATAACCTGGCCAGCGCGCTCGGTTTCTAATACCGCAACAGAATTCCTTTACAGACAGACCGGTCCACCTCAGGGTGGGACCGGTTTTGTTTTGTGATGAGAAACAATTCGTCATCTCCGCTCGGCTATTGCTGACGAAGAGTGTTACACAAATGTTACAAATAATGTTTACACAAGCGTTACAAAAACCTATTGAATCTCGTGACTGTGTGGACTATCATACACACATCAAGAACGGCGGTGTAAACAATAACGTAGGAGGGAAACCATGAACAAGCTTAACGAACTGATCATCCGCGCCGATGCGTTTGTGACCTGCATGAAGGAAGAGGAAGGTTCGGAAGTGGCGCAGGCAGCAGGTGTGGCGCTGGTGGCAGCGGCTCTGATCGGCGCGATGTCGGGTGTTCTCGGTACGTTGACCGGCGCCGTCCAGAACGCGTTCAATAACCTGGCCAGCGCGCTCGGTTTCTAAACAACGCCAAAATTGCTTTACAGACAGACCGGTTGCACCGTGGGTGGACCGGTTTCGTCTTTTGTTTACGAACGCCCATGCCCGCGATCGCGCCGGGCATTTCGGCTTAACGCGAAACGCCCGGCACGCTCCACCTCAATCTCGGCAGCTACGCGGGCGCTACATCCCACTCCAACGGCAGCTGTCGATAGCCGCGCATAAACAGATTCGGCCAGTACTCCAGCTTCGTGCCCGGCTGCAAGCGTGGATTGGGCAGGCGATCCAGCAGCAGCTCCAGCGCGATCCTGCCTTCGAGCCGGGCCAGCGCCGCGCCGATGCAGAAGTGGACGCCACGGCCAAAGCCCAGATGCTGCGCCGCATCTCGCCGCGTAATATCGAAGCGATCCGGCTCGGGGAAGCGGCGCTCGTCGCGGTTGCCGGACGGCCAGATCAGGATCAGCCGCGTTCCTGGCGGCAAGGTAACGCCGCCCAGCTCAACTTCGGCGGCGGTTGTGCGGAAGATACAGCGCGACGGCGACTCATAGCGCAGCGTTTCTTCGATCACGTTAGGAATCAGCTCTGGACGCTCACGCACCAGTTGCAGCTGGTCGGGATGCCGGATCAGCGCCTGCATCATATTCAGGAGCAGATGTGTAGTCGTCTCGTGGCCCGCGCCCAGCACGGCGATCGACATCGCGATCGCTTCTTCCAGGCTGATCGGCGCGCTCCCGCCCAGCGACTCGGGCACCAGCACGCTCAGCAGATCTTCGCGCGGCGCTCGGCTCCGGTCTTCAAGCTGAGCCGCGATATACTTCTGAAACGCGACAAAGCCATGCGCGGCCTCAACCAGGCGCTCGTGCGTGTCGGTCAGCGAGATCGTCGCCATCCAATCGTCGGACCAGCGCTTAATCTGCGGCAAATCCTCACGCGGCACGCCCAGCAGATCGCACATGACCAGGCCGGGCAGCGGAAAAGCGAAGCGCTCCATCAGGTCCGCCTTGCCATCCTGCGCAAAGCTATCGATCAGGCCGGTCGCGATCGCGCGAATCTGCGGCTCCAGCACGGCGATGCGCTGCGGCGTGAAGGCTTTGCGAATCACGGTGTGCATGCGCGTGTGCTCCGGCGGGTCGGTGTCGATCAGATTCGGCACGCGCTCGTAGCCCTGGGCCAGGATCGCCTGGATGTCGGGAGGCAGCGCGCCGCCCGCGATCGAGTTGGCCGAGCTGTAGCGCTTGGCATCCTGGGTGACTCGCACAATGTCGTCGTAGCGGGTAACGATCCACGAGTCGAAGTCCGCGCTGTAGAAGACGGGCTGCTCGTCGCGGGCGAGGGTGTAGAACGGATACGGATCGACGAGCTGCTCGGGATCGAGCGGCCGGAAGACGAGGCCGGCGTCGGACGAAGAACTCTCCGCAGGAGCTGCTGGAGCCGTCATGGTGTACCTCCTCGGCGATGAAACAATTCTCCCTTGCCCTCTCCGGTGCGAGGCTAATCTGAGCAGATCTGAGCGATCGCGGCGTGTGGTGCCGCAAGCAGTGATGTGTGGAGCGCCCGGCTGAGCGGCTCACCCCAATTGGTATTAGGCCGAGCGAGCGTCTGGCCTGAGTGTTATTGCGAGATCAGTCTGTTGTGTAGCCCAGGGCGGCGCGGATGCGTTGCAGCAAAGGATAGGTGATCGGATCGCTGCGCACGAGTTCATTCCAGCTCAGCGGATCGCGCAGATCGAACCAGCCGACCTGCTGGATCGTCGTAAACTCAGGCGTGTCTACTTCCGGCTCGCAGCCTGGCTGTGCTTCGCCTTCCAGAACGCGGCAGAGATAGGTTTTGCGCCGCTGGTAGATACTGTCGCCGCTGGCCGGCTCGTCAAGAATCAGGCGCTCCACCTCGACGCGCAGGCAGGTTTCCTCAAACGCCTCACGCTGGACACACGCCTCTTCGCTTTCGCCGGGCTCCTGTCCGCCGCCCGGAATCAGCCAGAACGTCTGGCCGTCTTGAGCATCGATCGCCTGGAGCAGGAGGATCTGATCGGCTGCGATTATTGCAGCCTGGTAGCGTGTGGTGCGTTTCATAGATAGATGCTCCTGAGTGTCTGGAGTATTGCGTGTCATGAGGCTAGTGGCTGGCCTACTTCAGAGTTTGAGGTTATTTCAATCGCGTTACTGGTTACTCTTGATAAGTCTCTGTCTAAGAAAACGTGCATCCGTATGCGCTTTCTGTTTTTTACTTACAGGTACATCATTGCTTATGGCAGGCCGCGCTGTCTCAACTGATGTATAAGATCTATCAAGCCAATTAAGATACTTGTTAGTTTCATGATTATCGAGAACTCGCAAGATCTGAAATCTTAGGATGTTTACTTCTTCCACAGTTATTGTCTTCATTCTGACCATGCGACCAATGACGTCTAGTATGTATAAGAGCTTGTCTAGTGTTCTTAGCTCGTTGTTTCCTCTTACATTATTCTCGTCAAATACAAACTCACGGTGATCAAGCTTATAAAATAAGCTCCTTATCTCTGAGTCGCTAAAATAGCGATCGGTAATATCGAGAAGGAATTGCGCTTTTTGTACACGAGAATTTATTCTGAGTTGATAAGCGGTAACGAGCAGACTTACTCCAGCGAACAACAGGCCGACAAGTGTAAAGATATCTCCTATCTTAATTTCTGGGCTCGGATCTAACGGAAACATAAGTTCCTCCCTTCAAAGTTTTGAGAGCGTAGCTGCATTGCACTGAGCGTAATACTGTGCAAGCGCAAAGTTTCAGGTCTGCTCGGCCTCGACAAGTCGCGCGAGCTTTTCGAGCGACATCCGCCAGCCCATTTCGTTATCGGCGGGCGCAACACCGGGCGGAACGTTGTCGTGTACGGCGATGACATCCGTGCCGCCATCGGCGTCGGTCAGCGTGAACGTGACGATCATCTCGCCGCGCATCGAGTCGTCGTCGGTCTCGAACTCCATCACCTCGACGACCTGCTCGTCCGGCACGAGTGTGACGAAACGTCCGTGGTAGGTGTCGGTGTGCGCGCTGGTTTTGCCGGTTCCGGTCGGTGCATCATAGGTTAGCGAGATGCGGAACGCGCCGCCTTCGCGGCTTTCGAACTCGTGGACATGGCTGGTCATGTTATCCGGCACCATCCACGTCGCAACGGAGTGCGCATCGATCAGCGCACGATACACCTTTGCGCGCGGCGCGTTCACATGCTGAGTGAGGCGAGTTGAGGTCGTCATGCGCTATATCTTCCTCCACTGTGCAGGGACTGCGTGTATTCTACTCTATGCGTTATCGCCATGTGATAGGCCATAAGCACGAAAAAGGAGCCGCGATTGCGACTCCTTGCTTCGATAGCTGCTAGCCGGTACTACGAATCGTACACGGCGCGATACTGCTTGGCCAGATCAGCCAGCTGTTTTTCCAGCTCACGAAAGCGCGGTACGGCCTCCTGGCTCTGCTTCTGCCGCTCCCGATCGACGGCGCTGATACGCTCGATAAACTCCTGGTAGGCGGCTACCTCCCTGGCTTTTTGCTCGGCCAGCGCCGGATCGGTGCGCAGTGCCTGGCCGCGCTCCTGGTTGGCTTTGTTGCGCAGATTCGAGATGTAGTTGCGGCCCTTGTTGACGACCTGCTGGTTGCAAACGGTCACCGAGAGCATGTTCTGGATCTCGCAGGTCCAGGCGCCGCGCGTCTGGTACAACGCCTCGTTCTGCTGGCGCAGGAAATCGTCAAGCTGCTGCGCGGTCTTGGCGTCGAAGTAGGAGCCGCCGCCGGCCTCCGCGATCTCCCGCAGTTGCGCGGCCTCGTCCTGGTTCTGGATGTCGAAGCCGATCACGTCGACCTGCACGTTGAGTCCTTCTTCGTGCAGCTGCCGCGCGACCGCGACCGGATCGCCCTCGCAGGTTTCCAGGCCATCGGAGACCAGAATGATCTTGTTGAAGATCTGATCGCCTTCTTTGCCGGCGAAGGCTTCTTTGGCTTTTTCCAGCGAAGCCGCGATCGGAGTCCAGCCGGTGGGCTGGAACTGCTCCAGCAGCGGATCGATCGCGTCGCCCTGGACCTCGCCGATCGGCTTGAGCAGCTCGATGCCGACGCAGCTCTCGGCCTTGCCTGACTCTTCGTTGTTGCCTTTGTGGCCGTAGACCATAAAGCCGACGTTGTAGATCACCGAGGCGACTTTGACGTAGCGTGAGAGCGCGAATTTGGCGGAGTCCAGCTTGTTGCGATTTTCGCCTGCCTGCGCCGCCATCGAGCCCGACGAGTCGAGGATCACCAGCAGATTACGCTCGGTGCTCGCCAAGTCGGTGCCTTCCCGGCCGAGGCCGCAATCTTTGAAGGGGCAATCGTCGACCTTGGGATCGAATCCCAGCTCGGCCTCGATGAAATCCGGCACGGCGTTACCGTCGCCGTCGACGTACCACTGATCGTCGAGCACGCGCGGCTGGTTGGTATCGGTCAGCGAGCCGGTCGAGGTTAGCTCGTCGGTAGTCGCTGTGGCATCTGCGGTAGCGGTCTCCGGCGCGAGCATCGTCGGCGTGGCGCGGGCGCTGGCAGACGGGCTCGGGATCAGGCTGGGCGAGGCGGCGGTCGTCGGCGCTGCGGTCGTGGCCTCGCTGGTTGCCTCGGCGACAGCCGGCGGCGCTGCTGTTTCGGTGGGGGTATTGCTAGCGATAGGGCCACTGCACGCGCCGATCAGAACGGCGAGCAGCATGATCGTAGTGCTGACACGAAACGTGCGAAATCGCATCACGAACCTCCTAAGTCGATTGCTGGGCAGTATAACTACGCTCCTCCCTGCAATCTGTGTACCTGTAAAGCGTTTTGTGATTATACGTCCCTCGATGAGTGATGTTGCTCTTTTTTGTGTAACGGTTTGTTTACACAAAGATTTACAAAAGCGTTACGAAAGCCGCTTGAACCGGCGCGCTATGACGTGTAGCATAGATCAACTGATGGTGTTTTCGATGCGGCCAGGGTAGGCTTTTCAGCAGGATCATGAGCGAAGAATCATGCTGCCGGACCTTTGGCGCAGTTTATACGCGGGGAGGAGCAGCATGCGCAGAGGGCAGACCCTACGGCGATTCTGGCGTGAGCAGACTGGTAGCAACGTAGCGCAGGCGGCGGCAGTCGCGCTGGTAGCGGCGACTCTGATCGCGGTGATGCTGACGACCACCCGTGGAGGTCTGAATCCCGCCGTCGAGCGCGCGTTCAGCTGTCTGGCGAGCGCGATCTCCGGCGGCGGCGGGTGCGGCGTCGGCAATGGTGCGGGCAACGGCAGTGGACAGCTGCCCCCGGCGCTCAGGCCAATCACCGATCTCGTGGGAGTGGGCGAGCGAATCTTCCAGCCCGCGCCGGGATCGATCGCCACGAATCAGCCGCCGGATGCCAGCCTCAAGCCCTGCCCCAGCGTGCCCAACTCTGGAATTGTCGACAATCCCGTGCCGCAAGACACCATCGGCCTGTGGGAAACGCTGCGCCGCCAGTATCAGGGCGATAATCCCACGCAGCAAGGCCCGATCGGGATCACCCAGATCGGCGAGGGCCGCTATCTGGTGACGCTGGTCGGCGTGGAAGAGCTGGGGCTGTGGGGCTCCGAGAAATACAACAATCTCAACAACGCGATCTCCGAGGCGCTGGGCGGCACGTCGCCCTACCAGGAGCAGGTGCTGGCCACCATTCGGGCACAGATTCCGCCAGGCGCGGAGATTGTCTTCGCCGGCCACAGCGAGGGCGGCATCGTGGCACAAAATTTGGCGGCTAGCCATGATTTCAACACCAATGCGTCAAGCTGGTGGAACAATCCTTTGAATGAGGCCCGGCGACGGCTGGGCTGGGGCCAGCAGGGCGAGTACAAGGTGACGCATGTTATCACCTACGGATCGCCGATGTCGCAGGTGCCGGTGAGCGGCGTCAACTACAAGATGATCACCACCGAGGGCGATCCGGTCTCGCATCTTTCGCCGCTGGGTCGTGGTCGCGGGCCGGCGCCGGATCAGACCGTGATCCCGACGGCGTACTCGAAGGGGCATTTCGACTGGAGGAATCCATTCGAGGCGCACAGCGTGTACGGCGAGTCGCTGCGGGCGATCCGCGACAATCCCGACTCGCCGCTGCGGGGCGCGCTCGATCTGCCGTTCACGATCGATAGCTGGTCGCGGACCGAGACCTATCACGCCAATGACGAGGCCAAAGAAGCGACGGATGCTTGCTAAGTAGAGGAGTATGCGCAATGCGTTGGAGAGCATGGTGGGCGACGATCGGGCTGGTTGTGCTGCTGGCAGGATGTGGAGAGCAAGCTCCCGCGCAGCCTGCGGCGCAAGCACCCGAGGCTTTCTCGCCGCTGCCGGCCGCCAGCCCCGACGCAGCGCAGCGTGAGGCGATGAACGATCCGAAGCAAGTCGTGGTGACGTTCGCCGATCTGGTGCAGCAGCAGCGCTACGCCGAGATCGAGCCGCTGATGACCGATTTTCTGCGCCAGGCGTTTGTGCAGGGCGCGGGCAGCGTCGAGGCCGGCTTTCGGGCGGGAGAGGCCGACGATGGTCAGCTCGTCAGCTACACGATCGGCGATGTGCGCTCCCCGGACGCCAACACGGCTGAGGTCGAGATCGACTGGACGTTTCAGCAGCGGCAGGCCAAGAGCACGATCTTGCTGATGCAGGAGGAGGGAGCCTGGAAAGTCGCGGATATTAAGGATCGCTAGCAACTGCCGGGAGGCCAGGCCATGCGCACAATCGTTTCTGCGCCAGGAGTACATACAATACCCGGCGCCGGTCGCGGCTCGCGGCTGGGAGCGCTCGGTTTGGGCGTGCTGGTCGGCACGCTCACGGCGATCGTCGGCGGGCTGGTGCTGGCGCTGCTCGGTCTCTCGACCGGCGGCTGGCTGGCGGTCGCGCTGATGCTGCTGGCGGTGTGTGCCGGCGGCTGGCTCGCGGCGCGGCGGACGGCTGGAAGCGGCTGGAGGCCGGGATTGTATGTTGGTCTGCTACTCGCCATGCTAACACTGACGGTCACACTGGTGAGCGGCGAAAGCCTGGATCTTGGCGGAGTCGTCACCGTGCTGGCGGTGTGTGCGGCGGCTGGCGCGCTCGGCGGCTGGCTTTCCGGCCGGATTTGGTGGAGAAGAGGCCAGGCATAATTCTATTCGTCACAGTAAACACAGGGGACGCGCTGGATCTCCAACGCGTCCCGTTTTTATATGTTTTTCAGCCGAAATGTATGGGCTAAGAGCGGCTTGAGCTACCGGAGTTGTCCGAGTCGCCGAATGCGTCCTCGGCATCCTGACGGCGCTGCTGGCTATCGCTGCTGCCACCCTGGCCGAACGCGCCGGTCGATCCTGCCTGGGCCGCGCGATCCATCATGTTTTCGTCGCTGCGCGTCAGATCCTGGGTGTTGTCGGCTCCACGCTCGTTATACGACAGATCCTCATCGTCGCCGCTGCCGCCGGTGTTTTGGTCGCGGTTCATACGCCTTCTCCTCAGCTACCGGGAATCGTCTCCCGCTCTGGTTTGGCGCGGCCCATCAGCAAGAAGAGCGCCGCGATTGGTCGGGATCTTGTCCCCGATCTCTGCGTTAGCGCAGCAGCGACGCGCCGCCGTCGACGTAGAGTTCCACGCCCGAGACGTGCCGGCTGAGATCCGAGGCCAGGAACAGGCACACGTCCGCGACCTCGCGCGGATCGCCAGCGCCCTCGTCGATCGCCGGGCTTCCCTCGGGCAGCTCAACCTTGATGCCGATCTTGTCGGTGTTGCGCTGCTCGGTGCGCTCCTGGATTTTGGTCGCGATGTAGCCGGGACAGATCGCGTTGCAGCGGATGTTGTGCTTGCCCAGCTCCAGCGCGATCATCTTCATAAAGGCGACCTGTCCGGCTTTGGATGAGCTGTAGGCGCTGGCACCGGCTGTCGAGAAGCTGCGCGTGCCGTTTACGCTGCTGGTGATAATGATGCTGCCGCCGTTGCGCTTGAGATGCGGAACCGCGAAGTGCACCGTCAGATAGGTGCCGCGCAGATTGATATTGAGCGTTTTGTCCCACTCGTCGGGCTGTAGCTCGTCAATTGGAGCCCACACGCCGTTGATCCCCGCGTTGGCCACGACAATATCGAGCTTGCCGAAGCGCTGGATCGCGGCCTCGATCGCCTGCTGTACCGATTCCTCCCGGCTGACATCGCAGTGGACGTAGAACACATCGCCGCCGGCCGACTCCAGCTCGGCGCGCACGGTCTCGCCGTCCTCGTCGCTCACATCGGCGATGACTACCCGCGCGCCTTCCTCCACGAATCGTCGTGCTGCCGCCGCGCCGATACCGCTGGCCGCGCCGGTGATAAACGCGACTCTGCCGTCCAGCATACCCATAGCTGCGCCTATCCCTTCACTTATAACTGCTGGTTGATAGAACAGATAAACAAAGAACAAAGAACAAACACGGACTGGTTCTCACGTGCTGTTCTTTGTTCTTTTGTT
>DASWTQ010000539.1:0-2634 GCA_036402055.1 Herpetosiphonaceae bacterium
TGGCCGCGCTGCAAAGTATCCGCACCGGACAACCTATCACCTTTGCCGCAGCCTGAAGGAGGAGCGCCATGCAGAGCGATCGTTTGCGAGTCGGGATCGTCAGCTTTGCCCATGTTCACGCGCCGGCCTACACCTCCGCGCTGCATCAGATTCCCGGCGCTGTGTTTAGCGGCATCTGGGACGATCGGCCGGAGCGCGGACAGCAGGCCGCTGAGCACTACGAGACAACGTTTTTTGCCGATCGCGAGCAGCTGCTGGCCTCGGTCGATACCGTGATCATCGCCTCGGAGAATCGCCACCATCGCGAGCATGTGCTGGCCGCTGCCGCCGCCGGCGTTCCCGTGCTCTGCGAAAAGCCGCTGGCGACCACGCTGGCCGACGCTCAGGCGATGATCCAGGCCTGCGAATCCGCCCGAGTCGCGCTGGGCACGGCGTTTCCGGTGCGCTACAGCGCGGCGGTGCAAAGTCTACGCGCGGCGGTACAAGGCGGGCTGCTGGGCGAGACGCTGATGATTCGCGCCACCAATCGCGGCACCTATCCCGGCGGCTGGTTCGGCGATCCCGCTCTGGCCGGCGGCGGCGCGCTGATGGATCACACGGTGCATGTCGCGGATCTGCTGCGCTGGATCTGGCAGTGCGAGTTTACGCAGGTCTATGCCGAGGCTGCCACGCGCCACCACGAGATCGCCGTCGACGACTGTGGCCTGCTGCTGATCACGCTGGACGGCGACCTGATCGCCAGCCTCGATCCAAGCTGGTCGCGTCCAGTCAACGCGTTTCCAACCTGGGGCGACGTGACCATGGAAGTGACCGGCACCGGCGGCGCGGCGAATCTTGATGTGTTCGCCCAGAACGTGGAGTTCTTCGGCAATGCGCGCGGTCGCACCGAGTGGCGCGGCTGGGGCGATAATCTGGATCGGCTGCTGCTTGAGGATTGGCTGCGCTCGATCCGCGAAAACGCGCCGCCGCCGATCTCGGGCTGGGATGGGTTACGCGCCGCTGAGCTGGCGCTGGCCGCGTATCGCTCAGCCGCAACGCATCTGCCGGTCGCGCTGCCGCTCGTCTACAATCAACAAACCGATTGAACGATCAGATAGGCAGCCGGGCGTGATAAATCACGCCCCTACGAACTCTAACCACCACGTTACCCGTCCACAAAGCTATACATCGTCACAGGTTTACGTATCGTCTCGATCACTCGTCGGCCTGGATCGCTTCGTTTACGCTGCATTAGCAGCGCCACTTGCCCACCCGGAATCACGCGCCATCAGCCGGGTGCGCGCCGTTCATGATCCCGTAATCTGTCACAAGAAAGGATATGTTGGGAATACACGTCTGTGCTCATGCGTCGGATCACAAGCGGCGCTGTCACCACCAAGGGTCTGCCTTCGATGGCGCTATCGGCTCGTTTTCACCTGTACGGAAGGAAGGAATCGCTATGAAGTACGTTCATCTGTTGATCGTCCTGATGATCGGCCTGCTGCTGGGTCTCGGCACCACCGCCAACGCTTCTCGCACCACGGCTCCCGGCGCTATCGGCCCGCTGGCGGCAACGACCCGAGCCTTTACCTACCAGGGTCGCCTGACCAACGGCGGCGTTCCCGCTAACGGCGCCTATGACTTCACCTTCATCCTCTACGATGCCAGCGTCGGCGGCTCGCAGGCCGGCCCGATTATCACTCGCAACGATGTGCCCGTCGCCAACGGCCTGTTCAGCGTCACGCTGGACTTCGGCGATATTTTCAACGGCACGCAGTACTACCTCGACATCAGCGTGCGGCCCGGCGCGAGCAGCGGCAGCTATACGCCGCTGACACCACGCCAGCCGCTGACCGCCGCGCCGTACACGTCGGGCCTGGTGCTGCCGCTGGACGCGCAGGCCAACACCAGCGGCTCGGCGTTTGTGATCGACAACAACGGCAGCGGCCAGGCAGCCGAGTTCCGCAGCAACAGCACCTTTGCCACGGTCTACGCCTCCAACAGCGGCACCGGCGGCACGATCCGCGCCGATACCGGCTCGTCGGGCCAGGGCAGCGCGTTCACCGGCTACAACTACGGCGTCGATCGCTATGCCGCCGAGCTGGAGCTGGTCAACTCTTCCAATCCGCGCGCCGCGCTCTACGCCCGCACGGCAGGCAACGGCCAGGCGATCGACGCCGAGGTCAACTCCAACACCAACGGCGACGCCCTCTTTGCGCGCACGACCAGCAGCAGCGCCAGCAGCTACGCCGGTATTTTCGTCGGCAACGTTTCGATCAGCGGCAACCTAGCTAAGTCCTCGGGCTCGTTCAAGATCGATCATCCGCTCGATCCGGCCAACAAATATCTGTATCACTCGTTTGTCGAGTCGCCGGATATGAAGAATATCTATGACGGCGTGGTCACGCTCGACGATAAGGGCGCGGCGATCGTTACGATGCCCGGCTGGTTCGACGCGCTGAACCAGGATTTCCGCTACCAGCTGACCTCGATGGGCGCGCCGGGGCCGAATCTCTACATCGCCGAGGAGATCAAGGGCAATAGTTTCAAGATCGCGGGCGGCACGCCGGGCCAGAAAGTCTCGTGGCAGGTCACCGGTATTCGCCACGACGCCTACGCCAACGCGCATCGCATCCCGGTGGAGCAGAACAAGCC
>DASWTQ010000540.1:0-12919 GCA_036402055.1 Herpetosiphonaceae bacterium
TGTTTCAGCTACGCGCGGCCACCGACGCCGATCTTCCGTCGATGGTCGAGGTTATTCGTGCAGCGTTTGCCGAGTACGAGGATCGTCTCGATCCGCCGTCGAGCGCTCAGCGACGAACCGTCGAGTCCACGCGCCAGGAGCTGACCAACAGCAGCGCGCTCGTCGCGACCGTCGAGCAGGATCTGGTCGGCTGCGTGCTTTATTTTCCAAAAGCGGATCATATGTATTTTGCGCGGCTGGCGGTGCTGCCCGCCTATCGTGGCTCTGGCATCGGACGCAGCTTGATCGCGGCGGTCGAAGAGCGGGCACGGGACGCCGGGCTGCAATGGGTTGAGCTGTCGGTGCGGCTCCAACTGGTCGAGCTGCGCGCCGCCTACGAGCGGCTGGGCTATCGCGCTCTACGCTACGGCACGCACGCCGGCTACTCCGTGCCGACCTATGTCACGCTCTACAAACCGTTGGTTATCGATCCAACCTTCAAGGATTAATCTATGAGCCAGTCTGTGCGCGTTTTTATTCCCGCCTTTGCCGCCGGTATTGCCGTGATGATCGGCCTGTTCTACTGGATGCTGGAGACAACTTCCTGGTTTTTGCTGGCGCTCAGCATTCTGGGCGGCGCCGCGATCGGGCTGCTGGTTATGCTCGACAACCGGCGGGCCGCCAATGGCACGGCGTTTGTCCCACGTCTCAAGCTGGCTTTCGGGGTGTCCGCTGCTCTGTTGATCATGTTCGTGAACGGATCTCGGCAGCTGATCGATGGCGTGGCCGGGGTTGCGATTGTGTTCGCGCTGGTTGCGCTGATCCTGGCTCTAACCATCGATATCGAATACCATCTGGCCCCTGCGGCGGAGCGCTCGCCGCTCTACAGGCGGCTGGGCGTGCCCTTCCTGATCAAGAAGTTGAGCGCTCGCTGGGCGCTGAGGCTGCTGAGCCTGATTATCGCCGTCGAGATCGCGCTGGTAGCCGTCACTCAGTCCTACACATTCTCGCCGTGCAGCTGGCTGGATCTCACTCATCGCCTTGCCGGCTGCGTCGGCGTGATCAACGTTGCGGAGTCCGCGAACGATAGCGCCTATGCTCCGAATGGCAAATTCGTCGCCACCGCAGACAGTGAAGGCGTGCTCCGCGTCTGGTCGCTGCCTGCGCGCAAGCTGGCTTATACGCTGGGAGATGAGAGTGAGATGGCGCAGGCAAGCTCTAGGCTCGACAGGCTCAGTCTCCAATTGGCGATCTGGGTACGCTTCAGCCCCGATAGCACCGTGCTTGCGTCGTCGGCCCCGGATCTCAAGATCCGGCTGTGGAATGTTGCGGATGGCTCGCTGCTGCGGACGCTCCCGGCCTCCAGCGATTATGTGCGTGCGCTGGCTTTCTCGCCCGATGGAACCATCCTTGCATCAGCCTCGGCGGCGAATGTGATCCATTTGTGGCGCGTGCAGGACGGCGCTCTGCTGCGCACCATCGAGGCTCCTGATCTTGTGCATTCGCTGGTCTTCAGCCCCGACGGGAGTCTGCTGTTGGTCGCCGAGGTAACTGATGCGCTGCATCTGTGGCGCGTACAGGACGGTACACTTGTACGCACGATCGATACCGAAGTGCTGCTCGGACCCGCGATCTTCTCGCCCGACAGCCAGCTGATCGCCGCCGAAGCCTCGCAGTATCAGATCGGTCTGTGGCGCGTAAGCGACGGCACGCAGGTGCGCACGCTTGGCCGTCACAGCGATCACATCGCAGCGCTGGCGTTTTCGCCTGACGGCACGCTGCTGGCTTCCGGCGCAGGTCTTGACGACAGAGATGCGCGGCTGTGGCGTGTGAGTGACGGCTCGCTGGCGCAGACGATCGATCTGCGATTCGGCGCTGATAAGCTCGATTTTTCGGCCGATGGATCGCTGCTCGCCATTGACTCGTTTAGGAGCCTGTATTTCTGGCGCGTTCGCTAGCGCGGCGATCGTGTCGTAAAGGTTAGAATCATGCTCAAAACCTGGTGGTTTTACGCTCTGCTCTCGGCGCTCTTCGCCGCGCTGACAACCATCTTTGCCAAGATCGGCGTGAAAGACGTAAACTCGAACCTGGCGACCGCGATCCGCACCGTGGTGATTCTGGCGATCGCCTGGGGGATTGTGTTTGCGCGGGGCGAGACCGCCGGCATCGAGATGCTTTCGCGCCGAACGCTGTTCTTTCTTGTGCTCTCCGGCGCTGCGACCGGGCTGTCCTGGCTCTGTTATTTCCGGGCCTTGCAGGAGGGCAGCGCCTCGCTGGTCGCGCCGATCGATAAGTCAAGCCTGGTGATGATCATCGTGCTGTCCGCGATTTTCCTCGGCGAGCCGCTGACCTGGCAGGTAATCGTCGGCGGCGGTCTGATCGTCGCCGGCACGATCGTGTTGATCCTCTAGTTCCCGGCCCGACATCTCGCCCGACGTTAGCGCAGCTAAGGCTGCGCTATTTTTGCGCGCCCGAATCCTTAGCTGCTTCTGTCTGTGTGGATCACTGTTTCAATATTGAGTAATAAAAGTGTCATCATTATGTTGAATGTGAATAATTATCATTCTTGATTGAATCAATTGATAACTATTATCATAATCAATATTTGACAGAATCAATAATTAATTATATTTTAACGGCAGCTTATTGATCGTAATTGCCTAGATAGAGGATGAAATGATAGCCATTATCACATATATCTCCTCAAGGAGATACGGATGATTTACGAGTCGGTTATCGATTGCATAGGCCGCACGCCGCTGGTTGCACTGCGACGACTCTTTCCGTACAGCGATCTAGAGGTCATCGCCAAGCTGGAGTTTCTCAATCCGGGCGGCAGCGTCAAAGATCGTCCGGCGCGCTTTATCGTCGAGCAGGGGCTGTACGACGGCACAATCAACGGCGCGACACATCTGATCGAGAGCACATCGGGCAATCTGGGCATTGCGCTGGCGATGGTGGCGCGAGTCTACGGTCTGACTTTCACCGCCGTCGTCGATCCCAAGATCTCGCCGACTAATCTACAGCTGCTTAAGCGCTACGGCGCGCGGATCGAGATGGTGCGCACGCCCGACGATCAGGGCGGCTACCTCAAGACTCGCATCCAGCGCGTCAAACAGCTGCTGGAGCGCACTCCCAACAGTGTTTGGATCAACCAGTACGCCAATCAGCTGAACTGGCGCTCACACTACGCGGGCTCGGGCGAGGAAATTATCGCGGATCTGGACCGGCCGATCGATTGCCTGGTGACGGCTGTCAGCACCACCGGTACGATCCTGGGCCTGGCGCGGCGACTCCGCCAGAACTTCCCACGGCTGCGCGTGATCGCGGTAGATGCCGCCGGCTCGGTGATCTTTGGTGGTCCCAAAGGGCCGCGCGAGCTGCCGGGCATCGGCGCCAGCCGCGTGCCGGAGCTGCTGAGCCGCGCTGAGATAGACGATGTGATCTATGTCGACGACTTCGAGTCTGTCTGCGGCTGCCGGGAGCTGCTAGCCCACGAGGGCATTTTTGCGGGCGGCTCGTCCGGCTCGGTGGTCGCCGCGATCCAAAAGCTGGCCCCGACACTGCCCCGGCCGTATCGCATTCTCACGCTGTTTCCCGATCGTGGCGAGCGCTATCTGGACACCGTCTACAACGATCAGTGGGTTTCCAACCTGCTGCGATCCCGAGAGTACGATGAATCTTCCCTCAACGCGGCAGTTGCGTAACTAACCAGCCGATTTGGAAACTCAAGGCAGACATGAATCACGCAGATATTGAATACATGCGCGCCGAAACGTTGATTGTGCATGAGCTGATCGACGCGCTGATCTACGAAAATAGCTTTGGCATCGCCGATCGCGCTGTTGTGCTCGATCAGATCGACGCGCTGCCGAGCGATGAGTTTGACATAAAACATGGTGAGATCTGGCTCAGCTTGCCGCTCGGCGCGCAGGCGCTGGTGCTGCGGGCACGCCAGGACTCGCCGATCCAGCCGTATCGCCTGAGCCGCGCGCCGGTTGTGCTGCTCGATCCAGCCGATCGCTCATGGCGTGCGGTCGGGCCGCTGGAGGTGCTGCGGCTGATCGCCGAGAGCTTGAGCCCGGAAGCACGCGCCGCGCTGCCGAATATCGACGGCTTTCAGGCGGATCTTGAGACCGCGCTCAGCCACACGACGATCCTGCTGGAAGCCAGCGCGCAGATTGTGCAGCAGCTTGAAGCTACATCGCGGCCCACGCTGCTGGATTGGGAGCGGCTGGCGTCACTGCGCGATCGGCCGTTTCATCCCTCGGCGCGGGCCAAGAGCGGCTGGTCCGAGGACGAGTTTCGCCAGTTCGGGCCGCTGCCGGATGCCGCATTTGGCCTGGACTGGCTAGCAGTACGCCGCGATCATATTCAGGGCGGCGCCGAGATTTCGATCGCCGAGACGATTCTGGACGACAAAGATCGTGAGCGGCTGCGGGCAAGCTACGCGGCTGCGGGCATAACGGAAGAAGACTACATCGCGCTGCCGGTGCATCCCTGGCAGATGGCGCAGGTGCTGCCGACGCTGTACGCCGCCGAGCTGCGCGATCGCGTGTGTGTGCCGCTGGCGCGCAACCTGGGCTGCTTCGCCGCGACCAGCTCGGCGCGCAGCCTTGTGTCGCTCGGCGATGACGTGCCGCATGTCAAAGTGCCGCTGGGCATCTCGGCGCTCGGCGCGCTGCGGGTGCTGCCGCCACGCTATCAGCGCAACGCCGCGCGCAGCCAGTCGCTGCTGGAGGCGCTGATCGCGCTTGATCCTGAGGTTGGTCGGCGGCTCTGGCTCTGCGACGAGCGCCAGTGGCTGGCGTTCCACGATCCGGCGGCCGATCCGTTCGCCGACAAGCCGGGACATCTCGGCTGCCTGCTGCGCGCGTATCCCGAGTCGCTCCTCGCCGATCCGGCGATCGAGCTGCTGCCGATGGCGGCGCTCTCGGTGGTGACCGCGCAAGCAACGATGCCGGCGGTCGAGCATCTGCTGCGGGCACGCGGCGACGGAGCGCAGGTGCCGGAGCTGTTCCGCGAGGTCGCGCACACGCTGATCGACGTGGCGCTGCGCTGCTTCCGGTACGGCATCATGCCCGAGCTGCACGGCCAGAACGTCGTGCTGGTGACGCGTCACGGGCGGATCGAGGGGCTGCTGCTGCGCGATCACGACACCGTGCGGCTGTATCTGCCGTGGCTTGCGGCCGCCGGTCTGCCCGATCCCGACTACCTGGTGAAGCCGGGCACGCCCAACAGCCTGATCAACGCCGCTCCTGAAGATCTGCTGATCTACTTCCAGACGCTGGCGGTGCAGGTCAATCTGCACGCGATCGCCGATGGCTGCGCGACGGCCTACGGCATCGAGCTGGCGCAGTGCTGGCAGACGATCCACGAATCGATCGCGACGACGCTGGCGCTGCTGCCCGAGCCTACGCGCTCGGTGGGCCGTCGTGCTCTGCTGGAAGCGCCGGCCTGGCCGACCAAGCTGCTGCTGGTGCCGCTGCTGGAGCGCGTCGGGACGGGCGGCGGGAGCATGCCGAGCGGCTACGGCAGCACGAGCAATCCGCTGCACGCGCTCGCCGAGCGATCTGTGATGGCGGTGAGCTAGCTATGAACGCCTGGCGCTCCAATATTTACCTGCTCTGGCTCGGCCAGTTCGTCTCGACGGCCGGGCTGATGGTGCTGGTGCCGCTGCTGCCGCTGTATCTGGCCGAGATCGGCGGCGTTCACGGTCCCGGCGACTGGCTTTGGACCGGGCTGTCGCTGGCGGCTCCCGCGATCATGCTGGGCGTGGCCGCGCCGCTCTGGGGCCGTCTCGGCGATCGCTGGGGTCGCAAGTGGATGATCGCGCGGGCGCTGTGCGGGCTGGGCCTGAGCATGATCCTGATGAGTCTGGCGCGCAGTCCGCTTGAGCTGCTGCTCTGCCGCCTGTTTCAGGGCGCGTGCGGCGGCGTGGTCGAGGCTGCCGCCGCGTACGCCAGCGCGGAGGCGCCGCCCGAGCAGCGCGGCCGATCGCTGGGGCTGCTGCAAAGCGCCACCGCTGCGGGATCGCTGGCCGGGCCGCTGCTCGGCGGGCTGCTGGTCAACGTCTGGGGCCTGCGACCGCTGCTGCTGGCGGCGGGCTTGCTGACCTGCTGCGTCAGTCTCGCCGTCGCCTGCCTGCTCTCCGAGCGGCAGCAGCCCGCGTCCACTGAAGCGCCCGCACTGCCGATCCGAGGCGCGTTCGCCACGCTGATGCGGCGGCGTGAGGCGCGCGATCTGGTCGTGGCCGGGCTGCTGGCTCAGGCGGGCGCGTACGGCCTGGTCGCGATCTTCGCGCCGTATGTCCAGCGGCTGGTCGCCGATCCCGGCACAACTGCCGGCTGGGTCGGCGCGCTGCAAGCCGTGACCTGGGGCGCGACTCTGTGCGGCGCTCCCTGGTGGGGCCGGCGCAACGATCGTCGCTCGATCGAGCAGAGCTTTGCGCTGGCGGCCTGTGGCTGCGCGATCAGCGTCGCCTGCCAGGCGTGGACGCCGCACGTGATGCTGCTCTTTCCGCTGCGGATCGTGCAGGGCTTTTGCTTCAGCGCGCTGTTGCAATCGGTCTATCTGCGCATCAGCCGGCTCGCGGGTGAGCGCGGCCAGGGCGTGCAGATCGGCGTGGCCAACAGCTTCTTGACCTTCGGCCAGGTGCTGGGCTCGCTGCTGGGCGCGCTCTTCGCCGGCGTGCTCGATCCGCAGTGGGCCTTTGCGCTGATCGCGGGATCATTCGCGCTGAGCGCCGCGCTGGCCTGGCGGCACGATCTGCCGCTGGCGCAATCATACAAAGGTGTCACTCAATGACTTCAACCTGTCGCATACACGATCACCTGGCGCTCGCCGAGCAGGCCACGCTTGAGCGGCTGCTCAACGCCTACCTGCGCGAGACCGGCAAGACCGAGCCTGGCCGCATCTTGGCCGCGCCGCTGCCGTCGCTGCCGTCCCGGCTCAAGGCCGAGCTGTCGGAGCTGGGCTCGCCCTTCTGCCTGCGCCTGAGCGATCTTCAGCTGATCGGCGCGCTGCGCTACATCTCGCCGCTGGGCCATCACCAGTACGCGCCGCGCTTCTGGCTCAAACGCGCAGACGAGCTGTGGCCGCTGGACGATGTGGCCGAGCTAGCCGCCGCGATCATCGCCGATCTCGCGGCCCACACGCCGATCGACAAACAAGATCTGCCGGCTCGTCGTCGCGCGCTGGTGGCGCATATTCAAAACAGCGTCGACAAAACCGCCTTCTACATCGAGCAGCGCCGGGCGCGTGGTATTGCCGCGCTGGATCTTGAGGCTGCCGATCGTATGGCGCGCGCCGAGCAAGCTTTGATCTTCGGTCATCCGTTTCATCCCACGCCAAAAAGCTCGGAGGGCTGGAGCGCGGCGGATGTCGAGCGCTACGCGCCTGAGCTGGCCGCGTCGTTTCGGCTGCACTATTTCGCGGCGGCGCCCGAGCTGATCGTCGAGGATCGGTTGTGGGCGCGGCGTGAGGAGCAGGTGCCGGATGCGATCCTGGACGTCGCGCGCTCCATTGGCATCGATCCCGACTGGCGGTTGCTGCCGTGTCACCCGTGGCAGGCTGGCTATCTCAGCCGGCAGCCCGAGGTTCAAGCGCTGCTGGCAGCGGGTCGGCTGCGCGATCTGGGGCCGCTCGGCGCTGCTGTGACGCCGACCTCGTCGGTGCGCACCGTGTGGCAGCCAGCGCAGCCGGGCTTTTGCAAGCTGCCGCTCGACGTGCGCATCACGAATCTGGTGCGCGTCAATCCGCTGGATCAGCTTCAGCGCAGCCTGGACGCCAGCCGGATCGTGAATCTGCTGGCCGACGAGATGCCGACCGAGGGCTGCACGATCTTGCGCGAACTCAGCTATCGTACGCTGTGGCTGCCGGATCTGCCGCCGGAGCGCTGCGCATCGCTGGCTGCCAGCTTTGGCGTGCTGTTTCGCGAGGCGCCCGGCGCGCAGGGCTCGGACGCGCCGATGGTGCTGGCCGCGCTGCTTGAGCCGCCGATCGATGGAGGGGAGCCGCCGCTGATCGAGGCGCTGCGCCGTGCCGCTCAGGGCCGCGATCTCACGCCGGAGCTGATCGAGCGCTGGGTAGAGCGGTATCTCACAATCGCTCTGCTGCCGCTGCTGCGCTGGTGGACGCTCGGCGGCGTCAGTCTTGAGGCGCATGTCCAGAACTCGATGCTGGCGCTGGCCGGTGGCTGGCCCGTGCAGCTGTATGTGCGCGATCTTGAGGGCGCGAGCATCAGCCGCGATCGGGCGGGCATGCATGGCTGGTACGGCGGCCTGCTGCGCAAGGACAGCCCCGCGCTCTACGACGACGACGAAGCCTGGCATCGCTTCAAATACTATGTGCTCGTGAATCACCTGGGCCACGTGCTGTCGACGCTGGCGCGCTGCACCGGCTGTGACGAGCTGTGGCTCTGGCAGATCGCGCGTGGGCTGCTTCAAGACGAGGCCACGCGCTACCCCCAGGCTGCCGGCTATATCGCCGATCTGCTGGAAAGTCCCGAGCTGTTCGCCAAAGCCAATCTGATCAGTAAATTTGCGGATCGAGGCGAGACGCCGCTCTACGTGCCGCTGCCTAATCCGCTAGCTCATACAAGGATGATCGATGATACAACCATTCGCGGAGCCGCGCCTGCTCTCGTCTGACCTGCTGATGCTGGACGCCGCGCTGCGCTCCCGGCAGGCGATCGCGGTTCGTCGCCGCATTCTGCGCCAGCTGATCGAGTCGCTGATCTACGAGGGCCTGCTCCAGCCCGAGGTCGAGCGCGACGACGACCGATCGATCTTCTGGCTGCATGGCCGCACCGAGGACGGAGCCGTCGTGCGCTACCGCTGTCGTGGCCGGCGCTGCCTCAGCTTCGATCGCATCCGGCTGACCGACGAGCCCGTCACGCGCATCGTGGGCGATCAATCGAGTGAGGTCGAGTCGATCGGGCAGTTTCTGCTGGACGTGCGATCTTCATTGGGAGCCGACGACGAGCGGCTGGCGCGCTTTATCGAGGAGTTGGACCAGACGCTGCTCAAGGATGCGATCGCGCAGTACGTGCGCAGCCAGGAGCGAGAGTCGCTGCATGGGCGCGGCGGCGAAGATTGGGAGCAGGCGATGCCCGGCCATCCCTACCATCCGTCGTACAAATCGCGGATCGGCTTTAGCTATGCCGATAATCTAACTTACGGCCCCGAGTTCGGCGCTGCGCTCCGGCCGCTGTGGATCGCGGCCCGGCGTGAGCTGACGCGCGCCACCCATTCGCGGGAGATCGATCTTTCGTCGTACCTGGCTGAGGAGCTGGGCGCTGAGCTGATCGAGCGCTGGAATGCCACCATCCGCGAGCGTGGCTGCGATCCCGCCGACTATACGCTGCTGCCGGTTCATCCCTGGCAGTGGCAGCACGTCGCCGCCGCGATTCAGGAAGATCTGCGCGCCAATCGGCTGATTCTGCTGGGCGAGACCGAGGACTGCTACACGGCGCAGCAATCGATCCGCACGCTGGCCAATCGCTCGCAGCCCCAGCGGGCCTATCTGAAGCTGGCTCTGAGCATCGTCAACACGTCGACGTCGCGGGTGCTGGCGCCGCATACCGTGCAGAACGCCGCGCCGATCTCGGACTGGCTGCATACGCTGGTGCAGGGCGATGCGTTCTTGCGCGACGAGCTGCGCGTGATTCTGCTGCGCGAGGTGCTGGGCGTAGCCTACGATCCGCCGCGCTCCGAATTGCTCCCGCCACTCGCCGGCCGAATCGCCTGCATCTGGCGCGAAAGTCTGTTCCCGCAGCTGGTTCCGGACGAGTCGGCGGTTCCGTTCAACGCGCTGTGCGTGCTCGACAACGACGGCAGCCCGCTGATCGCGCCGTGGGTTGAGCGGCATGGCCTTGAGGTTTGGCTGCGCCGCCTGCTTGACGTGAGTATGCTGCCGATCGTGCATCTGCTCTACGCCCACGGCATCGGGCTGGAATCCCACGCGCAGAACATGATCTTGATCCACCGCGACGGCCTGCCGCAGCGCATCGCGCTCAAGGATTTTCACGACGGCCTGCGCTTTTCGGCCGCGCATCTGGCCGATCCGAGCGCCTGCCCTTCGCTGCTCAACACGCCCGAGAGCCATCTGCGCGTGAATCGCAACTCCTACATCCAGTCCGACGATCCGGTCGAGGTGCGCGATTTCATGCACGATGCGTTTTTCTGCATCAACCTGGGCGAGCTGGCGCTGTTTCTAGCGGAGCGCTTCGATCTGCCCGAAACCAGCTTCTGGTCGCTGGTCCACGCGACGATCGAGACGTACCAGCGCCGCTTTCCGCAGCTTGAGGAGCGCTTCGCCCTCTTCGATCTCCATGCGCCGCTGATCCAGATCGAGCAGCTGACCAAGCGCCGGCTCTATCCCGACACCGAGCCGCGCGTCCATGCGGTGCGCAATCCGCTGGCGTTGAGCCGCGCCCAAGCAAGGAGTCGCTAGCATGACGCGCACATGGCTTTTGAAGCAGGCGCTGGCTGAGCAACAGCTGATCTTCGGGCTTTTCTGCTCGACGCCGCAGCCGCAGATCGTCGAGATGATCGGCGTGGCCGGCTTCGATTTTGTGATCATCGATACCGAGCACACGCTGATCAATCCCGAGACCCTGGAGCAGATGCTGCGCGCCGCCGATGCCGCCGGGATCGCCGCGCTGGTACGCGTGGCCGACTGCTCGCCCAAGCCGATCTTGCGCGCGCTTGACGCCGGGGCGCAGGGCGTGGTCGTGCCGTCGGTGCGCAGCCGGGCCGAGGCTGAGGCGATCGTACGCGCCAGCCGCTACGCGCCGCAGGGCGAGCGCAGCCTCAACGCCGGCCGCTCGGCGGGCTTCGGCTCGGTGGATCTGGCCGCGCATCTTCAGCAGGCCAACGACGAGGTGGTCGTTGTGGCGATGATCGAGGATCGTGAGGGCGTAGCGGCGATCGACGAGATCGCTGCGGTGCCGGGCATCGACATGGTGCTGGAAGGCGCCGCCGATCTTTCGCAGTCGCTGGGCGTGGCCTGGCAGACGCGCCATCCCGAGGTTCGGGCCGCGCTGCTGGATGTTCAGGCGACGGCGCGGAAGCGCGGCGTGCCCTTCTGCGCGATTCCACGAGCGGTCGAAGACATCGGCGCGTGGCGGGAGCGCGGCGTGCGCGTGTTTGTGCTCGGCGACGAGCGCGGCATCGCGTTTCGGGCGCTACAGGCCCAGCTTGAGCGCTTCAAACAAGAGGTCAAGGAATAAAAGGTTATGCAGATTTTGGCTCAGGAACCTGCAAATCTCGGCAGATTTTGCGGGCTAGAAAATCATTGATTTCATTGTGCCGTGGGACGGCCGATGTTTTTGTGCCTTTCGATTGACATAAACTGTGTGTTTGTTGCCTTCATGCATTAGCTCACAGCCATGTCTTTCGAGATGACGTAGGAGGTCACGCCGTTTCATGTTGCAGACACCAGGAAGGGTTCGCGAATGACATCTTGCCCCTGGATCGATTCTTCCGCAAGCATGCGATTAGCTTCGAGAACAAGTTCAATCGCCTCGCGTAAATTGGCCCGTGTTTCGTCTAAGGTTGCGCCTTGAGTATTAGCTCCTGGCAATTCTTCGACGAAGCCGATATAGCCTTCGGGGACTTTCTGGAAAACCGCTGTCAAGGTCAAGTTCATCTGCTTACCTTTCTTGAAATGGTTGCGATCATGATTATTCTACAGCACTTATCAAATGACCTGCCACAAGGAGCTACTTCTTGGGGCTAGAGTCTCAACTGGCATCAATCATGCAGCCACACAAAAAACGGCTGATAACAATCAGGTAGAACTTATGCAAATCGAGGAATTTATTCAGACGCTCAAGGCCGATCGCCAGGAGCCGCTCTGCGCTTACATTTATGATCTCAACCGGCTGCGCGATCATGCCCGGAATGTGATCGCGGCGCTGCCGGAGCGCTGCCGCTTCTTCTACGCGATCAAGGCCAACTCCGAGCAGCCGATCTTGCGCGCGCTGGCTCCGCTGGTGCACGGCTTCGAGGTCGCGTCGATCGGCGAGATCGAGAAAGTTCGTGCCGTCAGCGCGACCACGCCGATCATTTTTGGCGGTCCCGGCAAGACCGACGCCGAGCTGCGCAGCGCGCTGCGGCAGCGCGTCTCGTTGCTGCATGTCGAGAGCATCCACGAGCTGCGGCGGCTTCAGGCGATCGCGGCTGAGGTGCATACCGTCGCGCCGGTGCTGCTGCGCGTCAATCTGCGCGGCCCGCTGCCGACTGCCACGCTCCAAATGGCGGGCACGCCGACGCAGTTTGGTATCGACGAGACACAGCTTCCCGAGGCGATCCTTGAGGCCCAGCGCAGCCCGCAGATCGATCTGCAGGGCTTTCATCTGCACTCGCTCTCCAACAACCTCGACGCCGACGAGCATGTGCGGCTGATCGGGCACTACATCGAGCGCGTTCACGGCTGGGCGCAGGAGTTTGGGCTGCATGTGCGGGTGCTCAACGCCGGCGGCGGCATCGGCGTGAACTACGCGCAGCTCGATCGGCAGTTCGACTGGCAGCGCTTTACGGCACAGCTCGGCGCGCTGCTGGAGCAGGACGATCGCGCGCGGGAGTGGCGACTGATCTTTGAGTGCGGCCGCTTTGTCACGGCGGCCTGTGGCTGGTACGCCGCCGAGGTGCTCGACATCAAGCGCAACCACGGCACGGACTTTGTGATCGTGCGCGGCGGAACCCAGCATTTCCGTCTGCCGGTCTCGTGGCAGCACAACCATCCGTTCGTCGTCGTGCCGATCGAGGAGTGGCGCTACCCGTTCGCGCGTCCGGCGCTTCAGGACGCGGCGGCCACGATCACCGGCCAGCTGTGTACGCCCAAAGATGTGTTTGCTCGTGATGCTGCAATCTCGCGTGTGCGCGCCGGCGATGTTGTCCTGTTTGTGTATGCCGGAGCGTACGGCTGGAGCATC
>DASWTQ010000541.1:0-12520 GCA_036402055.1 Herpetosiphonaceae bacterium
TGGTGATCCCGGCGCCGCTGATGCGCACGCAGACGGGACTGGAGAAGTTCCCGAAGCCACTCATTATGGACCCGCGCAAGGTGGCCCGGGAGGCGCTGGCGGCGCTCGGCAAGCGGCACTGGGTGATCGTCGGGCTGACGACCAGGCTGCTGCTCTTCTTTCAGACCAGGATTCTGCCGCGCCAGCGCTCGATCCGCATGTCGGGCGATTTTATGAAGAAAGGTCTGGGCATCAAAGACTAGCCCGGCACCGCGCGAAAGCTCTCGGCGGGCAGATCGTAGAGCCAGCGGCCATGCTGGACCAGCAGCGCGCCCATGCGCCCGATCTCATCCGAGGACTTGGCCGCCGAGCCGCAGCCTCCGGTACACACAAACACGCCGTCGTCGAGCCGATCGACGTACGGGTAGCCGTGCGCGGTGTAGGTATTCATGCAGGGCTTGGACTTCCAGCCGCCGACGTGCAGATCGGGCATCAGATCGAGCAGCACCTCGCGCAGCGCCTGAAGCTCGATCGGATTGCCGGGGCTTTGGAACCACTCGCGCATGGCGGCGGGCGTTTCCAGCAGCGGGTGCGTGAACAGCGGCCCGCCGATCTTGAGATATGACCGGCCATCGGGGTAGGGCATCGCCGGCGTGGTATAGACCGACTCAAGCACTGTGTGGCCGGTCAAGGGCCAGATCACGGACGGCATAGCGGCCAGCTGCTCGGCCTGCGCGCCGGAAACTTCGGCGTACACTGTGCTGTGCGCCATGTTCACCAGATCGAGCGTCTGGCCCAGCGTCGACGCCAGCAGCGGATTGGTGTAGCCATGCGTGCAGAGCAGCAGCCGATCGGTGCGAATCTGCTGGCCGCCGCCGGTTGTCAGCAGGAAGCCGTGATCGACGCGGCTCCAGCCTGTGACCGCCTCACGCACGATCGCCGCTCCCTGGGCTGCCGCGACCGTGAGCTGAGCGGCGACCAGCGCGCGCGGGTTGATAAACCCGGCTCCGCCGCGCTCGTATAAGCCCTCGGTGTGGGCTGGAATATTCAGATAAGGAAACTGCTCGACCAGCCGCTCGTGGTCCAGCCGCTCGACCGGCGCGCTGAGCCGCCGCCCGATCGTTTCGGCGGCTGCGAACAGCTCGGTCTCGCCGGCCGCGCCAGGATCGATGCGCAGATGGCCGACCGGATAATGAAAGCGCACGCCGCTGGTCTGCTCGATCTCGGCATACGAATCGATCGCGCGCTGGGCCAGCGTTGCCCAGATCGTGTCGGGATCGGTGATGCGCGTGATGCGCGCCTGGTCGTAGTGGCTCGCGAACGGGCCGTCGTAGGACGTCCACTCCTGCGGCTCGCCCGGCCCAACCCCGACGACGCGCAGCCCGGTCGCGGGCTTGCTGAGATAGCGTAGCGCCGCCGAGCCCATCATGCCCAGCCCGATCACTGCGACATCATACATCTGTTCACTCCCTTCTCTGCTTTTTCTTGCGCCGTGTGGTTCGCGGCGCGACGCTCGACACATTGGCCGCTTGTGCAGCTGTCTCGGCTCGGACCTCGCGCAGGAAGCGCCGGGCTTGCCAGAGGCCGATCGCGCTGAGAGCCAGGCCGCTCGCCAGAAAGCCGCCGCCCCACCAGATGCTGCGCCACCGGTACGCCGCAAGATGGTCGAGATAGCCGGCGTGTGTTCCGGCCCAGATAAACTCCGCCAGCACCTGGCGTTTTCCGGCCCCATCGCGCGCCTCGCCGATGCCGAAGATCATGCTGTTCCGGCGAAAGCCTCGACTGCGTCGCGTGCCGCTGGTCCAGCCTGGCGGCGCTTCTTCCAGATCATGCTCCGTGGACTCGAAGCGATAGTCTTGATTCGCGATCTGCACCGTCTGCCCGGCGATCGTCAGCCACAGCGGCGGAGTCTCACGGCCGGTCTCAACCCAACAGGACGAATCCCAGCAGCTTTGATACTGCTCCTGGACATAGCTCACAAACTCGCCGTAGATCAGCGGCGTCTCAGGGCTGATCCTGCCCTCGAACATCGCGATCGCGCCCGCTGGAGCATCGTCCAGGTAGGGCAACTGCTCAAGCTGCCGGATCTGTCCCGAGATCGAGGGAATATCGGCCAGCACAACAATGCCGAGCAAAAGCAGAATGCCGCCGAAGGAAAGCCAGATCACGGGATTGTAGAGGATTAAATTGAGAAGTCGACGCATAAATTTAGGAAGAAGAACAGCTAAAGAACAAAGGAACAAACAAGTGAACAAAGTTTGTTCTTGATCAGGCCCTCATCCCCCGGCCCCTTCTCCCATTGCGATAGGAGAAGGGGAGAAATGTTGTACTTCTTTGTTCCTTTGTTCCCTTGTTCCTTTGTTCTCTTTTACTCCGTTGTCCGTTCGGTTGCGCCCTGAAGCAGCCGCCAGCCAACGAACCAGAGGACTGCGTCTTCGATCACGCCGGCCAGCGAAACCGCGTTTGGCAGCGGCAGCGCCTTGCTCAGCCACTGGCGCAGATAAAACGTCAGGTAGGTGTTGCCCACCGAAGCGGCCGCACCGCCAACGCCGCCGATCCAGGCCGGACGTCCCTTGAGCGACCAGAGCAGCGCGCTGGCGCCGCCGCCGGTGAAGGCTCGCCCGATCAGCGCCGGCAGGAACGTGCGGTTGGGCGCATTGGGCAGCTTATCGGCGGCTAGCTCGGCCAGCGCCAGGCCGACTACCACCTTTTTGGTAGACGGCATTTTCAGCCATTGGGCGACGGACTGTCCCGGCGGCAGGACGTGACGGGATAGATACAGGCTCAGCAGAGCCGGCGGACTGAGCGAGCGCATCCCGGCCAGCGCTGCGAAGCCAAAGGTCCGCAGCAGAAACGAAATCGATGGAACGTCCGAAGGCATGCGTGTCTCCTCGTGTGGTAAATGTAGTCCGCGCCGAGCATTTCCTATGCCAATGCGCGCCCGGCCTCGCTAGCGATCGCTGGTGGGGCGCTGCTCCAGGCTCCGTCCAGCCAGCGCCGACTGACGCCAGTCGTCGAGGAAGGCCAGCACGGACTCGTACTGCTCCTGGTGGATGATCTTGTAGCTGCTGACGCCGAAGCGACGATACAGCTCTTGAAAGATGCCCTGGTACCAGTTCCTGGCGGCATCTTTGCCGGTCAGCAGCTCGGCCAGCGCCTTGACGCGATTCGAGACCTCAGTCGCCTGCTTGTCAGTGATGAACGCTGCGGGCTGAACCTGATCTTCCAGCACGCCCAGCCGCACGTCGATGTTGGTGACCATGCCATATACATCTTTGATGATCCGCGCCGCCGCGTCCATGCGGCCCGTCAGCGCCTGCTGCTGGTGTTGCAGCTCGATCTGCTGCTCGGCCATGTGTGTGATCGCGCGGCCCATCTCGGCGATCTGCTGAAGCTGCTGAAGCACATGCGCGTCGATCTGCTGCGTGATCGCCGTCGTCGGCTCGACCACAATCTGCGGCTTGAAAGCCTGCCACAGCACGCTGGCCGCGTCCTCCTGGTAGCGCACCAGCTTGGATTGGATCTCGGGCTTGACCCGGCTGGACTGCACACCCGACAGCCAGAGCGGCAGCAGATCCAGGCGCAAGCATTGGACCTCCTGCGGCCCGCCTTCCGTGCGCACCTGAAGCGAGATCAGCCCTTTGGCGAGCACGCCATGCCGTTGAACGCGCAAGACCTGTGAGCGGCGGGCCAGACCAAGATTCTCGCAAAGACGCGCAAACAGCACATAGATCGTGCCGTCCGCGTCCTGAACGGCGATCAGATCATCGCCATAAAACGGAATAATGCGTCGATCCAGCGCATCGCTCATAGCGTCTCTCCAAAGGGTGGATCGTGATGATCTCCCCTGGTTATAGCAGTCTTTCCAAAGGGTGGATCGTGATGATCCACCCTTTAAGCGCTTCGGTGTCCGGCAGTCAGGCGTGTATTTTATCACAGGGACGCCGAGGCTTGGCACAACGATTTCAGCAGATCAGTATTATGTCGAGCTAACAAGTAATGCCGTCATCAACAAACAGACCGGTGCCAGCAGATGGCATCCTGCGCCCGCAGCGCCACCGCTGGGGCAAGGTTGGGCTGTGCCGTCAGGCCCAGGCCGCGTACCGAGGTTGTGTCGGCAGTCGTCAGCTCGAACGAGCCGGTGTACACGTCCGTATTGTTGACAACGACTACGGCGTCATGCAGATCGTATAGGACGCGGCGGAACTCAGCGCGGCGTCATAAGCTTGCCACGCGCCGCCCGCTGCAAGCTCCGCTAGCGCAGGCGCGTAGAACGAGGCATGGCTGCCGCTGCGATCCATCAGCTACAGCAGCGTGCTCCAGATCTCATCCTGAGTGACCTGTATCTGTTGGAGGGGACGGGCTGGTCCGTCTATCAGCAACTCCGCGCCCAACCGCCCTATGCCACGCTCCCATTGCTCCTCATATCCGAACCACCCCCTGTAGCCCTCTGGGTCCCTGATTCCTTCCTGGACTTCATCGCGAAACCCTTCGGCCGATCTCGGTTGTTCGCCTGTATCCAATCCCTCCTCCAGCGGGCTGCGCGCTCCCGCGCGGAGATGATCACGAACCAAGATCCCTGATGCGGCGGGCCGACGGAGCCGCAGCCGCCGGACGCACCCATGCGGTGGGTGTGGAGCGGCCGACGTACCCCATCCCGCGCCGAGACTCGTGCGTGGAGGGTGCCGATTGATGCGGTTGAGACCTACAGGCCGTGCGGGAGCGCCCACCGCCGCAGGCTCCGCTCACGTCAGACCGCAACACACCAGCAGGAGATGACCCGTTACCACGAAGGCACGGAGCCCAGCGAAGGCGTGCGTCAACCTCTTTCCAGGGTGCATGCTGCGCGATCGGAGGATCGGATGATCCGCGATATTTTGCACCGCAGCTTTCAGCTCATTTCCCAGTTGAGGGCGGCGAGGGTGTCCTCACCACACGTGCACCTGCGGCTCGGACGCGTCGTCCATACCGCTAACTGCTCGCCAGACGGTTTCAGTGTTCGCTTAGGAGCGAAGACCAGAGAACCCCTGCCGATGAGACACAGCGGTGGATGCACCAGGGGTGCCCTCCTGATCGGCATGGTTGTTGAGGATCATGATCCTTAGCGAGGGTACGGGAGGACGTACAAGAGCATGACGCAGAAAAACAGCCCGCTGCCGATCAGCACGGCCAGATGCCATAGCTCGTGATTACCGAAGTAGGGCGGCAACGGATTGGGCCTGCCGTACTGAAAGCTCACCGCACCCAGTGTGTACACCAGCCCAGCAGCGATCATCAACCCGATCGCCCCGGCACCAAGTTTCGTGTACATTGGATAGATGAAGAAGAGGACGATCCAGCCCAGACTGATGTAGCTCAGATTCGAGACCAGGCTGGACATCCGCACGAAAAAGACCGCTTTGACCACAATCCAGAAAACCGCCAGACTCCAGACCACTCCAAACAGCAGCCATCCGATTGCGCCACCAAAGAGCGTCAAGCAAAAGGGTGTGTACGTTCCAGCAATCAGCAGATAGATCGCACAGTGATCCAAAATCCCCAGGACACGTTTGTAGCGGCCAAAGAGCAAAAAGAAATGGAGGATGCAGCTCGCCAGAAAGGAGAGCAGCAACGTGGTGCCGTACACCGCAAACCCGACGAGATGTGCCCATTTGCCATCCCGCGCAGCAAGGGTGACAAGGATGGCCGTCGCCGATACAGAGAGAATCGCCCCTAGCAGGTGACTGAGCGCATTCACATACTCGTTGCTATCGGGAGCGGAAATCATCCGATCCATGGGCACTTTGTGCTGCTCCATTACCTTCTCCACACCTGGTAACCCGATTTTCGCGCATCCATGACATGTGACTGCCAACTCTCCTGCATGATTCGTGCGACCACGCGCTCGTCATCTGCCGGTACGGATACTGCGGGGTGGGTCAAACACGTCCGTTGACCGTGCTGTCTCCACGCACGCTGCTTCCCGTTGCGCAACCTCTGCCGCATGCGCCCCCTTGACGCCCATGTCTCCACACCCTATACTTCACCTTCCCTCTGCTGAGGGACGAAGGTTGGAGGTACCCAGATTATGGGTGACAAATCCCCGAAGGCGACACAGAAGAAGGCTACGCAAAAACAAAGCAAAATCGATGCTGCCCAGCAGAAAAAGCGGGATGCTGATGCGGCCAAGCAGGTGGTCAAGAAATAACCTCGTCGTGTGTACGACTCTATTCCCATTGAACATACGACAGCCGAGGGGTAGTCGCCCTCGGCTGTTTTGTTTGACTGACTCCACATGTATTCTCAGAAAGCGATGAGAGGGGACGAACGATATGGATCAGGCACCAGAGATGGAATTTATGCTGCGACTGCCGGCAGATGTGTACACGCAGCTGGTACAGCTCGCGGAGACCGAGCATCGCTCATTGCAGAGCCTGCTGGTCACAATCCTGCGGGAAGCCGTGGACAAGCAACAGAGCCAGACACGGCAAGCTGTAATGGATCAGTGGGACGATCGGGATCGATTCCCGTCCTAACATGTCCCGCTCGTGAGGCGGCAATACCACCGCCTGAACAGCGGCGATGAGTGGGTGTGTATCGCATGCCTGGCACAGGTACCATCCGCTCGGCACTCGTACCTGGTTCGCCTGAGGAGCGCGCACATCCACACGCTCTTCATCACAGGATGCTGGTCCTCGCGCTGCATCGAAAGTATGCCTTAATGCTGTTGACGATGCCCCGCCCGAGCAGGATTATTCAGGAGGAACTGGGTCTGCACTGGGGGTGAAGGTCCACCCGTTCCGTTTTGCTGCCCGCACAATCAGATCAATGACCACCTGCGATCCCCGCTGCTGGCGCTGCGCCTCAAGAAAATGCAGTGCCGACTCGACCTCAGCCACCCGGTTGGCGGGCACCGAGATCAGCAGATGCCCGCCTTTCCCTTTATCTGATCGACGTGTGACCTTCATAGACTCCTCTTTAATACTAAATGTATATACACAGAAGTATAAAATATCTTCTCAGGATGTGCAAGCATTTTACGATCATTGTTGTATTTGTATATACACTATGGTATAGTGTGTATATACACTAAAAGATACCTTCCTGAAGACAACGGTTCGGGATGATTCCTAGGGTTTGGAGGGAACGCGCATGGAGCGTACGACGACGATGGTTCGCGAGTATATCAACCAGCAAGCGTTCACTGCTGATGAGCAGAAACTGGGGCTGGAAGGCTGGTCCGTCCAATCGACGGTCAATCCCAATGCGCAGCAGGGCTTGCTCGCGCGCATCCGCTCGCTCTTCAGCCCCAAGGCAACGCGCCTGATCGTCACTTATTATCGCCCGGCATCCTTCTAGCTTCGTGCGTGATACGGATAGGCTAGCAGCGGGGTTGGATCAACACAACAGTCTGTGAACGGAGCCACACATGAAATTGGAAGACGTACGCTACGGTCAGCGCATCCGCATCAATGTGCCAGGAGCCGGCGATCATGGACAGGTTGGGACAGTTACGCGGGTGCGCAACACCCGGTGCTTCGTCCACCTCGACTGGGATCAACGTCCGCGCCATGCCGTTGTATTCTATGCAGCGGATCTTGAGCGCATGCCTGACGAAGCAGTACCGCCACGCTAGGCGGATCGGGGAGCCGAGTTTGGCTCCTGCACAGCCTTCACAGATGCGGCACGTGCTCCAGGGAGATGCTATGAGCAGACTGATCGAGACCACGGAATTACGCCATCGGGACATCTTTGAGCTGCCCAACGGCAGCGTGTACATGGTCGAAGAGCAGGCCGACACAGCACGGACCCTTCAGGCTCGCCTGTGGTGTGCGCATCCTCCTGATCCCGCTACAGCACATCCCCCGCTGATTGACCTCCCTTCTGGGACGGTGCGTTTGCTGACCGATCGCCATGAAACCGGCATCCACGTTCGCCATGCTGGGTACGTGAAGCAGGTGTTCGTGGCCGAAATGAATCGTCGCCACCAGGATCAGATGACCGGGGTCTATGCAAGCATGAAGCGCACGGCAGAAGCGGAGCGCAAGCAGGCTCACGATCGTAAGCCGTGGTGGAAAAAACTGTTTGCATAGATCGCTGCGCTGCTGGATTGAGCACGCTAGTTAGACATGTAAAGCGAGGGATCATATGCCAAATTATCTTCGCAACGAGGCCGAGGACGCCGCCCGACGCCGCTTAGCTGACAGCGAACGGCGCACCGACCAGCAGGCGCGTCAGGAACGCGCCAATCTGGAGCGCTGGCGACAAGCGCACGACCGGCGCGTGGCGGCTGACGAGGCCCGACGCCGGCGGGCAGACGAAGAGCGTAGTCGTCGTACCTTCTAGCGCAAACACTTCAAACCAGACGGCTATGCTGCTATCGGTACCATCTGTGGAGCACGCATGAATCAACCAACGACATGGCAAGATATTGCCACTGCTGTTCATCGGGCGCTCGGGGAGCACCTCGATGTGATCTCCGAGGACAGTCTTATGCAGCGGAGCGATCGGCTGCTCGCACAAATGCCCCGCCACAGCGGGTCGCGGACGATCAGCACGGCGCTGTTTCTCCGTCGCTACCATACGGCCTTGCACCAGGAGCTATGTCAGGGAACCCAGCCGCGTACGACCTCAGCTACCGTCGAGGATGAACTCCGCGACCTGACCCGCGCAGTGATGCTGACGATCGGCAGCACCGAGGGTGTTTCCGTCGAAGCGGCAGTCGGCCTGGCGCTCGTCGTGTACAAACGCGGCGTGATCTCGTTCTGCGCCCTGCCGACGGTGCCGATCACCACGGCCTAGGCTGTGCGAACACGCGCGATGTTTCTATCGATGGCCTGTGTACATGAACTGGAGATCTCCCATGATGCTGCTCAAACGGCTGTTCGCGCTGCCACCTGACACCCTAGAACTCAAACAGCGACACGATGTTCCCGGCCTGGTTGCTGCGCTTGGGCACCGATTTCCCTGGATACGCCGCGATGCTGCCCAGATATTGGGGCAGATGCAGGAGCCACAGGTGCGCGCACCACTGACGGCGGCGCTCAACGATAGTGACTCTGACGTCCGCCACGCGGCACAGGCTGCGCTCGACACGCTCAATGCGACTGCTACGCCACCGAATTCGTCGATCGTGTAGCAACGTCACGGCGTTGACGATCACACGCAGCTACGGCCTGGAATGAGCGACCAGGCAAAGGAGCCCTGCGATCACGACCACAGTGAACTCAATCGACTGATCCAGTTGGAAATGGAAGGATCAGTCGGCGAAGGACCATCCTATGAACACGCCTATGACGCTCCAAGACGTACGCGCCTGCATTGACGATGCGCGACGCAAGCGCCGGCCCATACTCCTGACCGGAGCGAATCTTGAAGGGTTGTCCCTCCAGGGCATCAACCTCCGTGGGGCATGGCTGCAAGGTGCGTGCCTCACCAATGCCAATCTCCAGCATGCCTGCCTGCGTGGCGCGTATCTCCAGTACGCCGATCTGCGTGGGGCCAACCTGGTGAGTGCGGATCTGCAACAGGCCAACCTGCATAACGCCAATCTATCGGAGGCGAAGCTCCAGGGGGCGCATGTGCAGGAAGCTCAGCTCGGCGACGCGAACCTGACGCATGCCGATCTGCGTGGGGCCGACCTGCGCGATACCTACCTCGGGATACGTGGCATTGACCGCGTCGATCTCAGCCTGGCCCGCCGGTCACACGGCCTGATCGCAGCGTTGCGGGACCGTCTCTGGAGCCTGGCGGGGATCACCCGTCGCCGTCATCTTCGCCCCACCACGGTACTTGTTGGAGCGGAGATTGTCAGATGAGTCATGGGGCAAGCGCAGCACACCTACTCATCGTTATCGCTGGTCGTCATCCTGGCTTCCGTGGCTCATCTGCGTATGATTGACACGTCGGCCTGTACCGTCAACGTACGCCAGGAGTGCCCACCCGAGTACACTACATATGATCTGGCATATATACCAGATACCAGGAGAGGAGATTGATCATGGGCTCCAAAGACAAACGCACGAAGGAAAAGAAAAAGCCGAAAAAGGTCGTTCCCAAACCCCTACCGCTGAGACCACTCATACCTACGGTCCCGGATGAAGGGTCAAAAGACCGACAAAACTGAGCGCGGTGCTACGGAACGTCAGGCAGATCTTCGTCGCCTGGCCCAACTCAACAAGCAGTTGGATGACCGCGATCATACCCGGATCGAGCAGCTGACTGATGGGATTCCACTGACGCAAATCGTCAACAGCCTGCTCGATGCGATCGATGCTGATACGGTCGAGGCCACAGCCCTAGTGCTGGCCGGTTTGCCCAGCGGCAGCGATCCGGGTGATACCAAGCGCCAGCAGGCACAGACGCAACTCGTGAGCGCCGCCGCCAACGTGTTCACCGGCGAGCTGGTTAAGTTGCTCGATAGCATCCGCCGCGACAAGGAACAAACCCTCGATCACGACAACCTCGATCGAGTCTTGCGGGCTGAGTGGGACAAAGCAGCGATCACCAATGCCGAGGCGCTGACCGATAAGTTCGCCGATTACCTGAAAGCCCATCAGGACACTATCGCCGCGCTGACGATCTTTTTTAGCCAGCCCTACCGTCGGCGGGAGCTGAGCTTTGCCATGCTCAGCGAGGTACTTCAGAAGCTCAAAGCCGATCAGCCCAAGCTCGCGCCGCTGTGGGTCTGGCAGGCGTATCGCCAGCTCGACAATTACCAGGGTTCGCAGCCCATCACCGAGCTTACTGCGTTGGTGGGGTTGATCCGGCGCGTCTGTGGCATGGACGAGACCGTCGCGAATTTCGAGGATACCGTGCGCCGCAACTTCCAGAACTGGATCATGAAGCACCATTCGGGCGGCGGCGGAAGACCCGCCGATACATGACGGAGCGCGGCTGGAGACGACTATATTCCCCGTACAGCACCTTGCTCTCCTGGTTGACCGCGCCGTTGGCATCCCAATGGCACACAAGCCCACACATCCGGCAGCGATACGTTCGCCCGGTCGGCTTGTTGAGCGCGCCACAGCCACAGCACGTATTGCTTGAATACGCCTCGCTCTGGCGGTCAGGGGATACTTCGCGCCCAAATGCCGATTTGCCTTCGCCGTCTTGCAGGCTTTGTGAAACTCCTGTTGTGCCGCATCGCGGCTGTGGTCGTGCAGGGTCTGGGTGAGAGCAGGTCGCCCAACCGCTCCGATGCGCCGGGACTGAGCCAGATCCCCTTCCGGCGATAGATGCGATACTGCCACACGAGCGTTTCGGTGTAGACGCGCCCGCTCTCCCGATTGAGCGCGTCAGCCTCCGCGCGGGAGGCTGCAAGGCAACGTGTGCGTGCGGATCATGACGACCTCAGAAACCGATGACGGGTAGAATGTGCCAGTATGCCAGACACCTCGTGTATGGGCGAGAGGGGGGAAGGCTCGCCCAACGGCTGCAATCCGTCGTTAGCAGGGCAGGGCGTCGGCGTTACCAGCGGCGCAGGCCAGGTGATCCCAGGCGGCAGCATAGATCGCCAGATCATCCAGCAGGTCAAGGGCATGGCTCCGCGCCTCGAACAGCTGCATACACGGCTCGTCGTGCATGAGATCGAGGGCCAGATCGGTCAGTTCATCATGGGGAAATTCCAAGCGGACGGCGGTGGGGGTGACGTATGGTAGAATCATCGGCACGGCCATAACAGCTTACTCCTGTTCATGGTCTAGGTTCGTCTCGGTGTGAAGACCACCGGGGCGAACTGCTTTAAGGGTGTACCACGATGATACTCCTTTTGCTCCGATCTGTCAAGCGTTTTTGTGCGATTGGTTAGACACATAGCTCTATGCAGCGCAGGAAAGCACATGATCGATGTTAGGTATCACTTGACGATGCATAGGTGCATTCATGGTCCTGCCCTGCTGCCGGAATTGCCCAACGGCTTCACCTGCTGCTCGGTTTCAGCCAGAACAAACGCTCTTTGTGCATCGGTGTTCGGCGCTGTCAAGATAGGAAGCGGGCTAAGCGCGGGCGGTAACGCCGCTGTCATTGCAACGCCACGCGAAGTCGATCCGTGTGGCATTGCTCTCTGTTGGGCCTTGCTTCACATGCTCGGCTGATAAATCATCTGTCCATCAGGCTGAATCCCCAGAGCGGCAATATTTCCACCAATGGTTCGGTGCACATTTGAACTGGCATACAAATCAGACACGAATTTGATTCATGCTGCCCGATAACTTAATCGCCCCAGAAGTGATGGATGTGGAATTTCGAGATCGATCTCCTTTTTTATCTCCATTACAGCGTTTTTCAAGATGATTGATCCGTAGAGACACGCCGGTGGCGTGTCCGGGCGTATGCAATACGCCCCTACGAGATCAATGTATGCACAAAACGCTGTAAACCAAAACGACCCTCCAGGACTGATCCTGAAGGGTGGTTCGTGGTGGTCAGGGTGCACGGACCTTGTCTCCCAGGGCTGAGGCCCCAGTACCCGCGGCGCTGCCATGTTTCACGGCCCGGTTCGAGATGGGACGGGGTGGGTCCATGGCGCTCCTCGCACACCCAAAGCACCGTTGTGCTCTGA
>DASWTQ010000542.1:0-4383 GCA_036402055.1 Herpetosiphonaceae bacterium
TACCGTGCCACCCCCTTCCCCGAACGTCGGCGGGCTGCCGCCTCCGTTGCGGCAGGCGAGGGGGAAGCTTGGTCCCAGTTTGTTATTGGTTCTTGGTTCTTGGTTCTTCTTAGATTTCCCGCCGCATCAAGCCGGCAGCAGCTTCCAGCAGTTTGGTCTGGCGCTCGGCGGGAACGTTTTTAGTCTGCAAATATAGCTCTAGCGCGCGCTGCGGCGTCAGTCCGTCGCGGACCTGCTCGGCAACTTCCGCAAAGCGCCCACGAGTGGTGCGCTCAACCTCAAGCGCGATCGCGGCGACCACATGCGCGCCCTCCGCTTCAAGCTGAGATCGCAGCGCCTTGTCGTCGATCATCTGCCGCTGCGCCAGCGTACAGTCGACGAGCACGCGCACCACGGCGTCTTGCACGTTATGCTTCCCGATCGCGCGGCGGATGCGCTCCTGCGGATCGGGACTCTGCCGCACATCGACACGGATCGTGACAAAGGGCCGCGCGTTCAGCTCGACAAACTTCCAGCTGGTGTTGTTCTTCTCGACATCGGCGATCACAAAGCCCTTGGCCTCGTGCTCCTCGCCAAAGTCGATGCGCTCGATGCTGCCGGGATAAACCACCGGCGGCTGCGTATTAAGCGCCTGGTGCTTATGGATATGCCCCAGCGCCACATAGTCGATGCCGGGCAGCGTGAGCAGCGAGCGCGGGATCACCAGATCATGACCCAGCATCACGCTGCGCTCAGCGCCATAGGTCGCGCCGCCGACCGTGCCGTGAAATGTCAGCACAGTGGGAATCGCCGGATCGAGTCGCTCGACGGTGCCCTCAATCCAGCTGCTGACGCGGCTGAGCATCTCTGCCTCCAGCGCATTCATCGGCAGTCCGATCATCTCGTCCTTGCTCAGCAGCGCCTGCCGATTGAGCCAGGGAATCGCGATCATCTGAATCGGGCCGTGCTGCGTATTGATCACATGAAAGCGCATCTTGGACGCGATCGTTACGCCTTCGACCTCAAGGGTGTCGAAGATCTCGACGGAGTGCGCGCGGGTGTTGGTAGCAGGAGCGTCATGGTTGCCGGTGAGAATAAAAACTGGCAGACCGGCGCGCACCAGGCGGTTGATGCGGCGGGCAAACTCGCGCTGATGCGTAGGGTTGGGGGTGCGATTCTTGTAGATGTCACCAGCAATCAGCACCAGATCGATCTGCTCGTGGGCGAGAACGTGGTCCAGAACTTCGTCGAAGCGATGGAGATAATCTTCTAGACGACTGTGCAGACCGGTCTGAGGATTGAGAAACCCGTAGTTTTCCATGCCGATATGAATATCGGCCAGATGTAACAGTTTTGGCATGATTTCCTGCCCGACGAAAGGCCAATTCCGGGGACCAGATGGGCGCATGGCAACAGCGCCATTGGGGCCGACCGCCGGCATCGCGGTTCTTAGCAAATATTTAAGATCGTTCGGTATTATACTACGTTAAACAGCAGAATTCAGAGAAAGCGTGCATAACCAGCTCAATGGCGGAGGAGTTTAAAGCATGAAGCGTGTTGTATCGTGGCGACCGCCGTTGTGGCTGGTAGCTGTGTTGATGGGCTGTACGCTGGCGCTTGGCACCGGCGCGGGCTATGTGCAGGGCGCGGCCAGCTCCGGCCAGTGCACTGAGGCCGCCGATGTATGCCAGAAATTCAGCAATTTTTGGAAAGTGTGGAATATCGCCGAGACCGAATTTCTCGATCCCTCGGCGATCGACCATGACGAGATGATCAGCGGCGCGATCAACGGCATGCTCGACACGCTCAACGATCGCGGCCACACACGCTACAACACGGCCGAAGAATACCAGGAAGAGCGCGAAGATCAGCAGGGCCGCTACGAGGGCATCGGCGCGTACATCAACCAGATCGGCGATTATCCGTCGATCACATCACCGATCGAGGGTTCGCCCGCCGAGGCTGCCGGTATCGAGGCCGGCGATATTATTCTCAAGATCGACGGCGAGGACGCGCTGGGCATGAGCGTCGACGATGTTGTCGATCGGGTGCGCGGCGAGCCGGGAACCAGCGTTACGCTTCAGGTGCGCCACCTCGACGAGGAGCTGCCGGTCGACATCACGATCACGCGCGCGGCGATCCGCATACCGGCCGTGACCTGGACGATGCTGCCAGGCAACGTCGCGCAGATTCGGCTGTCGCAGTTCTCGCAAAACGCCAAGACCGAGATGCGCACGGCGCTGGAAGAAGCGCGCGAGGCCGGCGCGCAGAAGCTGATTCTGGATCTGCGCAACAATCCCGGCGGCCTGCTCGACCAGGCGATCAGCGTGACCAGCCAGTTCTTGCCCGAAGACGAGGTTGTGCTCCGCATTCGTGGCCGTGACGGCGAAGAAGAAGTTTATAAGGCCAACGAGTCCGATCCCGAGCTGGATCTGCCGATGGTCGTGCTGATCAACAGCGGATCGGCGTCGTCGTCGGAGATCTTCGCCTCGGCGCTTCAGGATCACGGTCGCGCCACAATCCTCGGCGTGCAGACGATCGGCCTGGGCACCGTGATTACGCCGGTTCCGCTGGAAGACGGCTCGGCGGTCTATATCGGCACGGCGGAGTGGCTGACGCCGAACAGCCGCAAGCTCCGGCACGAGGGCGTCAAACCCGACATCACGGTTGCGCTGCCCAGCGGCGTGCAGGCGATCACGCCGACGACGGCGCGCAGACTAACGCCCGCCGAGATCCTGGAGACCAAAGACGTGCAGATTCAGCGGGCGCTGGGGCTGCTGGGTGTGACGGCCGCTCAGGATCAGCCGACCAGCATCGTGCCACGCTAATCGATCCTAATTCGGTCAGCAAGCAGCAGCGACGAGAAGTTCTCGTCGCTGCTTTGTGTAGTAGTGATTGATAGTGATGATAGAATGGCGGCGCAGCGCAAAAGGCGCGATGATGAAGAGGAATTAACCATGAGTGAATTGGTAGGGAAAGTCGCACTTGTGACCGGCGGCGGTCGCGGAATCGGCCGTGCGACGGCGTTAGAGCTAGCCCGCCAAGGCGCGCAGGTCGCGGTCGCGGCGCGCAGCAAAGCAGAGATCGACGCTGCGGTGGCCGAGATCCAGCAGGCGGGCGGCACAGGGCTGGCAGTGCAGGCGGATCTATCGAACAGCGCGGCGGCGCTCAAGCTGATCGAGGATGTGCAGAGCGCGCTGGGACCGATCGGCGTGCTGGTGAACAATGCGGCGGCGATCGGGCCGTTTGGCGCAACCTGGGAGCTGAGCGGCGATGAGTGGGAACGCGCGCACTGGATCAATCTGGTCGCGCCGTTCAGGCTCTCGCAGGCCGTGCTGCCGGGCATGTTGAAGCTGGGCTGGGGCCGGATCATCAACATCTCGTCGGGCGCGGCGCGCACACCGCTTGAAAACGCGGGTCCGTACTCGGTCTCGAAGGCAGGGCTGGACATGCTGACCCGGCAGCTTGGATTGGAGCTAGAAGGAACGGGCGTGGCGGCGATCTGCGTCTATCCCGGCGTGGTCGATACGGTGATGCAGACGGCGATCCGCGAGCAGCCGGCGGAGATCGTGGGCACAAGTGTAGCCGAGCGCTTCCAGGGCTTCTACAACAGCGGCAGCCTGCAAAACCCGGAGCGGCCGGGACGGCTGATCGCGGCGCTGGCGGATGCAGACGGAGCCCGATTTAGCGGCCAGATCGTCGACATCTACGGTGACGAGGCCAAGGCGATTCTCGACGGGAAGAGCTAGCCGTCAGATTCCTGGCACGGCTGGATCGGCTCGGGCTGGAGCGCGCCGTCGGGTTGGCAGATCCAGGCGCAAAGATAGCGCGGCGCTCCACGCTCGACGGCGATAATTAGATACACATAGCCGGGCCAGGCATCACGTCGATCGTGGGGCGAAGGCAGCGCGCCGCCGCTGGGGTGACTGTGGTAAAAGCCCAGGATCTCGTCACCGGCAGCGCGCGCCTGAGCATCGGCCTGGAGCAGCGTCTGTGCGTCGAGCAAGAAATGCCGCCGTGGCTCTGGGTGCAGGTTGTGGCCAGGGACGATGCCATGCACAACCATCTGTGGCGCGCGCCTGCCGAGCAGCACACCGCAGATCTCGGCGCTCGATCCTGCGGCAGCTACCAGCATGGCGTTTATGTGCCGACGTTGGATCTGCATCTTGCCCACCTGAGCACGCAGGCGCGGCGATGCTCACGGGTGAACATCGCCGCCACAGCAATCTGATTCGTTTGGCTGAGCTGGTCGCGCGACCGGCTACGCGCCTTGAGAGCGCTCACGATACGAGTCGTCGCGATCGGCCAGCGGCTGCTCCAGCGTCGGCGCGATGCTTTCCTGCTCGGACTCCAGCACGGGCGCCTGAGGCACACCGCCGACATGAATCCGATCTTCGTCGAGCA
>DASWTQ010000543.1:0-13924 GCA_036402055.1 Herpetosiphonaceae bacterium
GCTCGGCGGCGATCGCGGCGGAACTTACGTAGCCGTCTTGTCGCCGATCGGCTCCCACGATACTAGCAAGGAACTCGTGCGCGGGCTGGTTTCTGGCCGTCGGCGTGAAGCGCAGCAGGATCTGGTCAAGGCCACGAGCCAGCGCGATCTGTCCCAGGCGCGACAGCATCCGGTGCTCCACGCCGCGACCAAGCGCGCGACAGCTCAGCAAGAACGTATCGACGATCAGCTGTTGGGCTTCGGCGGCGAACAGGAGCGCGCCGACCAGGCCGTAGTCGCCGAAGCGATCCTGGACCTGCACGGCCAGACACTCGCTCGCTCCCGACTCAAGCAGCCGCGCCAGCTCCTGCTCCGAGCGGCGCACCGTCGTGAGATTGAACTGATTCGTGCGCTGCGTCAGCTGGGCCACGCGATGCAGCTGCTGCCTACTCGGAGGCGCGATCGTGACCTCAAGCTCAAGGCCGGCCAGAAAATCCCCGAAGCTGTCCGCGCTGCGGCGAAACTCGGCGCGGCTCAGCTGCTGACGATACAGGCTGGTCCGCCGCCGGTCCTCGTCGGTCAGCTTCAGGCGATCGAAGGCCCAGATGTGCTGCAAAAAGTGTGGGATCGCCTCGGGATCGCTCGGCACTTGCAGAGTGAGCACGTCGGGGCAATGGGCGCGCAGCTCGGCGCACTCCAGCGGATTGTCGTCGAGAAAGATGAAGCTATCGAGGCCAAGCTGTAGCTCGGCGGCCAGCGAGCGCACGTTTTCGGATTTGGTGTGCCAGTTGATGCGCCGGCTGGTGATATGCTCGCGCCTGAGCGGCAGATCGCTGCGCCGGGAAAAAACCTCGTCAATATCGGCCTCGTCGTTCTTGCTGCACAGACAGAGCACCATGCCCGCGTCGTGCTGCGCGACCATCCACTCCTGCAACACGCGATAGCCCGGATCGAGCCGAATGCCGGTGACGCCATCCTCGGCGCAGACGCCATGCCACAGCGTGTGGTCGCAGTCGAGCACGATCACCTTGTAGGGCGGGCGCTGAAGCGCATCGATCTTGCGGGCCAGCAGCGTGCCGAGCGCCGCGAAAAAATCCGGCGTGTACGGGATCTGCCCTAGCTCGTCGGCGTGCACGTCGTAGTAGTCCGCGACCGGATAGGCACGGAGCAGCTCAGCCGAAGCAAGCAGATAGATGTTGTCGAGCGGCGCAAACTCGGCGGCCAGACGCTGCTCCATACGCTGCTGAAGCGCCGCGAAGGCAGGATCGGCGAGGGCGGCGGGTGAGGCCGGGCATACGCAGATCAGGTACGGCACAGCAGTGCGATCGGCGGCGTGGAGCAGCGCCGCCACAAACTCCTGAGCATTGCGCTCGATCCGCTCGACGCGATCATCCGGCCCGAGCCGAGCATCCGCCTCCGCCGACTGGTAGAGCCAGTCTTCAAAGCGCACCAGCACAATATTCACGCCGCGACGATTGGCCGCCAGCAGGCTTGTCGGATCAAGGAGCTGCGCAAATACCTGATTGAACGGCGCGAAGCTGATCGTGGCCGGGCGCTGAAGCTCGTCCAGCCAGTAGCCGAGTGACTCCGCCAGCGGCTCGGCGGTAAAGGTCGCGCTGATCGTCAGCGTTTGCTCGGGATGCGCGGCTGCGGCGGTCACTCGCTGCTCCAGCGGCGCAGGCAGTGCCAGCGTGGAAATCCGCCGCTCCGGCTGCTCGACCAGCGTTTGCAGGATCGCGCAGTAGAGCTGTGCCAGCGCTTCGATCGTCGCGGCGTCGAAGAGTGCGCCGGGATACTCGATCACAGCTCGGAGCTGCGCGCCGTCACGAACGATCGTCAAAAACAGATCGAAGTCGGTGGTCGGGCGCGGGCAATCCTCGGGGCGCAGCGTCAGGTCCGGCAGGCTGAGCGCCGGCAGCGATCGATCCATGAAGCTAAGCATCGCCCGCACCAGCGGCGCGCGGCTCGTACGTCCTGTCGCTCGGGCCTGCTCCACAACGGCGGCAAACGGCGCATCCTGGTGCTCGTAGGCGGCCAGCGCGGTATCGCGCACGCGGCGCAGCGTCTCGCGCAGGGTCGGATCGCCGTGCAGCCGTGTGCGCAGCGCCAGCGGATAGGCGAAGAATCCGATCAGCGAGTCGATCTCGGCCCGGCTGCGACCGGCGATTGGCGTGCCGACGACCAGATCGTCCTGGCCGCTGTAGCGCTGAAGCAGCACATTGAACGCCGCGAGCAGCATCATAAACAGCGTCGCCTGCTCCGAGCGGCCAAGCTCCACCAGCGCCGTCGCAAGGTCCGCGTCGATCGTGAACGCGTGGCTGGCGGCGCTCAGCACCGGCTGCGCCGGACGCGGCCGATCCGTGGGCAGCTCCAACGGCGGAGCGGCGTCTAGCTGGCAGCGCCAGTAGTCGAGATGCGGCGCGAGCTGCTCATCCGAGAGCGCCTGCCGCTGCCAGCGCGCGAAGTCGGCGTACTGCACCGCCAGCGGAGGTGGCTCCACCGGCTGCGACTGCACCAGCGAGCGGTAGTGCGTCGCCAGCTCGTCGATCAGCAGCGCCATCGACCAGAGATCGCAGATGATGTGATGCGCCGCCAGCACCAGCAGATGATCATCAGGCGCCAGCCGCAGCACGGTCACCCTGAGCAGCGGCCCTTGCCGGAGATCGAAGGGCAGCTCGATCGCGGCCAGGAGTCGCCGCCGCGCTTCCGGCTCACGGTTGTGCGGCGGCTCGGCGCTCAGATCGATCAACCTCAGCGGCACACTCGCCGACGGCGCGACGACCTGGATCGTCTGCTCGCCGCGCGCGGGTGCCATGCCCTGAGGGCGCCCGGCGAACGTCGTACGCAGGCTGTCATGGCGGTCGACAACGCGATTCAAACTTTGCTCCAGCGCTGCCAGGTCCAGCCGTCCGCTCAGGCGATACACCAGCGGAACAGTGAAAACGCTGCTCGCGGGCATCAGCTGATCCAGCAGCCAGAGCCGCTCCTGCTCGAATGAAAGCGGCGCTTCCGGGCTGTCGCGCTGGGCGATGATCGGCGGAAGAGCGGCCTCGTCGGCCAGCTGTGCGCAGAGCTGATCCGCCAGCTGTGCAATCGTGATCTCGCCCAGCAGCGCCGCCGACGATAGCTCGACGGCCAGGTCGGTCGCCAGCTGCTGCCGAAGCTCGACGGCCACCAGCGAGTCGAGGCCCAGGCTGCTCAACGGCTGCTCCGCATCCAGGCTACCGGCATCGACGCCGAGTGTACTCGCCAGCAGATCCAGCAGATACGCCGTGAGCAGCGCGGGACGATCGGCGACGGCACTGGCAAGCAGCTGCGCGCGGCTGAGGCGCTCCACATGAACGGCGGCGGTTTGCGCGTAGATACTGCTGCCGACGACCGACAACCTGTCCTGCTGAAAGGCTGCGCGGCAGGCGTGGCGCTGGATCTTGCCGCTCGACGTTTTGGGAATGCTGCCGTGACGGATCAGCACAACCGCGTAGGTTTGCAGCTCGTGCTGCTCGGCAATTGCGCGCCGAATCGCGCTGATCACCGGCGCGAGATCGAGATCGCCGTTGCCGCGCTCAATCTCCTGCACCACGACCAGCCGCTCTTCGCCGCCGACCTCGATCGCGAAGGCCGCGCTGCCGCCGAGACGCAGCGCCGCATGGCTCTGCTCGACGGTCTGCTCGATGTCCTGCGGGTAGTGGTTGCGGCCGCGAATAATGATTAGATCCTTGATCCGGCCCGTCACGAACAGCTCGCCGTCGCGCTCAAAGCCGAGATCGCCCGTGCGTAGAAATGTGCGCTCATCCGCGCCGTCGAGCCGCGCCTGAAAGGTTGCGGCGGTCAGCTCGGGACACCGCCAGTAGCCCTGCGCCACACTCGGGCCGCTGACCCAGATCTCGCCGACCTCGCCGGGCGCGCAAGGTCTGTGGGTGTCGGGATTGGCAATCGTGATCAACTGTGAGTCAAGCGTCGTGCCGCAGCCGACCAGCGTTTGCGCACCCTCGTCGCCGGCCTCAGCCGCGACAACCTGATTCAGCGCGAGCGCATTGTTGTCGACAGCCATGGTTATCGGCAAGGCGCGCTTGCGTCCACCCGCCACGATCAGCGTGGCCTCGGCCAGGCCGTAGCAGGGATAGAAGGTCGATCGACGAAAGCCGGCGGCGGCGAAGGTGGTTGCGAAGCGCTCCAGCGTCTCGGGGCGGATCGGCTCGGCACCGTTGGCGGCAACATCCCAGCTGCTGAGGTCGAGATCCGCGATCTGCTCGGGGGCGATCTTGCGGGCGCACAGGTCATACGCGAAGTTCGGCCCGCCACTGGTCGTCGCGCGCGTGCGCGAGATCACTTGCAGCCAGCGCAGTGGCCGCTGCAAGAACGCGACCGGCGACATCAGCGTGACCGGGAAGCCGCTGTATAAGGGCTGCAAAATCCCGCCGATCAGGCCCATGTCGTGGTAGGGCGGCAGCCAGCTCACGCCCCGGCTGTCGGACGTATGCTCGAAGCACGCCGCCATCAGCCCGAGGTTATGCAGCAGATTGGCGTGGCTCAGCATCACGCCTTTGGGCTGACCGGTCGAGCCCGAGGTGTACTGGAGAAACGCCAGATCTCCGCCGCTCAGCGCCGGCAGCTGCCACTCGTCGTCGGTTGTTGGAGCGAGCTGATCGGTTGAGAGCCAGGGCAGTGTCGCCAGATCCGGCATGTGATCGAGGTGGCGCTCAAGATCCGTGACAATCCGCGTGGTCGTCAGCACGACAGCCGGCCGCGCATCCTCGGCGATCGATTGGAGCCGCGACAGATTGTGGTTGCCGCGCGGTGGATACACGGGAACGGCGATCACGCCGGCGTAGAGGCAGCCGAAAAACGCCGCGATGTAGTCGTTGCCGGGCGGGAAGAGCAGCAGCGCCCGCGCTCCGGCTACAGGCCGGACCTGTGCGCCGAGCGATCCGGTGATCGTCGCGGCGATGGCGCGGGCACGACGATCGAGATCGCCATAGGTCAGCCGGTCCTCATGCGACTCGCCGTCGATTAGAAAGGTGTAGGCCAGCCGGCCCGGGCTGTGGAGCGCGCGATAGCCGAGCACTTTGACAAGCGTAGTCGTTTCACCAGGCACACTTCCGGCAACCTCAACCTGACGCATATCCACCTCTCTCTTACCCATGCTCACGCGAAGCAGCGAGCCGCACCATCGCATTCTCCACCGCCACATGCGCCATGATAGTTAGCACGAGACAGCCTTGTCTAGACACACAGATACCGCCGGGGGAGTATTGCTGTACTTACCCGCAGCCTCACAGCCTGAGCAGTCGCCAGCAGGGCTGCGCATCGCGCTGCCGGCCACGCAGGAGCTGCGGCGGCGAAAGAGTACGCCTGTCACTCCTCAAACGCGCGCGAGTCGGGCATAGTAGGCGCACAACCTAGTGGGGAGGGAACGATGATCGCACAGCTTCGCGAAGGGCTGGAGGTGCAAAGCGTCGACGGCGTGGTCCTCGGCAAAATCAACGAGGTTTGGTGGGGCTCGCTGCCGAGCGGATCGGTGGTGCCCGACGTGGAGGAGACCTGCTTCTCGATCAAACAGGGCATGCTGTTTGGCCGCACGCAGATCTACGTGCCGTGCAGCGCTGTCGCCGACGTGTCGGAAACCGTTGTAACGCTCAATCTGGATGCCGAGACGATCGCGACGAAGCCGTGGAGCACGCGGCCGGCCTGGCTTCCGATAGAGGCAGAAGTATCGTCAGTCAAAGTGCAGGATTCGGACTACATCGTCTAGGGCGGCACAGAGTAGGGGCTACGGGGGTGCGCAGCATGTATTCATTCCGTTATGCCTATCAGGGAGCCGGAGCCATGTGGAGTGGAATACCTACCCCACATGGCTCTCTACAGCAAAGAGCATATTGATTGATCCGGTAGGGACACGCCGGTGACGTGTCCCTACCGAAATGATGGCTCAATCATTCTGCACAACGCTGTAAGACCTATGAGGGATACTTACAGACTATCGAGGTCGGGCTGTGTTCGTTCACGTGACGATCTTCGCACCTGCTGCCTTGAACCGAGATATAACAGACCAATTGCACCGAGCAGCAATGCAGCGCCGAGCAATCCAAGTAGCCCTAACTGCTCGTCGAACAGCAGCCACGCAAGCATCGTCGCAGTCAACGGCTCGATCAGCGTGATGATACTGGCAACCGTCGCGGTTGTATATTCCATACCCATGAGGAAGACAACAAACGCCAGCGCGGTCGGAACAATCCCCAAGTACAGCAGCAGCCCCCATCCAGCCGGTGGGAAGCTGACGGTGATACCGGACACGAGCGCAAATGGGAGCAGAAGCAACGCACCCGCGCCCAAGCCAACGGTCATCGGCTGGAGCGGGTGATAGCGCCCGGCCAGCGCCCGGCTGCATAACGTCATAATGGAATAACTGAGAGCCGAACTTACCGCCAGCCCCACGCCAACTACTGTCGTATGTCGTCCCGCGAGTGCCTCTGGATTGGTCCAACTGAGCATAACCGTACCCACCAGCCCAGCAACCAGTGCAAGCACAACCCGCGACGTGAGCACTTCGCCGAGGAGTGCCGCAGCCAACAGGGCCACGATCACGGGGGCTGTGCAGAGCGTGATGAGGGTGGTACTGGCAACGCCAATACGCGGGATCGCCCCCAGAAAGCACACCTGGTAGAGCGCCATCGTGACGCCAATCAACAGCATGAGGGGAAGATCGCGCGGCGAGATGCGAAAGGCGTGCCGTCCGCAGGTATGCCAACACGCGACGAGCAGCACAGGCGTGGCGATCGCCAAGCGCAAGAAACCAACCGACAGCGCAGTCGTATCAGCTATGGTGTAGATGGCCTTCGTTGCCACGCCGACCGTTCCCCACAAGAGCGCAGCGATGAGAATCAAGCCAACCCCACGGCTGGCATAAGCATACGTATTCACGGAGTAGAGATCCTTTCCACACAAGTAAAACCGCAACAGAGCGGACGTGCAGGCAGGATCGGCACTGCGAAACCGCAGGCGCGGAGATGCGCACAGGAATGCGTTAGCCGTCCTACCCTAGTGGGCGCGGCTAACTGGTGGAGGTGAGGTGTTGAAGCGTGTACGTGGCATTATGCAAGTCATTGTGTATATACCCGCATGCTTCAATACGTCTAAGAAGCGCAGATACATAGCTATGTCGTCGGCGAGCAGACCAATCGACACCATCAGTATAGCATATAGAGTCTGTATGCAGGGCTCAACGCGAGGAGCTGCATAAACACCCGGCGTGAGCCCCTACACGTATCAAGCTGATCGAGCACCAAAGATGACACTTATAAAGCACAAAGAACATAGCTGATCGTCATTAGCGCTGCGTTCATGTGCCTTTGTTCTTTAGTTCTTTGTTTCGCTGTTCTTCCTATGAATCTTCCGGGTCTTTGCGCATATACCATTCCGTAAACTCGCGGCACTGGCCATCCGCGCCGAACTTCACCAGCCAGATATTGCTGAACTGCGGCCCTGGGTCGCCGGTCTCGTCGTCCAGATATTGCGTCCAGCCGCGCACCACGCTCGTATCGCCTTCGACGGCCTGCACCTCATAGCGAAACGTCGATCGCTCGGACGGCTCCGGCTCTTTGCGAAAGCGCTCGACGATCGTCGCGCGGCCAACCCAGGGCTCGTCAAACGGCGTCAGAAAATAGCGCGCATCCTCGGTAAACAGCCGCCCGATCGCCTCGCGATCTTCGGTTTTCCAGGCGCGCTTGTAGCCTTCCACCCAGGCATGAATCGTTTGATGCTCCATCGATCGCTCCTCGCTGCGTGTGTAGACGCCGAGCTATCCGCTCAGCGTTAATCATTGCTATCCAGCCAGTAGCCGAGATATTGCCAGCGGCCCCAGTGCGCGTAGAGCTGCTCGATCGCGGCAGGCGTGCCGGGTACGCCGGCAAAATACTTTTTGGCGGTGAAGGCGCGCACTTCGCTGTCCACGGCCAGGTACTCGTAGCGACCGAGCAGCATCAGCAGCGTCGCCGCGCCATACGGCCCAATGCCCTTGAACGACAGCAGCCGCTTGCGCAGCTCCGGCGTCGGCAGCGACGAATCGCGCAGAGCTTCCAGCTCCGCCGCACGCTCGGCCAGCCCGATCGCCGCCCCGCTGCGATAGCCCAGCCGCGCTTCATCTTTGAAAAACGTCTCGCCCGCATCGAGCACCGCCGCCGGCGTTGGAAAGGCGCGCAGATCAGGGTGCTCCGGTAACGGCTGCCCGAGCGCCGCAACCGTTCGCGCCGCCATCTGCTGCGTTTGTCGCCAGGTAGTATTAGTGGTCAGCAAGACCTTGAAGGCGTCTTCAAAGAGCGTCGGCGAGCGCAGCAGCCGCCCACGACCGATCGCGCTGAGGTAATGCTTGCCTTGCCACCGGCAGAGCGCGTAAAACTCCGCGAAATCCTCGTCCAGACGCAGCATCCAGCGCACGTTGCGGATCACCTCGGCCTGCTCGGCGGGCGTGAGCGCCGCGCTCACCCGAATGCTGACGCCGGTTGTCTGCAGATCAGACGCGGCCGACAGCTCAAGCTGCACGACCTTGCCCGTGGTGAGCAGCTCGACGCGGTGCAGGCTGGCATCGCCGCGCGCAAACGGCGCGAGCACGCTCCAGCCGTGGCCGTTGACGCAGCCCAGAAAATCGTAGGGCGGCGCGACGCTGATACCTAAGATTGCCGGCTCGTGCAGCATTGACACGCTCATGCTCACAGATCGATCAGGAGGCCGCGCCGAGCTGCAACGCTTGCGGCTGGCCCTGTCGTGCAAACTCTGCCGTCGTCGCCTGCCCGGCGATCAGCTGGCGATAGATCTCCTCGTAGCCCGCGCACATCCGCTCGGGGCTGAAGCGCTCGGCCTCGCGGCGGCAGGTACGGCGATCCAGCTCGGAGACACGGCCGACAGCCGCCACCATCTGATCCACCGAGTCACAGACAAAGCCGCCGACGCCATCGCGAATAATCTCCGGCACCGCGCCGCGATTCAGCGCGATCACCGGCGTGCCGCAGGCCAGCGACTCGACCATCACCAGGCCGAAGGGCTCGGGCCAGTTGATCGGCAGCAGCGTTGCGTACGCGTTGCCCATCAGCTCGGTCTTTTCGCGCTCGTCGACCTCGCCCAAAAATTCCACCTGATCCGTCTCAAACAGCGGCTCGATCTCGTCTTTCCAGTATTGCCAGTCATAATCATCAATTTTCGCGCCAACTTTGAGCTTCAGACCTGTGCGTAGCGCGACTTCGACCGCCGCCGCCGGGCCTTTCTGCGGGCAGATCCGCCCGACAAAGGCCAGATAGTCGCCGGGCTGCGGCTGAAACGGAAAGCGATCCAGCGGCACACTGTTATACACACAGCCGACCCAGTTGAGGTGATGCGCCTGCATCGGCCGGGCCTGCGAGAGGCTGATCGAGGTGAACGGCGCGTCGGCAAATGAGCGCTCAAGGATCGGGAAGCGCTCCTCGTCGTACACGCCATGCATGGTGGTAACTGTCGGGACGGAGGTTGTGCGCGCGTAGGGCAGGTTATACTCCATCCGATACTCGACGTGCGAGTGGATAATGTCGAACTCGTCGGCGCGGCTATAGACCGTCGCAAACAGCTCGTCATGCAAGTCCGGCGCGATCTTCAGCATCTCCTCGCGGCTCATGCTTGTGCGCAGCGAGCGCGGAATGATCGCATGCAGCCGCGCGCTGGTCCGGGAGTCGCCGCTGGCAAACAGCGTCACCTCATGGCCGCGTCTGACCAGCTCCTCGCACAATCCGCCGACCACGCGCTCGGTGCCGCCATAAAACGGCGGCGGAACCGCCTCGAACAACGGTGCAATTTGCGCTATTCGCATGATCAACTCCTTTGCTCCTCGCCGTAGCGGCCTAGAATCTCGCCGAGCCGCTCCATCAGCTGCGCTTCCAGATCGGCCACCGCCCGCAGCGTTTGAACCAGCAGCCCGGTCGGACGGCGGCCACGCTGGAGACTGCCCAGGTTGTAGTGCATGACACGCGGCACCGCGTGCCACTGCGGCACCAGCTCGGCCTCGCCCCAGATCGCCAGCGCTTCCAGCTCCTCGGCGCTCAGCTCGCGCGCCAGCCGCCTCAGCACCTGCGTAAACAGCTGCCGGTTACGCGCCGCAACCCACAGATCATCGCTGATCTCGTACAGCGCCGGCTCGTCAAGCGCGCGCTCGATCTGCTCAGCCAGCAGCCGGATCGCCGCCACGCCGCACGACCACTCGGCCGGGAGATCATCGCGCCGGCGCTGACCGCTGTTGTAGAGCCAGGTTGTGCGCAGCCGATCCCAGAGCAGCGCCGCGCTCACGGGCCGCATCGACGGCGGCGCTTGCTGCGCGAACCACTGGTGTTCCGCGCCGATCGAGCCGGGATCGCACACGCCGAACGCCCAGCGATCACGGGCCGAAAACACATGCCTGGGCTCGGGATTGGCCCGGCACAGATCCGGCAGCAGGCCAAGCTCGACATTGCCCACGAACGGCAGCTGCACGCCGCCCGCGTCGGTAAACTCGAACTGATCCACGATCTGCATCTGCCCGGCCTGCTCGTCTACGTCGGCGATCAAAAACCAGTGCGGCGCGTGCTTGCGGCCACAGGTGACCAGCCACGGCAGATTCATCGCATCGCCGACCACGATCACCGCGCCTGAGCGCCGCCACTCGGCGCAGATCCGGCGTGCGGCCTCTTCCGGCTCGGCGGCGGACTCCCGCGCAAGATGCAGCGAATGCGTGGCGATGTCGCCCAGCAGCGGCGTGTGGTAGTGCACAAAGCTGAAGCGCGGTGTTTCCGCCGGCTCGACGCTGATCGCCAGAAACAGCTGCGTGCCCAGCACCAGCTCGTAGTCGATCTGATTCCGCTCCAGGTAGGCGGCGATGCTCGCCGTGTAGCACGAGAGCAGATCGCCGCGAATCGCCAGCGCCTCGGATGAACTCTTCACGATACCTTGATCTCCTTGATCCCTGGCTGCCGGCCGCGCAGGAGCCAGGCCAGATCGACATGCAGCAGCGTGCCGGCGTCGGGAGCGCGCGCCGGATCGGCCAGACGCAGCGCAACCGCCGCCCGCGCCAGCGGATCGACCGGCAGCGTGTGCCACGGCAGACCCAAACTCGTGCCTACGTCGGCGTCGGCGACGGGCAGCTTGCGCAGCGGAAAGCGCAGACCAGCGCCCAGCGCTTTGATGCAGGCTTCTTTGACCGTCCAGAGATGATAAAAACCCCGCGCCTGCTGCTGCGGATCGAGCGACTCAAGCCACTGCCACTCGTCGTGAGCAAAGAAGCGCCGCGCAATCGCAGCTTTGTACTCGCCCAGCCGCTCCACGTCCACGCCGATCGCGCCGTAGCGACTGACGCCGCACAGCAGGTAGCCCTGCGCGTGCGAAAAGTTGAACGCCAGCCCGTGATCGTCGGCCAGCAGCGGCTTACCGGCGGGCGTGGTGATCCAGCGGATCGCCGCCGGAGCGACGCCGAGGATCGCGCCGAGGACACGCCGGGCCAGCACGCGGCTCAGCAAAAACTCGACGCGCTTGGCCGCTTGCTCAAAACGTCCATATCTGATCCGCTCATCATCGCTCAGCGCCGCGCACAGCCGCTCGATCGTCGGCGCGTCAAGCTCAGACGGCGTGCGAAGCGCAACCGCGACGAAGCGCCCTTCTGTGACAAGATCGGCCAGATTCGGCGCTGCTTGTGTGCCTGCGTACAGCATCGCGCTCAGCTGTTGGGCACGTTGGGCAGCCGCTTGAGCGACTCGGCGATCTGCTCGTCGGTGATCACGGCGTCGGACTCAAGCTGCCCGGCCATGTAGGCATCGTAGGCGGCCATATCGAAGTAGCCGTGGCCGCTCAGGCAGAAAAGAATCACCGGGCTGGTGCCGGCCTCACGGGCTTTGAGCGCCTCCTCGATCGCGCCGTGGACCGCGTGCGCCGACTCGGGCGCCGGGACGATGCCCTCGGTCTGGCTGAAAAGCACGCCGCTGGCGAAGATCTGCCGCTGCTGGTAGGCCGCCGCCTCGACGTAGCCGTGATGCCGCAGCGCGCTGATCAGCTTCGACGACGCGTGGTAGCGCAGACCGCCCGCGTGAATATCCGGCGTGGTAAACGCCTGGCCCAGCGTGTACATCTTTTGCAGCGGCGTCACGCCCGACGAATCCGTGTAGTCGTAGCGATACGCGCCGCGCGTCAGCTTCGGGCAGGCGCTCGGCTCGACGCTGATGCAGCGCACCTGCGACTCGCCGCGCAGCCGGTCGCGCAGAAACGGAAACGCGATGCCGCCAAAGTTGCTGCCCGCGCCCAGGCTGCCGATCACAATATCGGGATATTCGCCGGCCAGCGCCATCTGTTTGCGCGCCTCAAGCCCGATGATCGTCTGGTGCAAGATCGAGTAGGACTCGCCGCTGCCGATGCAAAAGCGCGTGTCGTCGCGTGAGAGCGCGTCTTCGAGCGCCTCGGTGATCGCAAACGCCAGATTGCCGCCCTGCTCGCTGTTATTCGCCAGCAGCTCGGCGCCAATCTGTGTATCCGGGCTGGGACTGGCGACCACCTGCGCGCCGTACATCTGCATCATCACTTTGCGGTACGGCTTCTGGCGATAGCTCACGCCGACCATGTAGACTTTACAGTCCATGCCGAACGCATGACAGGCCGTCGCCAGCGCGGTACCCCACTGCCCCGCGCCGGTGCCGGTCGTCAGCCGCTTGACGCCGGCGCGCTTGTAGTAGTAGGCCTGCGCGATCGCGGTGTTGAGCTTGTGGCTGCCGCTGGTGTTATTGCCCTCGTACTTGAAATAGATCCGCGCCGGCGTGTCGAGCGCCGCCTCCAGCCGGGTCGCGCGCTGAAGCACGGTTGGCCGCCACTGCCCGTAGATCGCGCGAACCTCGTCGGGGATCGGAATCTCGGATTTCTTGCTGGTGCTCTGGCGGATCAATTCCAGCGGCACCTGAACTTTCAGGCTGTCCGCGCTGTGCGCGCCGCCCTGTGGCGGTAGATCCGGCGGCAGCTCAAACGGCAGATCGCTCAGAATGTTATACCAGTGCGTCGGCATCTCGCCGGGCGGCAGATCGAAGCGGGTTTGCGTAAGTGACATAGCTGGTCTCCCAGGCGCTTATCGGCTGCGGTAAAGCTGATCGATGAAGTTCACCAGATCGCCGACCGTCCGAAACTGCGTTTTCATAAACAGCTCATCCTCCATGCTTATGTCAAGCGCCTCCTCAAGCGAGAGGATGATTCCCAAGAACGAGAGCGAGGTGATGCGCAGCAGCTCGGAGTGCAGCGCCTCGTCCTCAGAGATCGCCTCGGGCCGGATGTTGATATGCGCCTCGCTGATCAAAATATTTTTAACGATCGTGGCGATCTCGCTCCGGCTGAGCGGCGTATTGAGATATTCTTGCAGCATCATCTTGCCTTTCCCATGCGCTGTCGTGCGACACTATGCGCCAACACTGCGCGCTTCCAGCTCGGCGTCGGCTGCCTGCATGGCGCGTGTGGCCCACAGCTCGCCGACCACGTCGAGCATCGTCTCGGTCGAGCCGCCGGCCACGCCAAACACGCGAAACTCGTTGAGCAGCCGCAGCAGCGGGCTGTCGGCCTCCAGACCACGCGCGCCCTGAAGCTGAAGACACGTCCCGATCACGGACTCCATGGCCGGAGCGACCGCCGCCTTGATCACCGCCGAGCTGAACGGATCGACCAGCCGCGTCTCATCGGTGGCGACCAGCGCCTGCTCGACCAGCGAGCGCAGCAGCGTGACCTGCACCACCGCCTGCGCGATGCGATGACGCACAGCGCTGCGCTCCCACAGCGTTTCCTCGCCGATCACGCGCTCGGCGGCGTAGCGCTGCGCTTCTTCCAAACAGTGCTCGGCGACTGCCACAGCCCAGATTCCGCCCGACAGCCGCTCGACCGCGATATGCTGGAGAAAATAGCTTATGCCCAGCTCTTTACGGCCCAGCATCGC
>DASWTQ010000544.1:0-9578 GCA_036402055.1 Herpetosiphonaceae bacterium
TGAGCGCCGTGCGTAGTCCCAGCGCGTGCCGAGCGCGGGATTGAGCCGCCCCACCTGTGACGAGATCAGCCGCACCCGCCCGCGATGGAAGTGCTCGCCGAGCATCAACTGCACCGGCTTCGTGCCGTACCACGAAGCGACGACGACCGCGCCATCCTGCACCACGTTGTCGATCGCCGATTGGAGCGCGGCACCCGATCCGCTGGCCTCGATCACCACGTCGGGCGCGCGACCAGCGTTGACCGCCCGAATCTGATCGCGCAGATCCGCCGCCGGAGCCAGCACCAGATCGACACCGGCGCGCAGGGCCAGCTCCCGCCGCAGCGGCGCAGGCTCGACCACGAGCACACGACGCGCCCCGGCCCGCCGCAGCACCTGCGCCACCAGCAGCCCGACGATGCCCTGGCCGAAGATCAGCGCGGTCTCGCCGAAGTGCAGCGGCGTATCAGGCGCGATATTGACGGCGGTTTCCAGATTGGCGGTAAAAACGCCCAGTAGCGGATCGATGTGATCGGGCAGACGCAGAGCGCCGGCAGCCGGAAGATTGAAGATCGTCTGGTGCGGATGCAGCGCGAAGACCAGATCGTCGGGCGCGTGCGTGGTCACATCCGGCCCGACATCGCGCACCCGGCCGACCGCCGCGTAGCCGTATTTGATCGGAAAGCCAAAGCTGCCCGCCAGCGTCGGCAGATCCAGCGGCAAGTCGGCCGGCACCTCGCCGCGATACACCAGCCGCTCGGTTCCGTGGCTCAGCGCCGACGCGATCGTGTGCACGCGTACCTGTCCCGGCCCCGGCGGCGGCACAATCTCAGTGCGCAGCTCGACCGTACGCGGCGCGCTGAACCACACCGCCCGTGCCGCCAGCGAATCAGCCATCGATCTGCTCCTGTGGATAGCGAATCTCGCCGCTGATGATCAGATCCGCGCCGTAGTGCTGCACCGACAAACTTTCCAGCCGCAGCGAATCAGACAGCGATATGATATTGAGATCACCCACCGCCTCGATCCCGACGCCCAGGATCTTGGGCGCAACGCACACCGCCAGCCGATCCGCCAGCCGCGCCCGCAGCAGCGCCGTCAGCAGCGCCGCGCCGCCCTCGACCATCAGCGAGTCGACGCCAATTTCATGCAGTGCACCGAGTAGCGCGGCGAGATCGACGTGGCCCTCGTGGTCGGTGGGCAGCACCAGCACGCGCGCACCAAGCTGCTGCGCGGCTTCGATTCGCTCACCGGGAGCGCGCGAGGTCACGGCGAGCAGCGTGCCCTGCGCCGCGCCATCGGCCAGCACCGCCGCTGTCCACGGCGTGCGCAGCGCGCTATCGACGACGACACGCAGCGGATCGCGGCCGGCGACATGGCGCACCGTCAGGCGTGGATTATCGATCAGCACCGTGTTCACGCCGACCATGATCGCGTCGTGCCGGGCGCGCAGCGTGTGCGCAAACACCAGCGACTCGGGGCCGCCGATCCATTGCGAGCTGCCGCCGCGAGTCGCCAGCCGCCCGTCGAGCGTCTGGGCGTAGCTCAGAGTGACGCGCGGCCGCTTGAGATCGCCGGTGCTCATGGCGTGCGGCGGCGCACGATCTCGACCGCCGAGCCGTGCAGCACGGTCGGGCCGAGCCGCACATGCGGCTTGCGAACCTTCACGCGCACCGCCTGAACCAGCGCGTGCTCGCCAAGCACCGCAGCCGCGATCCGCTCGGCGACGGCCTCGGTCAGATTCAGCGGCGGCCCCTCCACGATCGCGCGGGCCTGCTGGTACACCTGGCTGTAGTCCACGGTCGCCGCCAGATCGTCGGTCTCGCCGGCCGACCGCAGATCGCAGTGCAGCTCGACATCCACGACGAACTGCTGGCCCAGCGCGCGCTCAGCCTCCAGCGTGCCGTGATAGCCCCAAAAGATCATTCCTTCAAGCAAGATCCGGTCAGTTTCCATGCGTCTCCTCGGGTTTGCGCGCCGCCAGCCCATACATCAGCGGCAGCGCCGGCACGTCGTCGGGCGGATACATGCGCCGATCCGCGTCGGCCCGCATCTCCGCGAACGGACGCTCGCCGTTAACGTACGGATACTCATGCAGCGCCGTGATCATCAGCCCGGCCTCCGCCAGCGCCGTCACAACCTCGCCCAGGCCCCACTGGTGCAGGTAGCACGGCTCGGGATTCACAAAATCCTGCATGCCCTCGGCGTATCCGCTCGGCGTCAACCCGCCCTCGGATGCGCCAACATAATCGCCGATGCCGGGCAGCGCCAGCAGCCGACCCCGCGCCGGATAATCCGCCGCCAGCCGCCAGTCGCGATCGAACATATTCGAAGCCGGATGAAACTCGACCAGCACGAAGCGACCGCCGGGATTGAGCACCGCCGCGATGCCGCGCGCCCAGGATTGGAGATCGTCGAGCCAGCAGATCACGCCGTACGCGCAGTAGACGATGTCGAAGCGCTGCGCTCCGGCGGCGGTCTCACGCAGCCACTCGTACACATCGGCGCGCACAAAGGTCGCCGGAATCTCGGTGGCCGCCGACAGCTCACGAGCGCTGGCGATCGCGCTGTCGCTGAGATCCACGCCCGTCACGATCGCGCCGAGCCGCGCCAGGCTGAGCGCATCCTGGCCGGTGTTGCACATTAGATGCGCGAGCGTGCGGCCTGCGACATCGCCCAGCAGCGCGCGCTCCTCGGCAAAGAGCGTCGAGCCGCCATCGCGAAAAAACGCCGCCTGATCCATGTGGTGGCTTTCGTGGGCCGGCACAACCGCGTTCCACGATCGTCGATTTTGTTCACGCTGTGCTTGCTGATCCAACGCCGCGATCTTTCCTTGACGAGCAGGGCTGCTGCGGCTCATTTTAGCAGAAATCGCGTGCAGCTTGCCCGTCGATCCTTGCTGCGAATCATTTGACACCGTATAGACCGTAACGTATACTGCAACTCATAGAGCTAGGGGCCGGCACATAACCTCTGCCTGCGCTCCGTAACAGATTCTTTATTCTGAATAGATGCCGCCTTGATGACACAATCAATGCATAACAAAAGCCTATATAGCCCCTGATATAGTTTTTTCCACATACAAGCTCTCGCATATCTGCTTGCTGGAAGTGATATTGAGCTTAACTTAGCGCGTCAGCGCTAAGGCAGATCCAGATGTGCCGCGAAGAAATAAAGTATCCTCTACGATAACGACTGAATTTCAGGCTAAGCTTCTTTGATCACCTCCTGAAGCAATCGACTTGTCGCCGCCGACAAGAGCAGCTCGGATCGCAACCGATCCACAGCACGCAAAGCAAACGCACGATCCACCGATCTTTAAGCATCTGCGGCAACGCACAGCATGTGCAGCGCCCGGCCGCTGGACGATCGGCAACCAATCAGACCATCGCGTCGACGACGCAAGGATCTGGAATCATGACGCTCATCGAGTTCTTGTCGCATCTGCGCCAGCTGGGCGTACAGCTGTGGTCGGAGGATCACCAGCTGCGCTACACTGCGCCCAAAGGCGCGCTCACGCCTGCACTGCGCGCAGAGCTTGTCGAGCGTAAGGCCGAGATCCTTGGCTTCCTGGAGGCGGCTCAGGCGGTGGCACACGAGGCCAGGCCGGCGATTCAGCGCCGGGTCCGCGATGAGCCTGCACCGGTCTCGTTTGCCCAGCAGCGGCTCTGGTTTCTGCACCAGCTGGAGCCGGAAAGTCCCGCCTACACCCTGGCCGCAATCGTCCGCCTGACGGGCACACTGAACGTCGACGCGCTGACCCGCAGCCTGGATCTGCTGCGCCAGCGTCACGAGGCGCTGCGCACGACGTTTCGCGTCGACGACGACCGCCTTGTCCAACAGATCGCGCCACCTGATGCTGCCGCGCCGCTCCCCTTGATCGATCTCGCAGCCCTGCCGCCACACGAGCGCGACAACGAAGCTATGCGGCTGGCACAGGAGGCCGCGCACACGCCGTTCGATCTGACCAGCGGCCCGCTGCTGCGCACTACGCTGCTGCGCCTGGACGAGCGAACACACTGGCTGGTGCTGGCGCTGCATCACGCGATCGCGGATGGCTGGTCGCTGAGCGTGTTTGCGCAGGATCTGGCGCGCTTCTACGCCGCCGCCCTTGAGCAGCGCGCCACCGCCGCGATCGCGCCGCCGCTACCGATCCAGTACGCCGACTACGCCGCCTGGGAACAGCAGCGCTTCGGGCAGCCCGGCTCCGATCGACAGCTTGCGTACTGGCGACGACAATTAGCCGGCGCGCCACCCACGCTCGATCTGCCCGGCGATTATGCGCGTCCGGCCCAGCCCACCTTTCGCGGCTCGCAGCTCCCGATCGCGATCCCGGCCGATCTCACGGCAGCGCTGCGGCAGCTAAGCCAGGCCCACGACGCAACGCTCTTCCAGACGCTGCTGGCCGCTTTTCAGGTCTTGCTGAGCCGTCTCAGCAATCAGACCGATATTTTGGTCGGCACGGCTGTCGCGAATCGAGCGCAGAGACAGACCGAGCAGGTGATCGGCTGCTTCGTCAATACGCTGGTGCTGCGCGGCGATCTTTCGGCAGATCCAATCTTTGGAGCCTTGCTTCAGCAGACGCGACAGACCACGCTGGACGCCTACGCGCATCAAGATGTGCCCTTCGATCTGCTGGTCGCGGAGCTTCAGCCGGTGCGCGACCAACGCTATCAACCTTTATGTCAAGTAATGTTCACGCTCCAGACCACGCCGCCGCTGGTGACCAGCCTGCCGGGTCTGACGCTGGCGATCGAGCCGCTCGACACCGGAACTGCCAAGTTCGATCTGACGCTGGATCTGCGCGAAACAGCGGCCGGGCTGGAAGGCGTGTTCGAATACAACACCGATGTGTTCGCGTCCGCGACGATCGACCGCTGGCGCGCGCATTTCACCACGCTGCTGGCCGCGATCGTCGAGGCTCCTCAGCGGTCGGTGCGATCGCTGCCTTTGCTGGCGACCGACGAGCTGCACGAGATTCTGCACATGGGGCGCGGCACCGAGCAGCCGATTCCGCGTGACTGCTGCGCCCATGAGCTGATCAGCGCCCAGGCAGCCCGCACGCCCGAAGCGATCGCGCTGGTGTGGCACGAGCAGCGCCTGAGCTATGCCGAGCTTGAGATGCGCGCGAACCGGCTGGCGCATCTGCTGCAAGCGCGCGGCGTGGGGCCAGAATCGCGCGTCGGCGTCTGCATGGAGCGCTCGCCGGAGTTGATCGTGGGGCTGCTGGCAATCCTCAAGGCGGGCGGCGCGTATCTGCCGCTCGATCCGGCATGGCCTGCCGCGCGCATCAATCTGATGCTGGCCGACGCAGGCGTCGATCTGGTGCTGACGCAGCAGTCCAGCGCCGAAGCACTGGCGACCGCTGGCGTTGCCCTGCTGTACCTGGATCACGAGACGGCCACGATCGCGCAGCAGCCGGAGTCGCCGCCCGCCGCGCCGGTACACGCCGACAACAGCGCGTATGTGATCTACACCTCGGGCTCGACCGGCGTGCCCAAGGGCGTGATCGTTACGCAGCGTGCGCTGGTCAGTCACATCTTCGCGATCCGTGAGCGCTACCAGCTGCGCGTCACCGATCGCGTGCTTCAGTTTGCCAACGTTACGTTCGATGTCGCTGTCGAGGAAATCTTTCCCACGCTGGCGAGCGGCGCGGCGCTGGTGCTGCGGCCTGACGAGCCTGTGCTGCCGCTTCCTGACCTGTACGCCTTGATCGAGCGCGAACAGCTGACCGTGCTGAATCCGCCCACCGCCTACTGGCACAGCTGGGTCGAAGAGCTGGCGCAGCGTACCATTGCGCTGCCCGACTCGGTTCGTCTCGTGATCTGCGGCGGCGAAGCCATAGCGCCCGAGCGTCTCAAGTCCTGGCAGCAACTGGTGGGATCGCGAGTGGGCTGGATCAATGCCTACGGCCCCACCGAAACCACCGTCAGCGCGACCAGCTACAGCGCCACAGGCGACGAAGCGGCCACAGCGCCGGTGCCGATCGGCCGGCCGATGGACAACACCCGCCTCTACATCCTCGACGCCGCCCTGCAACCTGTGCCGCGCGGCGTGATCGGCGAGCTGTACATCGGCGGCGAGCGCGTGGCGCGCGGCTATCTCAACCGTCCCGATCTTACGGCCGAGCGCTTCCTCCCCGATCCGTGGTCCGGGCCGGGCACGCGCCTCTACCGGACCGGCGACCTGGCGCGCTACCGAGCCGACGGCAACGTCGAGTTTCTGGGTCGCGGCGACAACCAGGTCAAAATCCGTGGCTTTCGCATCGAGCTGGGCGAGATCGAAGCGGCGCTGGCGCGGCATCCAGCCGTACAGGCGGCCGTCGTCGTGGCGCGCGAAGACGAGACAGGCGATAAAAGACTAGTTGCTTATGTGGTAGAGAACCTAGAACCTAGAACCAAGAACCTAGAACCCGGGTGCCCTCTGGGCGCAGAACAAGAGAACAAAGGAACAAAGGACCAAAAAGTCACCCTGACTCCCCTCGCCTGCCGCAGCGGGAGAGGGGCTGGGGGTGAGGGCCTCGCCTCCTCGCTCCGCCAGCATCTCGGCCAGCACCTACCAGCACACATGATTCCATCGATCTTTGTGCCGCTCGACGCGCTGCCGCTCACGACCGGCGGCAAGATCGATCGGCGGGCGCTGCCAGTGCCGGAGCAGACGAAAGCACCGGCAAGCGGCGGGATCGCGCCGCGCACTGCGGTCGAGCAGCGGCTGGCGGCAATCTGGAGCGAGGTGCTTGGCCGCGAGCAGATTGGCGTCGAAGATAGCTTCTTCGAGATCGGTGGACACTCGCTGCTGGCAACGCGGATCATCTCCCGCCTGCGCGACGCCTTCGCGATCGAGCTGCCGCTGCGCAAGTTCTTCGAGCGGCCAACGATCGCGGGGCTGGCACAGGCGATCGAGACGGCGCAGCAGGTCACGCCAGCCGCGCCAGCAGACAGCATCGTCGTTCTGCCGCGCGGCGAGCACAGCCCATCGATCTTTCCGGCCGCGTTTGCGCAGCGGCGCCTGTGGTTCCTGGATCAGTGGGAGCCCGGCAGCTCGGCCTACCATCTCCCGGTAGCGCTGCGACTGGCTGGCGCTCTGGATACGCGGGCGTTGGAAGCGAGTCTGAACGCGCTGACGGCACGTCACGAGACGCTGCGCACGACTTTTGCCCACGGCGCGGACAGTCAGCCCGTGCAGCAGATCCACACGCCAGTCGCCTGGCCGCTGCCGCTCGTCGATCTCCGCGCGCTGCCGCCCGCCGTCCAGCCCGAAACGCTTAAAGCCGAGATCGCCGCCTTCACCCGCCAGCCCTTCGATCTCACCAGCGGACCGCTGCTGCGCGCCCGGCTGCTGCGGCTCCATTCAGCGGATAATCACGATCAACATCTGCTGCTGCTCAACGTCCATCACATCGTCGTGGATGGCTGGTCGCTGGACGTGCTGCTGCGAGAGCTGGCCGCGCTGTATAACGCCGCATGTGCTGGTCAGGTTGCCACACTCCCGCCGCTGCCGATCCAGTACGCCGACTACGCGCTCTGGCAACAGCAACAGCTCCAGGGCGAGCGCTTAGAGCGTCTGCTGGACTACTGGCGCCAGCAGCTGGCGGGTCTTCAGCCGCTCGCCTTGCCCACCGATCATCCACGTCCCTCGACTTCCTCGACGGCGGGCGCTCGGCTGCCGGTTGCGCTAGATTCCTCACTGGTAGCACGGCTGGAGCAGCTCAGCCAGCAGAGCGGCACGACGATGTTCATGCTGCTGCTGGCGACGCTCCAGGTGCTGCTCCATCGCTACAGCGGCCAGACCGATATTGCAGTCGGCTCGCCGATCGCCAACCGTACCCGCGCCGAGAGCGAAGGACTGGTAGGCTTTCTCGTCAACATGCTGGTGCTGCGCGCTAACCTCGCGGGCCAGCCGACCTTTCGCGAGCTGCTGAGCCACGTGCGATCGGTCTGTCTCGACGCGTATGCGCATCAAGATCTGCCGTTCGACCTACTGGTCGAAGAGCTACAACCGGAGCGCAGCCTGGGCCAGCATCCACTCTTTCAGGTGTTGTTTGTGCTGCAAACACTGCCGCCGATCGAGCCGGAGCTGGCGGGATTAGCGGTAGATATGCAGGCGCTGGATTCTGACAGCGCCAAGTTCGATCTGACGCTGGATCTCAGGCCGAGCGCCGACGGCGGGCTGCATGGCTACCTGGAATACGCGACCGATCTTTTTGAGACCACAACCATCCAGCGGATGCTGGGACATCTCCAAACGCTGCTGTGGGCGATCGCGGCAAATCCCGAGGAGCGGATCGCGTACCTGCCGCTCCTGACCGAGGCCGAGCAGCAGATGTTGATCAACTGGAACCGCTCGGAGGCCGCATATCCACGCGATGCGGCAGTGCACCAGCTGATCGAGGCGCAGGCAGCACACCAGCCTGAGACCACTGCGATCGTTTTTGAGGGCGCGAGCCTGACGTATGCCGCGCTGAACACGCGCGCCAATCAGCTGGCGCATCATCTGCGGGCGCAGGGCGTGGGACCGGATGTGCTGGTGGCGCTGATGGTCGAGCGCGGTCTGGAGATGATCGTGGGCATGCTGGCGATCCTCAAGGCGGGCGGCGCGTACGTTCCGCTTGATCCCGCGTATCCTGCCGAGCGACTCCAGTACATGCTCAGCCACAGCCGCGCGCCGGTGATCCTGACGCAGGCAGCGCTGGTCGAGCGGCTGCCTGATCACCAGGCGCAGGTGTTCCGCCTCGACGCCGACTGGGCCACGCTGGCCGCGCAGCCGACGACGAATCCACCGCGCACGGTGCTGCCCGATCACATCGCGTACATCATCTTCACGTCAGGCTCGACCGGGCGGCCCAAGGGCGTGATGGTCAAGCAGCAGGGTTTGATCAATCTGGTGCATGGATTGCGCGCCTACTTCGACGATCCAGCGGTGGAGATCACCGGCCTGATCACGTCGATCAGCTTCGACATCTCAGTCAACCAGATCTTCCCGACGCTGATCTTTGGCCGCACGCTGCATATCATCCCCGATCCGATCAAGTTCAACAGCCGGGCGATGGTACAGTACATGGCCGAGAACAAGATCCATTTGTTCGACTCGGTGCCGTCATACCTGATGGCGGTGCTTGCGGAGATTCAGCCCGAACAGGTGGCCACCCAGCTCACATATATCCTGATCGGCGGCGAGAAGCTGGAGCGGCGGCTGCTCAAGGCAGTCTTTGATCAGCTCGGCGAGCAGGTCAACATCGTCAATATCTACGGCCTGACCGAGATCACCGACATCAACCTGTTCTCCGTGATCACCAGCCGCGACCTGGACACGACGATCACGATCGGCAGGCCGCTCAACAACAACCCGATCTATCTCACCGACGCCCACGGCAACCTCCAGCCGCTTGGCGTGATCGGCGAGGTCTGTGTGGCCGGCGAGAGCTTGTCGCGCGGCTATCTCAACCGGCCCGATCTCACGGCTGAGAAATTCGTCGTGTGTCCCTGGGGCGACGGCGCGCTGATGTGCCGGACCGGCGACGTAGGCCGCCGCCTACCGGATGGCACGATCGAGCTGTTTGGCCGCATCGACCATCAGGTCAAAGTGCGCGGCTTCCGCAT
>DASWTQ010000545.1:0-6494 GCA_036402055.1 Herpetosiphonaceae bacterium
GCGCTGTCCGCCGATCGCTACGAGGCTGTGATCAGCTATGCGGTCGAGACGGCGGGCGGCGAGCTGACCCAGCTGCTGAATGTGATCTTCGGCAATATCAGCATCAAGCCTGGTATTCGCGTCGAGCATTTGGATCTGCCATCTGGTCTACTTGACATATTCAAAGGTCCGCGCTTTGGCCGGCAGGGCATTCGCGATCTGCTGGGCGTGCCGGATCGGCCGCTGCTGTGTACGGCGCTCAAGCCGCAGGGCCTTTCGGCGCGGCAGCTTGCGGATCTGGCCTACCAGTTCGCGCTGGGCGGCATCGACATCATCAAGGACGATCACGGCCTGGCCAACCAATCGTTTGCGCCCTACCGTGAGCGCGTGCAGGCGTGCGCCGAGGCGGTGGAGCGCGCCAATCGCGAAACTGGCCTGAGCTGCATCTACATGGCCAACGTCACCGCGCCGGCCGATCAGGTGGTCACGCGGGCGCGGCTGGCCAAAGATGCCGGATCGCGGGGTTTGCTGATCGCGCCGGGGCTGGTGGGCCTGGATACCATGCGCCTGCTCGCCGACGACGACGATCTGGCCCTGCCGATCATGAGCCATCCGGCGTTTCAAGGTAGCTTTGTCACCGGCGAGGAGCAAGGGATCGCGCAAAGGGTGCTCTTCGGGCAGCTGGCGCGGCTGGCCGGTGCCGACGCGACGATCTATCCCAACTACGGCGGGCGATTTTCGTTCAGCCGCGAGGTATGCCAGCAGATTGTCGAGGCCAGCGCCGCACCGATGGGCAGCCTCAAGCCGATCTTTCCCACGCCCGGCGGCGGCATGAGCCTGGAGCGCATCCCGGATATGCTGGATCTGTACGGCCAGGATGTGATCTTCCTGGTCGGCGGCGGGCTGCTCAAACACAGCTCGGATATTGTCGCCAATTGCCGCTACTTCTTGAAGTTGGTTGGACGATAATCGATTGTAGGAACGTAAATCCGCCCCGGCTTCAGGATTAACCTGTCCGGGGCGGATTACGTGTCTCCGACAATTGGCGATTAGGCTTGTTTACTTACCGGCCGTGAACTCTTCCATGCGCAGCAGCGGCTTGATCGTCCGCTCGATCTCGCCGCGCGTGAAGTAATCCTGGAGCCGATCGTTGCGCAGCGCGTTGCCGAGCGCCGCCATGATCATGCCCTGGTCGAGCGCGAGATAGTAGTCGGAGACGACGCCGGTTCCGACGTTGATCGAGTCGTAGAAGCCGCCCCAGCCGTAGGCGTCGAAATCATCGCGGAGCTTGTCGAGATTCTTCAATGCGGCATCCGGCTTGAAGTCCAGCGCCAAAAATGAGGCGTGCGGCGTGACGACACCGTTTCCGTACTCGGTGGGGATGTTGGCCGGACGCGGGCAGGCTGGATCGTTCCAGCCGTAGTCGACGCTGGTGCGCTCCTGGTCCGAGGTGTAACCGTTCGTATCCATGCCCAGCGCGTCCACGCCGTACTCGCGGTAGCCGCCCTCGGGCTGGTTGGCGGGCGAGAAGCCCCAGTAGCCGTACTTGGCCTCTTTGAGCCCATGCTCGATCTGCGCCTGGACGTAGAGCGGATGGTTCACACCCCAGCTCTTTGCGCCCCAGGTTTCTTCGGGCACCAGCAGCGGCACCATCAGCGCCTCAAACATGCTGCCACCCCAGCTCGGCACGATGTTCATGCCGCGATAGGTGTAGTGGCCCTCGAATACATCTACGCCAAGATAGTTGCGCGTCACGCCCTCCGGCCGCATCTCGGGCCAGCTCCAGTCGCAGGTGTTGGGGAAGGTGCGCCACATCTTGAAGTAGTGTGTCGCCGGAATGCCGTCCTTGGCGATGCCGATGTAGGAGGCGATGCGCGGCTCGGTGTTGAGCGTGCCGTAGTGATGGCCGGTGTAGTACACGCTGACGCCGGCGTTGGGATCGCAGTAGAAGCCGGTCGGCCAGTTGCCTGCGGGTGGCGTCGTATCCCAGAAGCCGCCGCGCAGCAGGCCGGCCTGCGGATCGTAGTAGCAGGCGAAGTTCATGTCGTCAAGGATCGCCTGGGCCTCGGCGCGCAGCTGTGGCACGCTGTTGGTGACCATGATCAGCGCGGCGGCCAGCCAGCCGTTATCGACGCTTGAAAGGAAGGGATACACGGTGCCGCCGTCGACCGGCCAGACGGTGAGCTTGGCGCCGGTCGCGGGATTGTACCAGTTGTAGAACATGCCGCTGGGCTCGTGCCGCTCAAGCGTCGCCACCGTGGCGAGCGTGTGGGCGATGCGATCGCGGGCCTCGTTGGGCTTGATGATCTGAAGATCGCGGGCGGCCAGCGTGCTCCAGATGTAGCTGCCGATGTTGGTGGGCGAGGTGTAGGCGGCGACGGCGCGGGTTTCGGCGTTGATGTTGTCGGCGGTCAGGCCGGTCTGAGGATTGGTCATCGCCACGAATGAGCGCCAGGTGTCGGCGGCGTAGCGCTCAAGGGTGCGGCGCTGAGCGACGCTGAGCTGATCGTTGCGTGGCTGAGCCTGCGCCAGGACCGGTAGTGTAGCGCTCACCGCCAGCAGCGCCACGATCGCGACTCGGATCAGGTTCTTGGCTCCCTTGATCATCGGGTTCCTCCTCGTTGAGTAAACGGTTGGTCCTTCCTGGGACGGGTACGCTCCCTGCTTCTATTATGCACGTTCTGCGCCGAAGATGCACACGTTTATGGCGGCGGGTACTGCTCTGGAAAGGCTTGCTCGGAAAAGTATAACCTTTCCTCGCAAAAACACAGAATCCTCTATTTCGATCGGAAAAATATCTTCGAACGTACTAGTGCCGATCGTTTGCCAGAAGTACTATAATAGGAGTATATCTACAGCGCCGCAGATCGTGGTGGCGTTGACTGCTATGGTTGTCGGGAGCACCATCCAGAATCAACTATTCAGCAAAACCACAGCGCATGTTTCGAAATTGAACCGATCGCGCATTTAGCTGGTTGATCTATTTGGGTAGCGCTGTTGCAGATTCCGATCCGGCAATGCATTGCCTTGACAAGCGATACGCTATGTGCGACACTTTGATAGCCTAGGAACCAGTACATGCCTGTCTCCCTATTCCAGAACGTAGCCTAACAATCCTAATCGGTTCTAACATCCGGCCCGTGCTCCTGATGTGACCACTTTCCTAAAAAGCACCCAATGGGGATGCGTACGAGCATCGTCGATGCTTGAAAGAGTATCGCTCGGCCCGAAGTGTCCACTGAAAAGCGGCTCAAGCGATACGATGCATGGTGAAACGAATCCTCTCAATATCTATTCACTAAACATATCGTACGTTGTCGTTTACGGCTGTTGATTCCGATCGACGATCTCCACCACAGCATACAGCACATCTCCCTGAAAATACCCTTGGCATTGATTATTTCTGGCCGGCGCTTACACCTTTAAAGCCGAATGGCCAAGCCGGTCGTAGACACTCGTCGGCATCGCACTCTGAACCAGAGGTCTTCATCATTTTCGCTGCGCCGTGTATATAGATCGAGCAAGCCATAGCAGCGATCTAGCAAAAGGCAATCCAGCTCACAGATGCTCATGATCCCTGTTGCGCATGAAGCAAGCCTGTGTTTGCCCACGTTCCAGAGCTACTAGCATCGGCATAGCTTAAGCTCAGCGCGCTTCGATCGTTGGGCTGCTCCGTCGCCCAATTCCGACAGGCGATCGCGTGCCGAATCGCGCATCGACGAGGCTGGCAGTGAGAACGAGCTTGCTGCTAAGCGCTCTCGCAAGAGCCGCCAGGTACTCAGCGCTAAAAACCTGCTCCAGAAAGGCAAGAGAACCGCATGAGTCACGAAACGAATGTCGAAGCTCTCGAAGGCATTGCTATCGTAGGCATGGCCTGCCGGTTTCCGGGCGCCAGGAACATCGACGAGTTTTGGCACAATCTGCAACACGAAGTCGAGTCAATTGCCTTTTTCTCCGACGACGAGCTGCTGGCAGCCGGTGTACAGCCGGCGCTGCTGCGCCATCCAAACTACGTCAAAGCCGGCGCGTTCCTGGAAGACATCGATCAGTTTGATGCGGCGTTCTTTGGCTATAACCGGCGCGAAGCGGAAATTATGGACCCGCAGCAGCGGCTGTTTATGGAATGTGCCTATACCGCTCTGGAACACGCGGGCTACGATGCGGAGCAGTACGACGGGCTGATCGGCGCGTATGCCGGCGTGGGCGGCAATGTTTACCTCTTCAACCTCTTCTCGCACCCGGAAGTCGTCAATGCGCTCGGCAGCTTTCAGCTGCGTCTGGCCAATGAGAAAGATTTCCTGGCAACGCGCCTCAGCTACAAATTGAACTTGAAAGGGCCGGTCGCCACGGTCCAGACAGCGTGCTCGACCTCGCTGGTCGCCACGCATCTGGCCTGCCAGAGCCTGCTCAACTTCGATTGCGATATGGCACTGGCCGGCGGGTCGTCGGTCAGCATCGAGCAGAATACCGGCTACCTGTACCAGGAGGGAGGCATCTTTTCTCCTGACGGCCATTGCCGCGCCTTTGATGCCGGCGCGCAAGGCGTGGTGGGCGGCAGCGGCGTGGGCCTGGTTGTGCTGAAGCGGCTGTCGGATGCGCTGGCCGACGGCGACACGGTCTACGCGGTGATTAAAGCTTCAGCCATCAACAACGACGGCGCGGCGAAAGTCGGCTTTACTGCGCCGAGCCAGGATGGTCAGGCGGCGGTGATCGAGGAGGCGCTGAATCTGGCCGGCGTTGATCCTGAAACCATCACGTATATCGAGGCCCACGGAACCGGAACCGCCCTCGGCGATCCGATCGAGCTGGCGGCGCTGAACCAGGTTTTTCGCGCGCGCACGACCAAAAGGCATTTTTGCGCGATCGGCTCGGTGAAGACCAACATCGGGCATCTGGATACCGCCGCCGGGATCGCGGGATTGATCAAAACGGTGCTGGCTCTCAAGCATCAGCAGATTCCCGCCAGCCTGCATTTTACGCAGCCGAATCCAAAGATCGATTTCGGTAACAGCCCGTTTTTTGTCAACACGCAGCTCAGCGAGTGGCAGACGAACGGGCATCCGCGCCGGGCAGGCGTTAGCTCGTTCGGCATCGGCGGCACCAACGCGCATATCATCCTCGAAGAAGCGCCGCCTGCTCCTGCGCCCGACGCGACCGCCGCACCATATTTGCTGGCCCTCTCAGCCAAAACACAAACTGCTCTGGAGACCGCAACCAGCAATCTGCTTGACCATCTCAAGCATCGTCCCGAGCAGAGCCTGGCCGATGTCGCGTACACGCTCCAGATTGGCCGGAAAAGGTTCAATCACCGGCGCATCGTGGCCTGCCGGGATCGCCAGGCAGCGATCGAGGTGCTGGAAAAGCGGGATACCCGAGCGGTGATGACAGCAACCTGCGCCTCGGGACCGCCGCCGGTCGTGTTCTTGTTTCCGGGGCAGGGCGCGCAGTCTATCGAGATGGCGGCGGAGATCTACCAGTCCGAGCCGGTGTTTCGCGAGGCGTTCGATCGCTGCGCCGATCTGCTGCTGCCGCTGCTTGGCCGCGATCTGCGAGCCGCGCTCTACGCCTGTTCCGATCGCGAAGCGGCGACGGAGCAGCTGAACCAGACAGCGCTGGCCCAGCCGGCCTTGTTCGTGGTTGAGTATGCGCTGGCGCAGCTCTGGCTCGACTGGGGCATCCAGCCGGCGGCGATGCTGGGCCACAGCGTCGGCGAGTATGTCGCGGCCTGCCTGGCGGATGTGATGTCGCTGGAAGATGCGCTGAAGGTTATCACGATGCGCGGGCAGCTAATGCAATCGCTGCCGGAGGGGGCGATGCTGGCTGTGCCGCTGCCCATGGCAGCCGTGCAGCCGCTGCTGAGCGGCCAGCTTGGTCTGGCGGCGCACAACGGGCCGCAGATCTGTGTCGTGGCCGGGCCGCCGGATGAGGTGCGCAGCTTAGCTCAGCGCCTTGAAGCGGAGGCGGTGGATTACCGACTTTTGCATGTGTCGCGCGCATTCCATTCTGCTATGATGGACCCGATCCTGGAAACGTTTACCGCCCATCTGAGCACGATTCGCCTCCGCCCACCTGCTATCCCGTTTGTTTCCAACGTCACCGGCACCTGGATCACCGCTGCCGAGGCGACCGACCCGGCCTACTGGACGCGACAGCTCCGCCAGACCGTTCGTTTTGCTGAGGGCCTACAAACGTTATTTGCCGAGCCGCAGCGCGTATTGCTTGAGGTTGGTCCCGGACAAACCCTGACCACGCTGGCGAAACGGCATGCCGAGAAGCCTGCCCAACAAATCGTTATTCCTTCGCTGGGAAAACCCAACCATCCTGAAGGCGAGCGTCTCGCGTTTTTGAGCGCGCTCGGGCAGCTCTGGCTCGCTGGAATCGATGTCGATTGGCGCAAGCTGTACGCCGAGGAAGATCGCCGCCGGGTGGCCTTGCCCACCTATCCTTTCGAACGAGAACGCTACTGGATTGGCGCTCAAGCTTATTCGCCCCCACATGAAGCTAAGGAGACCGCC
>DASWTQ010000546.1:0-24224 GCA_036402055.1 Herpetosiphonaceae bacterium
GGGCGATCCCTGGCAGAACCTGCTGATCAGCCGCGGCGCGCAGCGCTGGTACGTCGAGCGTGAGCACGGCGCGATGGTCCAGCGCGATTATGTGATGGGCGTTGCCACCGGCGACGGCAATGTGCTGCCCTGGATCGGCGATCTGCTGCGGGGCACGATCCCGATGTCGGCTTCGACGATGACTAGCCAAGCGGCAGGCATGCCCAATCGCGCGCCGGTGCAGCAGGTCAGCGGCACCTGGATCAGCGCGCTCGGGCCGGTTGCGGTGCAGCTCAGCGATGCCGAAGGCCGCACCACCGGACGCAAGCGCGGCGAGACCGAGGTCAAGCCCGGCGTTCCCGAAACGCGCTACGAGCGGCTGCCCGAGAGCGAGTTCGTCGCGACCAGACAGGAGCGGCCGTACACGCTGAGCCTGGCCGCCGAGCGCGAGGGCAGCGTCGATCTCAAGGTGCGCGTGCTGGGCAACGGCCGCGTCGATCGGACGGCCGTATATCTGGGCGTGCTTCTTGGCGCGAACGGCCGCGCGCAGCTGGCGATGCAGCAGGGCGTGGGCCGGGCGGCGTCAGTCAAGGGCTGGCCCGCGCTGGAGATCGACGCCGACGGCGACGGCATCTTCGAGCGCAGCGTCGAGGCTTCGGCAGTGCTTGACGCAAGCGCCAGCGCCGATGCCAGCGCGCCCGAGCTGACCGTCGAGCAGCCCCCGGCGATCGCCGCGCAGACCGGCGTCGTCACCGTGCGCTGGCAGGCCGCCGATAAAGGCGCGGGCGTGCTGCTCGAAACTGCCACACTCGATCCCGACACGGCCGGCGCGCGTCCGGTGCGGAACGGCGAGACGCTCACGCTGACGCCGGGCCAGCATCGCGTGCTGATTGTGGTGCAGGATCGCGCCGGCAACGCCCGCACCCAGGAGCTGAGTATCTTCGTTCAATAGTTTGGCTCACATCCAGCGCGCCGGATTGGCAGACATCCGGCGCGCGGCGATTCCCCCACACCTCGCTTCAGCCCCAGCAACCTTTTTTCCTTGCGCGCGTGCAGCTTCCAGCAGCAGATCCACTGGCTTGAACAGCCACGCGGCGCGTATGCTTGCCTGACTAATCGCGGAGGAGGAGATTATCATGTACATCCGAAGACCCGCTAAACTGCTGGCGCTCACCCTTGCCCTCACGGCGGCCCTCGTCACGCCGACGCTGGCACAAACGCCTGACGGCGAAACACACATCTGGCTGCCGATGGTGCCCCAGCAGCGCATCACCGATCTAGGATCGCTGGGTGGACGCGATGGCGTTGGCTATGCGATCAACAATCAGAACCAGGTTACCGGATATAGCCAGAACTCGATGCACGAGATGCAAGCTTTTATCTGGTCGCCAGGCACCGGCATACGGCGGATCGGCGTGGACGGCGTAACAAGCCAGGGCATCGACATCAACGATCAGGGACATGTGGTCGGTGTAACCCAGACTGACGACTATATTCCGCGCGCTTTTCTTTGGACACCGGAGCGCGGCTTGCAAGATCTTGAAACAGCAGACAGTGAGTCGAGTGTCGCCATAGCTATCAACAACCAGGATCACGTGGTGGGCTACACAACGCTCGTCGATGGTCACGAGGCAGCCCTATGGAAGCCACAGGCAGGCGTGCGCTTACTGGGAGCTCTCGGCGGTGACAGAAGTATCGCCTACGACATCAACAATCTTGGTCAGGTCGTCGGCGGCAGCGAGACCGCCGACGGCGATGCACACGCTTTCATCTGGACCGAAGCGACCGGCATGCAGGATCTGGGCACACCAGTCGGAGAATGGAGTGCCGCGATCGCCATCAACGACAACGGACAGGTCATCGGGCAGCGCATAGATGCACAGGGCAACGATCGTTATTTCCTGTGGACCGCCGAGACCGGCATCGTCGATCTCAGCGCGCGCGGCTGCTACCTGACCGGCGTAAACTCGATCAACAATCGCGGCCAGATCGCCGGCGATTGGCTGAACGGTCGCGGTGGCTTTACGGCCGCCCTGTGCCAGCCCGACGGCACGATCGTTAGCCTGGGCGCGGCGACCGAGGAGCGCAGCTACGCCACCGCCATCAACGATCAGGGTAACGTGGTCGGCGCCAGCCAGCATCAGGATGGCTATCTGCATCCCACGCTGTGGGGCAACTACTAGCGCCCTGATTTTCCCACTGCTTGCCTCAGCCCTGGTCAGGACAATATTGACCTATACGATTGTACAGAGCCTATGCCAACACCCCCCTTTCGTAAAGGAGCGTGTCATGCACATCCGCCGGCCGATCCCATTCCTGGCGCTCATACTCGTGCTCTCGGGCATCCTGACCGCGCCCGCGCTGGCCCAATCCGGCGCCGAGCAGATCTGGCTGCCGATGGTCACGCTGCAACCGCAGATGATCGATCTCGGGACATTGGGCGGCTCCACAAGCCGGGCGAATGCCATCAATGACTTCAACTGGATCGTCGGCGAAAGCGCGACCAGCGACGGCCGAAGCTATGCGGTGCTGTGGACGCCGCAAAACGGCCTGGTGAATTTAGGCACTGTTTGGGGATCGTCGAGCTATGCCGAAGACATCAGCAACCAGGGCTATGTCGTCGGCTACAACCTCGCAGACATGGGCAGAACTCACGCCTTCCTCTGGAAACCAGACACAGGCATGCAAGACCTGGGTTCACTGGACGGCAGGTCCAGCGAGGCCTATGCGATCAACGATCAGAGCCAGATCGTAGGCCGAAGCAGCACTCGTTTTGGATCACGGGCCTTTCTCTGGACGCCGCAGACCGGCATGCAGGACCTGGGCACGCTGGATGGCGATTACAGTCAGGCTAACGACATCAACGAGCATGGCACGATTGTCGGTGAAACTCAAGTCGAGTACGGCGTATATCACGCCTTTCTCTGGACGCCACAGACCGGCATGCAGGACCTGGGCACGCTCGGCAGCTCATCCAGCGAAGCCATAGCGATCAATGATCATAATCAAGTCGTCGGCGTGGTCAGGGTCGGCATCGACACACGGCGGATCTTCTTTTGGAGTGAGGCAACCGGCATCTTCGATCTTGCCGATCGCGGCTGTGTGCTGGACCGAGTAGCCGATATTAACAACGCCGGACAGATCGTAGGATTTAGTCGCGACCCTGATGGAATGATTCACGCGATACTCTGCACGCCGGACGGCAGATCAACGGAGCTGGGCTCGCTGAGCGGCCATGACAGCGCCGCGATCGGCATCAACAACCACGGAACCATTGTCGGCTTCAGCTACCTCACGCCACGCGACATCTACACCGATCGCGCGACGCTGTGGGCCAGGTAGCACATCGGCTCTCCTCAAACGGCCAGGCGGCATACGGCTTGCGTGTGCCGCGCGGTTATCTTCCCGCCGTCGCCACGCCGCCGACCGTGCGCTGCTCGTCACGCGACGAATCGTCCGCGTCGTCGAGACCACGCTCTTCCAGCTCCTCCTCTATGTCTTCTTCCAGCTCTTCCAGCTTTTCCAGACGCGGCCCGCACAGCCGGTCGAACTCGTCCTGAAGCTGCTTCAGCTCGGCGTCGGAGAGATGCTCAAGATTCACCAGCCCGGTACGCGCGCCTTCCATCGCGCGCAGCAGCTCGTCGAGCTTCAGATGGATCGCTTTGGCATCGCGGTTCTGCGTATTCTGTACCAGAAACAGCAGCAAGAAGGTGACGATCGTGGTGCCGGTGTTGATGATCAGCTGCCAGACCTCGGAGAAGCCGAAGAACGGCCCGCTGAGCGCCCAGACGAGGATCACACCCAGGGCCAGCATAAACATCCAGGACGAACCGACCGCGTCCGACATTTTGATCGCAAACCTGCGAAACAACTCGTTCAAAAGCACAGCTCCTATCTGCTCGCAGTTTAACTGCCCGTTACGTAAGGCAAATCCTGTACCACGGCCATTTGCGCCGCGACTCGGCGGGCATAAACAAGAGGCACGGCGGACCGTACCTCCCAAACAGATCGAATTGTTGCAACGCGCTACTGCGGCTGTGACAGCATCGGCATCCAGATCCGCGAGCCGATCAGCTGGTAGACGCGCACATAGTCGAAGTTGGCCGTGAAGTCGCCGTTGTTGGGCGAGCCCATCGAGACCAGGCCGATGCGCGCGTTCTGGCCCAGATCGTGGTTCCAGGTGCCGCCGCGCACCCAGTGCTCGCCGTCGCGGCTGGTGTAGGCGGTGTACAGCTCGCCGCCGCTCTGCGCCCGCCTGACGATCCGCAGATAAGTCCACTCGTCGGGCGGGCCGACCAGCGTGCTGCCGTAGAACGGGCCTTTGGTCGGATCGACATACTCGCGCGCGAACTCGGTCTGGCGCGTTTCCCAGATCGAGACATGCACCAGCCGCACATAGCGATCGTCGTCGGCGTAGATCAGCAGGCCAGCCTGAGTATAGTTGAAGCAGCAGCCGGCGGCGGGCAGATCCAGCTTCATGCGCGTCTCGACAACATAGTTGCTGTTGGGCGCGTCCTGGCTCAAGATCGACGCGCTGTTATTGGTCTGGTACAGATCCGCCGCCTGCGTGTCGAAGCGGAACGTGTTGTCTTCCAGGCCGAAGGTTCCGGCGGCAGGCTCGCGTACCCAACTCCACTGCGGGCTGAGCATCAGGCTGTTGAACTCGTCGGAGTAGTCCGTGAGCTGGCGACCAAGCTCGTCGTTGGGCGCGGGCGGCTGGCGATAGTTGGTGGTATCGCCGGGCTGCGCGGCCGGTCCCTGCTGCGGCGTGTCGGAGATCCACTGGCCGCCGCGCACCGTAGGCCAGCCGTCGATCCAGTCGAGCGCGTCGAGCAGCACGGGTCGCTTGGTGAAGTTATCGGTGCCGGCAAAGTACGGATCGTTCTGATCGATCGCGTGGTAGATCGTCCAGTCCTGGCCGTCGAAGTCGGTGAAGACCGTGTTGTGGCCCGGCCCGACCCAGCGGTTGCCGTTGTTACTCAGCACCGGCGTGCCGCCGACGCGTCCGTTGGGCGTTGCATCGGCCTCGGGATGGAGCGAGACGCCCTCACGATCGACGAAGGGGCCAGTGGGGCTGGCCGAGCGGCCGGCGAAAACGCTGTAGCCGGTCTGCGGGCCGTTGCAGCAGTTCGACGCCGACACAAACAGGTAGTAGTAGCCGCCGTGCTGGAACACCTCCGCGCCCTCGTAGCGGTTGGCGATCGTGACCTGTTTGGCAGTCGCGGCGGGCGCGGTAAAGCCGTCGGCGGAAAGCTCGCGCACGAAAATGCCGCCGTAGTAGCTGCCGTAGTAGATGTACTTCTGCGGATCGCTGTACTCGTCTACTGGCGGCGCCTCGATCACCTCGGGGTCGAAGGTCCAGAAGAAGTTACAGCCGGGGCCGGCACGGCGCGGCTCGACGACCGGACGGCCGAGATCGGTCCACGGGCCGAGCGGGCTGCTGCTAGTCGCCACGCCGATCGCGTTATCGCCGTTGCAGCCGGGCTCGCCGCTGGTGGCGTCGGTGACATCGGTAATGCCGTAGTAGAGATAATATTTGCCGTCGAAGAAATCGATCTCGGGGGCCCAGACGCCCGCGAACGGCGCGGCCCAGCTCAGATTCGGGATCGAGCCGCCGGCATCGCGGGTAAACGCATCGCCCATGTAGGTCCAGCTGACGAGATCCAGCGAGCGGAACATCGGCACGAGATGAAAGTTGAAATCATCGCCGGTCTTGTCCTCGTCGTTGAGCGGATCGGTGGTGCAGTACATGTACCAGTAGTTGTCGCCGTCCTGCTGGCCGCGAATCACCGACGGATCGGCGCAGCTTTCGACCAGCCCATCGGTCGGGATCTGCACCGGCAAAGGATTGGTGTAGGTCGCGGCGGTGGGCCGGACCTGCGCGGTCGTCACCTGGGCAGCGCTGGCCACCCCGACGATCAGCAGCAGGACCAGCAGATGGACGAGTGGACGCGGCAATCTCTGCCGCACGATACCTCGCTGCATCGTTCTTCCCCTTTCCAACCTAATCGAGAACAGAGAACCAAGAACCAAGAACCTAGAACAAATAAAGTTCATGTTCTGTTCTTTGTTCTTCCGATATGCGCTACGGCATCGGCTGCGGCACTTTGTCGGGACCGCGCACCACCGGCGTATCGCCCTCCCAGGCCAGCTCGTCGATCATGATCCGGCGATACGAGACGGTCGGGTCCCATGAGTGATACATGAGCCAGGGCTCGCCGTCTTTGTCCAGCACAATATCCTGGCCGCCGGGACCGATCGCCGCGCCGGTTTGGATGTCGGACTTGAGCAGCGGGCCGTCGGCTTTGGTGTAGGGTCCCGTGATCTGATCGGCGACGGCGTAGCCCACCGAGTAATCCAGCCCGGCGTAGTTATTGGCCGAGTAGAACAGATAATACTTGCCTTCGTGCTTCCAGAGCGTCGGCGCCTCTACAACCAGCCCTTCCCACAATTGATCGTTTTCGATCAGCTTGGCCGGCTCGCTTTCGAGCGTCAGGCCGTCGGCTGAGACTTTTTGCAGATACAAACGTGTCAAACCGCCGCAGCAGTTGCCGTCGTTTTTCCACAGCACATAGCGCGTGCCGTCCTCGTCCACAAACGAGCCGGCGTCGATCGCGCCGCCCTCGCCAGTGGGACAGATCAAGGCTTTCTCGGCGGTAGACTGAAACGGGCCTTCCGGCTTGTCGCTGGTAGCCACGCCGATACACTGGAGATTGCTGGCGGTATCGCGGGCGGTAAAGTACAGCACATAGCCCGCGCCATCGGCGGTGGTGGTGACCTCGGGAGCCCAGGTAAAGCCGCCGGTCGCCCAGCCCGGCAGCGCAGGCAGCGCCTCGCCGATCGCCTGCCAGTGCACCAGATCGGTCGAGGTGGCGGTCTGCACATTCGTGCCGCCGGAGTTCGTCGCGTAGGCGTAGTAGGTATCGCCGACTTTCAGCGTGTCGGGATCGGGAAAATCCTGATCGATGACCGGATTGGCGAACTCGTCGGGGCCGGGCGTTGGAATCGGCGTCGGGCCGGTCGTCGGCGTCGCGGCGAGCGTCGGCGTAGGCGCGCTGCTGGCCTCGGCCACAGCACTCACGGCCGGACTTGCCGCCGGGCTGGCCTGCGTGCCGCTCTCCGTATTGCCGCAGCCGGCCAGCAGCAGCGCGATCAACAAGAGCACACCGCCGAAAGATCCACGTCTCATGCGCTAGCCCTTCAATCCGGTCATCGCCACGCTCTGCACGATGTAGCGCTGCAAAAACATATACAGGATCAACACCGGCAGCGCCGTAACCGCAGCGCCCGCCATCAGCTTGCCGTAGTCGAAGGTGTACTGGCCCTGGATCGTGGCCAGACCGACCGGCAGCGTTTGCATCGTGCGATCGTTGAGCACCAGCAGCGGCCACAGGAAATCGTTCCAGGAGGCCATAAACGTAATCACGGCCAGCGTGGCCAGCGCGCCCTTGGCCAGCGGCAGCACCACGCGATAGAACGTCGTCCAGGTGCCCGCGCCGTCGATGCGTGAAGCCTCCTCCAGCTCTTTGGGAATGCCTTGAAAGAACTGGCGCATAAAGAAAACGCCGAAAACGCCGGCCAGACCCGGAGCCATCACGCCCTGATAACGGTTCAGCCAGCCGAGCCGGTTGATCGTCAGGTAGTTGGGGATCAGAAACATCAGGCCGGGCATAACCAGCGTGGCCAGCAGCAGCCCGAAGAGCAGGTTGCGGCCGGGAAACTCCATGCGCGCGTAGGCATAGCCCGCCAGCGAGTCGATGATCAGCGTCAGCGCGGTAAAGACCGTGGCGATGCCCAGGCTGTTGATAAACCAGCGCGGCGCGGGCAGCGTCGGGTCCGCGAAGATCGAGCGAAAATTCTCAAAGGTGGGATTGTTGGGAATCCAGTTCGGCTGGACCCACTCCTCGAAAGGCTTGATCGCCGTCACAAACATCCACACCAGCGGCAGCAAAAAGAAGAGCGCAAAAAACACCAGCACGGCGTACAGCACAATCCGCGACAGGAGACGCGTTCCCGCCTGGCCACTGCTGACACGCTCCGCTGGTACACTTGCCGAAGCCATAACAACTCCTTATGAGGTTCCTGCCGATCGCTTACTGCTCCTCGGCGCGGCCGAAGACGCGGAAGTTGATCGTCGTCAGGATCAGCAGCATGGCCGCAAAGAGCACCGACATAGCCGCCGCGCTGCCCATGCGGTTTTGCGTAATACCTTCACTGTAGATGCGCATCATCACCGGCTCGGTCGGCAGATAGAACGGTCCGGTCATGATCCACGGCTGGCCGAAGAGATTGGCCGAGGCGATCAGCGTAATCGTGATCACGAAGATCAGCACCGGTCGCAGCATCGGGATCGTGATCGAGAAGAACTTCTGGATCGTGTTCGCGCCGTCGATCGACGCGGCCTCATACAGCGAGTCGGGGATGTCCTGCAAGGCGGCCAGAAAAATCACCGTGTTAAAGCCGATCGTCCACCAGATCGTGCAGATCGTAATCGCGATCCACGACCACGGGATCGCGCTGAGCCAGGCCGGCTGTATCAGATTGAGATTGCCCAGCCAGAAGTTGACCAGGCCGCCCTGATCGAAGATCCAGCGCCACAGCACGGCCGCAACCGTTACCGAGAGCGCGTAGGGCGCAAAGTAGATCCCGCGAAAGATGTTGCGTCCGCGATAGTTGCCGTTGAGCAGCACCGCCAGCAGCAGCGCGATGATCACCAGCGGCGGCACGCTGTAGAGCAAAAACCAGCCGGTGTTGCCCATCGAGCGCCAGAAATCGCCGAACTGGATGCTGTCACGGTTGATCAGCAGGTTGGCGTAGTTCTGCAAGCCCACGAAGGGCCGAAACTCGGGGCGCAAAAAGTCAAAGTTGAAAAGGCTGATATAGATGCCATAGAAAAAAGGCCAGGCCAGAAACGCCAGAAAGAAAATCAGGTGGGGCAAGATAAATAAATAGGGCGTCCAGCTAAAGCGCCGGCGTGTCTGCTGGCGGGGAATAGCTGCCGTCCGTGCTTGATTCGCTGTCGCCATCGTATGCTCCCTTTCTACCCCGAAAGGTGATCCCAGCCGGGAAGGCGTGGGAGTCCAGAGCGTTGGACTCCCACCACACAACCCGAATTATTGTCCGCCGTACTGCTGAGCGTTCTGCTGGATCAGCTGATTCGATCGCTGAACCGCCTGATCCAGTCCGGCCTTGATGTCGGTCTGCTGCCCGAGCAAGACCGGGTTCACCACACGGCCAATGCCTTCGGGGCCTGTAGCAGTCGCGATGCCAGGAACCACCGGCGGGTACTGCACCGACTCAGCCTCCTTGGCGATCGCCGCCACCGGAGCCGCGATCGTCGCCAGCTGCGCATCTTCGCGGGCCGAGTTACGCGCCGGAACCTGGCCGGCCTTGGCCCACTGGACCGAGTTCGCGGAGAGCCAGTTGATCCAGCAGCCGACTGCCGCCTGCTTGGCCGGATCGTCGGTCGTCAGCGCCAGCTGGTGCGAGCCGCCGACCACCACGTACTCGTCGCCGATCTGCGGCACCATGGCGAAGCCGGTGAAGGGCAGCTTGACCAGGTTGCTGATGTGCCACGGGCCGTGGATCACCATCGCGGCCTTGCCCTGCTGGAACTGTGTCACCTCGGGATCGCCCTGGCCCTGGATGTTGGGCGAGTACTTCTGCTTCAGGTCGCGCAGGTAGGTCAGCGCCTCAACGCCGGCCTCGCTGTTGTACACGGCCTCGGTACCTTCCTCATTCGCCAGGCTGCCGCCAAACTGGCGGATCAGCATGTCGAAGAAGGTCTCGCCGCTGTAGAGCGTGCCAATCGCGATGCCGGCCACACCGTTGGCGTTCAGCTTCTCGGCGGCTGCCTCGAACTCCTCCTTATTCATCGGGCGATCCGTGGGCATGGTGATGCCGGCCTGCTGGAAGAGGTCTTTGTTGTAGTACAAGACCTGCGGGTTAACATCCAGCGGGATCGCATAGCGCTGGCCCTTGTACTCGCCACCAGTCCAGACCTCTTCCGGGAAATCCGAGCCCTCAACGCCGGCGATGCCGAGCGCTTCCTCGCTCATCGGCCGCAGGATGTTGCGCGCCGCCATCTCGGGCACGTCCGTGACGCGAATCACCGTCATGTCCGGCAGCGTTCTACCGGCGGCGGCGGTGTTCAGCTTCTGGAGGTACTCCGGCTGCGGGACGTGCTGCACCTTGACGCCACGCGGATTGTCCTGGCTGAACTGATTCGCCAACGCGGTCATCTCGTCGCCGTCAGGACCCGTCAGCGGGCTCCACATGGTAATCTGAGCGCCCTGCGCCGCCTCGGGGCATTCGCCCGCCGCGCCGGCAGCACCACTGGCCGCCGGTGAGGCCGCGCCGCTCGCCGCCGCGCCGCTGGCTGCCGGTGACGCGCTGGCCTCTGCTCCGCCGCTGGCTGCCGGTGAGGCTGCGCCGCTCGCCGCCGGTGAGGCGCCCGTAGTTCCACCGCCACCGCACGCTGCCAGCAGCACCGCCAGCAGGCTCATCAGCATGATGAGCGACATCGTTCTGTGAGATCGGTACGACATGTTGATCCTCCTTGATCCGACCAAAAACCACACATGAATTGATTCAGGATCTCCGCTCCGGCTATCGATCGCCAGGCTCAAGTCTCGCCGCGTCTGCCGGGAAGATATTCCAGCCGCAGCAGCAGATCCTGCGGATAATTGCCGAATGATTGCCCAAAAATATTGATCCCGCCCGTGTGCAGCGCATCGTGCTTGACGCCGAGCCGCACGGTGATCACACGCTGCTGCTCGATGCCAAGCTCGCCGATCGTCACGTTGGAGAGCGGCCGCCCGTCGATGCAGGTGTTTTCGAGATTGACCAGCCAGCGCTTGAGCAGCCCGTACTGCGTGTCTTTATCGTCCCACCAGCTTGGCGTGAGCGCGCCGCGCTGGCCACCAAAGTCGGCAGGACAGGTCCAGGTGCCGATCTCGCAACCGTTGATCCAGACGGTGATGTCGGACGGCCACTGCGGGTTATACAGCGGCGCTTCCGAGCAGATCTCGACGCTGAACTGGAGGCTGAGCAGCCTGGCGCTGGGCGGCAGACGATTCGGAAAAACGTACTCGACAAAGCCGCTGCGAAACCAGAGCAGGCCGGCGTGAATCCGCTCCGGCTCATAGAACGAGAGCGGATCGTCGAGATAGCCGATCAGGCCGGTCGAGCTGGCCAGGCCGCAGGTCGGCCGAGCCTCAAAGGCCGCGTACGCGCCGATCGGCATCGCGACCTCGACGCTGTTGCTGGAAGTGGGAGGAGCGTAGGGCAGCTGAATGCTGACGTTATCGTAGGTGCGGGTACAGATTTTTTGCAGGCCGTGCGTCGCCGCCTGAAGCTCGCTGTAGATCAGCCCGGCTTCTTCCAGCACCTTGATATGCGCTGCGGCCGTCGACGGCGGCAGCTCAAGCGCATCGGCGACCTCGTTGATCGAGCGGCCACCACTGGCGAGATATTGCAGAATCCGCCAGCGCGGCCCCGAGGCGAGCGCCTTAAGCACCGCGACCGCCATCTCGGAAGGAGCTTGCGTATCTATATGCAGCGTTTTGCCATGCAGCATCGCATGCTTCTTTCACTCAGATCGTCAGAACGCGTTTTGAGGAAGAGTTTGACAATTCTGCTTCGACGCAGCAATATATAAATCGATATGAAAGAGTATAGGTTAGTACCGTTTCTTCGTCAATTGGTTACTGATGGTAAGCAAGCCTAGCATTTCATATGCCAGTGATCCACTCAGCACTCCTATCAGGCTCAACATGGTACGCGCGCATCATCACAAGTAAGCCTCCGCTGGCATTGCGTATCAATTAAGGCAGGAAAAGCTGTGTCGATACAAGATTCTTCCAACATGGTTCGTCTCACGAGCAGCGCCGGTATGACCCTCATCGCAGAGGCGAGCGCGGGCTGGACGCTGCGCATAGAGCGCGAGCCGGCAGCCGGCGCAACGATCGAGCCGCTCCAGCTGCTGCTGCCCGACGGCACGGTTGTGCGGGGCCGCTGGGAAACGATCGCGGCGGTCGGCGATACACTCAAGGCGATCGGCAGCGCGGAGCATCCGGCCGGAGCTATGCGCTTCGATCTACGCCTGGCCTTCGATTCCGGCCCGGAGCAGCCGCTCGCGCTCGACTGGCAGATTCGCTGTGAGGGCGGCGATTTCACGGGCGCGCTCGCGTTTCCCTGGACGCTGCCCGGCGTGCCGCGCGATCCCGAACTGCTGGATCTGCCCAGCATTCACTACGGCTGCGTCACCTATGGCACCGGCATGTTCCCGCATCCCGATCCGCGCACAGGCTTTGCATTTCGTGCCGATCGACTGGCGCAGGCCGCGCTGCACTACAGTGCGCCCTCGGCAACATGGAGCTTTTTCGCGCCTAGCGAGACGCCCGCGCCGGCTGTGGCCGAGCAGCTGTACGCCGTGGGCGCTACTCCCAGCAATTCCGAGGCCGGACTGAATGTGTTCTTCCGCTATCCGCAGCAGGAGTACGGGCATCGCGGCGATGGCGGGCCGGATGCGTATGTGGCCAAAGAAACCTTCGCCGCCGGTGAGGAGCTGTTCCACGAGTTTGCGGCGGGATCTACGCTCCAGGCGACCTTCTTTGTGCTGTGCCGTCCCGCCGAGGTCACCCACGACCACGCGGCGGTCATGCGCTTCCTGTGGCAGCGCTACGCCGGTCCACGCGCCGCCCGTCCCGAGCAGACATTGCTGAGCCAGGCGGGACAGCACGTACGCTGGTTCAACCGGCGGCTCTACAATGCTCAGCTTGGCGGCGGGCAGTACGAGTCGCCCGAGGGCTCGAACACGGCGATCCTGGGCTTCGTCGAGCAGTCGCTGCTGATGGCAAGCACCACGCTACGCTACACCACGCTCTGCGCGCCGGCCGCAGCGCTGCCCGCCGACGAGCTGCGGCGCTACCGGGATCAGGCGGCGGCTGCGCTGACGCGCTGGGCCACGCAGGGCCGTAGCCCGGAAGGACTGCTCTACACCACCTGCGATCACAGCGGCTATGCGTTCGGCTATCGCAGGTACGGCGAGATCGGCGACCTCCGGATCGAGCATGACGAAAGCCTGGACACGATCCGCCTGGCGACCGAGGGTCGTAGCCTGCTGGCGGCCGCCGCGATCGCCGAGTTCGATCCGTACACCAATCCTGACGAGCCCGAGCTGTGGGCCGATGCGGCGCTCTCGGTCGCGGCCTGGATGGCCGAGCACCGCCTACCGCTGGGCGGCTACGCCGGGCGCTACCATCGCGCGGGCGAGGCGATCGATCCGTATCCCAGCGGAACGGCGGCGGTGGTCGGGCTCTTCTGCGACGTGTCGCGCTGGCTGCGAGAGCGCGATCCTGCCGCCAGCCGCCAGTACCACGAGCTGGCGGTGCAAGCCTACGACCAGACGCTGGGCGATCTGATCGCGGCGGGCGCGTTCAACGGCGGCACGCTCGACGCCTCCTGCCCCGATCGTGAGGCGGCGATCGCAGCGCTGGACGCCTGCATCACGCTCTACGATCTCACCGGCGATGGTTGCTACCTGACCGCCGCGCGCGGAGCCGCCGACAATATTCTCAGCTACACGTTCGTCTATCCGATCACGACCTTCGGCCCTGACACCGAGGCCAGCCGACGCCAGATCTCGACCTTCGGCGCGACTGTGGTCTCGCCCGAGAATCAGCATCTCGATCCGGTGGCGACCGCGCCCGCCCTGCTGCTCTACGGCATCTACACCGGCGACGAGGTTGCGATCGAGGCCGCGATCGAGACGCTGCACTGGACGCTGGATGGCCGCTGGGCCACGCCGGAGCCGGACGGCCTCAAACAATCCGAGCAGATGCTGCACACGCGCTGGTATTACAACACGTTCTTCTCCCGGCGCGGCGATGTGCGTATCGGCATGCCGCGCTTTGGCCGCATCGACAGCGAGCACGGCTGGCCGCAGGTAGTGCCGACCTCGGCGTTTCTGGGCACCGGGCAGATCGTGCTGGACTGGCGCACCGGTCGCGGCGTCGGCGTGGACGGCTGGCAAGTCACACGCAGCGACAAGCCAACAGAGTCGCGGCTGGTCCTGGAGCTGGCTCCTACCGATAGCCTGGCCGATCAGGAGTCAAGAGCTATGTTGCTGAAAGTGCTGCGTTTGCCACAATCCACGCTACAGATCGAGCTGCATGGTCAACGATCGACCGTGAGCGCGACTCAACTAGAGCACGGCTACCTGCTGCACACGCCTCAATCCCGTGCGATCACCATCACGCTGAGCCAGATAGAAACAACGTAACGCGCGAATCGCAGCAGATTCGCGCGCCAAAGGAACAATGATTGTGACTCATACCCAGGAATATCCTCGACCACAGCTCCGCCGCACAAACTGGACCTCGCTGAACGGCCCCTGGGATTTTGCCCTTGACCCCGGCGCCGCCTGGAAGCAGCCCGAGCAGATCGAGTGGAGCGCGACGATCACGGTCCCGTTCTCGCCTGAAACACCCGCCAGCGGCATCAACCAGACCGGCTTCTACCGCGCCTGCTGGTATCGTCGCAGCTTCGAGCGGCCGCAGCTCAAGCCCGAGGAGCATCTGATCCTGCACTTCGGCGCGGTCGATTACCAGGCCACGGTCTGGGTCAACGGCGCGCTGGTTGCCCGTCATGAGGGCGGCTACACGCCCTTCAAGGTCGATATTACGGAATGCCTGACGGAGAGCGGGCCGCAGATCGTGATCGTTCGGGCGGAGGACGATCCGCACGATCTGGCGAAGCCGCGCGGCAAGCAGGACTGGAAGCTCGATCCACACGCGATCTGGTATCCTCGCACCACCGGCATCTGGCAGACGGTCTGGCTTGAGCAGGTGCCGCGCGTCTCGATCGGGACGCTGCGCTGGACCTCAAACCTGACGCGCTGGGAGCTGGGCCTGGAGGCGCACATCGACGGCGAGCCCAACGACGGGCTGCGGCTCAAAGTCACGCTTGAGGCCAACGGCGAGCTGCTGGCGGACGATACCTACCGCGTAGTCGCCGACGAGGTCTACCGGCGGATCGCGCTCTCCGATCCCGGCATCGACGATTATCGCAACGAGCTGCTGTGGAGCCCGCAGCAGCCAACGCTGATCCAGGCCCGGCTTCAGCTCTGGGGCGGTCGCGGCGAGCTGCTGGACGAGGTCGAAAGCTACACCGCGCTGCGCCAGATCGGCATTCAGGGCGATCGCTTTATGGTCAACGGACGGCCGCAGACGCTGCGCATGGTGCTGGATCAGGGCTACTGGCCCGAAACGGGCCTGACCGCGCCCGACGACGACGCGCTGCGCCGAGACGTGGAGCTAGCCAAGGCGATGGGCTTCAACGGCGTGCGCAAGCACCAGAAGATCGAAGATCCGCGCTATCTCTACTGGGCCGATACGCTTGGGCTGCTGGTGTGGGAAGAAATGCCCAGCGCCTACCGCTTCACCAAAACCTCGATCGATCGCCTGACCAAAGAGTGGATGGCGGCGATCACGCGCGACTACAGCCATCCCTGCATCATCGCCTGGGTGCCTTTCAACGAGTCCTGGGGCCTTCCCGATCTGCCGGCTATCCCGGAGCAGCAACATTATGTTCAGGCGCTCTACCATCTGACCAAAACCATCGATCCGTCGCGGCCGGTGATCGGCAATGACGGCTGGGAAAGCACGGCCACCGATATTCTGGCGATCCATGACTACGACGCGCAGCCGGAGCGGCTGGCGCTGCGCTACCAGTCGGAAGAGGTGGTTGGGCGGCTCTTCACCCGTGAGCGGCCGGCCGGTCGTCTGCTGACGCTGGAAGGACATCCCCACACGGGCCAGCCGATCATGCTGACCGAGTTCGGCGGCATCGCGTTCTCGGGCAATACCGAGGCAACCTGGGGCTACACGCGCAGCACCAGCGCCGACGAGCTGGCGCATGAGTACACCGCGCTGCTGGAAGCGGTTCGCAGCGCCCGGCTGCTGGCAGGCTTTTGCTACACGCAGTTCGCCGACACCTACCAAGAGGCGAACGGCCTGCTCTACGCGGATCGCACGCCAAAATTCGATCTGAAGCTGATGTACCTTGCGACGCGTGGAGCAGTCGGCGATCGCAATCAGCCGCTTGAGCCTGATTGGCGCGAGGGCGACGTTCCCTGGCCGCAGGAAGGCGGCTCACCATCGATCGAAATACGCGGCAGCGGCGAGTAGCCGCACGTCCGGTACATCTACAGCGCTGCTCGATCTGAGAATCGGGCAGCGCTTTTGTATAAGAAAAAATCGATTGATCTTTCTGCTGCATCAAATCAATAATCGATCGTGTGACAATATGAATGTACATTCTAAGAATGAACATTCTCCGCATCAGTATCGCAAATATCAGTCCTACATTTAAGTGGATTTGATGCTGGTACAGTAATTGCAACCACCGTAATCACAACCGTAAGTGAGCGTGCAGCGCTCCATTAAAGATTATGCGCAACTTGGCATAATCAGAAGAGGAGAAAGCATGAAATTCCGACGGCTTCAGTGGATCTGGTTGGCTTTGATGGTGGTTCTCGCTGGTGTTGCAATGCCAAAGGCTGAGGCTCAGACGACTCGCACCTGGCCTGTGCTCAGCAGCGGTCAAACGAATGAGAATGTGGTAACGCTTCAGGCGAAGCTGCGCTACCGTGGTTATACAGTTAATTACAACGGCACCTACGACAGCTCGACGGTCGCGGCGGTGCAGGCCTTCGAACGCGCGAACGGGTTGAACCCGGACGGTGTCGCGGACGGCGCAGTCTGGGAGCGGCTCGTGGTGACCGTGCGGCAGGGCGACAACAACATCGTCGTTCAGGCGCTTCAGCGGCAGCTGCTTTATCGCTACGGCTACACCAGGACGATCACGACTGCTGACGGCATCTTTGGCCCGGCGACCTACAACGCAACGCGGTCATTCCAGCTGTCGAACTACATCGGCGATGATGGCATCGCGGGTGCGAACACCTGGTCGCGGCTGACAACCGGTGACGGCGCGCGTATCAGCCACGCCACGGCGATCTCACGCCTGAGCGGCACGGGCATTACCGTGACATCTTCGGCGGGAACGACGCCCCACGGCGCGTCAGGTGTGGGCTCGGACCGCTGGCTGAACAAGACCTCGCTTGAGCAGGTACGCAACCTTTCGATCACGCGGCTGATCGAGTTCCGCAACGCGATCGGCTGTAACATCGTGATCACGGGCGGCACAGAGACCTGGATTCACACCAACGGCGCGACGAGCCATCACACCGGCTACAAGATCGATATTGGTCTTGGCACCTGCGCCGATAGCTACATTCGTAACAACTACACGCAGATCGACTCGGTGCGTTGGCGCGATGTGCGTGGCAACGTCTACTACTACGAAGGCGATCACTGGGACATCACGTACACAGCCTAGGCCTTCAGTAACACCGTCTGCGTAGTGTTACAAGGCGGCTTCGAGTGGCGACCTCGATCAATGATCGAGGTCGCCGCTGTTTGCGCTACAATCCCCGGCAATACCAATAATCTCTCAGCGAGATTGATGATTTGTCGTTAGATCAGTTATTGGGCGACTTTGTACGCCTCACGCACACTCAACAGCTCGCAAGCAACCTGTATAATGGTCGACAACGCAGGAGGCGATTTCGTGCAACGTGCGAATAGGCCATTATCGAGCGTTCCCTCGCTCGCGTAGCATATGCCGTATCGATTTGCTCATGAGCGGCAGGATTATACCGATTTCGCGCCTGGATTGATCTTCTCCAGCTTACCAGGACGACCTGTATTTCCCGTTCGATTGACCGACGAGATTTATCAGCGCTGTCGCGCTGGCTTGCTCCAGCTTAACGTCCCACCGCCCTACACCGTCTATGATCCCTGTTGTGGGAGTGGGTATCTCTTGTCCACCCTCGCCTATCTCCATTGGTCCGAGCTGACGCATCTCATTGGCTCCGATATTGATCCCGACGTCCTGGCACGCGCCCAACGCAATCTGAGCCTACTCACGCTGGAGGGCATGGACCGACGCATCGGGGAGCTGCGGTCGTTGTATGAACAGTTCGGCAAACCTTCTCACGCCGATGCCTTAGCGCGGGCGGTGGATTTGCGACAGCAACTGGTGGCCAACGATCACATGCATAGCATAACGCCGGTGACGTTCCAGGCCAATGCCCTATCTCCCGCAACGCTCACCGCCCAACTTGAAGCCGCTACCATCGATATGGTGATAACGGACATCCCGTATGGCATCCAGTCGACGTGGATCGAACCCGCTCGTGAGGATATATCGACGAGTGCCGGCTGGGAGTTACTTGAAGCATTAAGAGGAATCATATCGCCGTGGACTATGATTGCCATCACCAGCAATAAGCAACCACGGATCGTTCATGACGCCTATGAGCGGGTTGAGCAGTTGCAAATCGGCAAGCGCCGCACGCTGTTCTACAGGTTGCGGTCGTCCTAGCGTGCGCAAGCTGTATCCGACTCATACTTATAAGGCTACATCCTCTCAAAGCCAGGTTCTGGCGTGATTTCAGCCCGGGAACGTGCCTCACGGACACACTAATACCGTTCCATAGCGGATTATAAGTGCCTGAGAGGCACATCAATAATAACACGCTGCCAAACGCAGGTGCCTCTGAGGAACATCGCAATCGATCTATTCCTCTCGCAGTGTGCCTCTAAGTCACATTGAAGCGGTTAGCTCCAGGATCGAATGTGCCTCTGAGGCATTTTGCGTTTGACAAAAGCCGCACGCCCGTGCTAGGCTCATGCCGCTACACAAGCGAAGGAGCAGCCCATGAGCGACCAGCCATCTGGATCAGCGCCTCGCGGACTGACACGATATAAGCAAATCGAGTTTGACGGCGATGAGCTGCTGGCAGTATTTGTCGACGACGGCGTGGCGGTGCCTGTACGCGTGATCTGCCAGGCGCTCGGGCTGGATCTGGAAAGCCAGAGCGCGAAGCTGCGCGAACATGAGGTGCTGGCGCAGGGCGTGCGGCTGGTCCGCGTGCCGCAGGGCGGACGTGTACGCTCCGTGGTCGCGCTGCTGCACCGCTTCATTCCCTTCTGGCTAGCGACGATCGTTCCCAGCCAGGTGAGCGAGGCAGCACGGCCCAAGCTGGTGCGCTACCAGATCGAGCTGGTCGATCTGCTGGCGGCGCTGTATGGCAACGAGCTGCGACCGGCACCGTCGACCACCGCCGACTCGACACAGGCAGCGCTGGCCCAGCGCCTGGCCGACGCGCTGGTCGAGGTGCGGCTGGCGCGCGAGGCGCTGCTGGCCGCTCAGCAGCGTACCGAGGAGCAGCTGCAAGTGCATGAGACGCGGCTCGACGCGATCGAGGGCGTGATGGATGACATCCAGCAGCAGCTTGCCAGCCACACCACCATCACCGGGCCGCAGCAGGAAGTGATCAAGCGCGCGATCACCAGGATCGCCAGCCGTTACAAGCGCCGCACCGGGCAGGAAATGTTCGGCAAGCTCTTCGCGCAGTTCTGCATCGATCTGGGCACGCCCAAGTATGCGCTGCTGCCTGCCGGAAAATACGAGGCCGCGCTGGAGTGGATTCGGGTCAAAGCGACCGAGCTGCTGCCCGACGATCCCGACGCGCTGCCACCGCTCCAGGAGTCGCTGCTATGACCGAGGAGCAGGATCTTAACCGGCGGATCGGAGCGGCGCTGCGAGCGGCGCGGCTGTCGCGGGGCGTGACGCAGGACGATCTGGCGCAGCTGCTCCATGTCGATCGCACGATGATCTCACGCTACGAGCGGGGATCGCGCACACTCTCGGCGCCGGCGCTGCTCAGCGTTTTTCATTATCTCGAATACTCACTCGGCACGCTGGATCTCGGCAAGATCGCCGACAGCTCCACCGGCGCGAACAGCGCCCCGCTGCCCGAGTCGATCCAGCGCATCGTCGAGATGCTCCAGCAGCGCCCGGAGCTGATCGCCACCGTCGAGGATGTGCTGGAAACTTTTCTCAGCGCCGACGAAGCCCCATAAAAAACTGGCGCGTCAGTTTCTTGTCCGGGTAACAAACAAGGAGTGCGCCCATGACAGCAAGCACACGGCCGGCCAGCGGTTTTGCCGAGGTCAACGGCACGCGGCTGTACTACGAGATCGCAGGCAGCGGACAGCCGCTGGTGATGATTCACGCCGGTGTCGCCGACCGGCGGCTGTGGGATGAGCAGTGGCAGGTTTTTGCCGAGCGCTACACCGTGATCCGCTACGACATGCGCGGCTTCGGCAAGTCGGCCGTGGCCGAGGGCACATTCGGGCACCACGACGATCTGTACGCGCTGCTGAGCTGGCTCGGCCTTGAGCAGGCGTACCTGATGGGCTGCTCGCGCGGCGGCTCGACGGCGATCGATGTGACGCTGGAACATCCCGAGCTGGTCAAGGCGCTCATTCTGGTCTGCTCAGGGCCCGGCGGCGCTCCCGACGACGGCTCGCCGCCACCACGCCAGTGGGAAGAGATCCGCAGCAGCTTCAGGGCCCGCGACCTCCAGCGCACGTCGGAGCTTGAGGTTGAGGTCTGGGTCGATGGGCCGAACCGCACGCCGGAGCAGGTCGAGCGCCGGGTGCGCGATCTGGTCTACGAGATGAATCTGATCGCGCTGCAAAACGAGGTAGCCGCCGAGGGGAAGGCGGAGGAGCAAGCGCTGGAGCCGCCCGCCTACGATCGGCTGGGCGAGATTCGCGTGCCCACGCTGATCATCGTCGGCGATCAGGATCAGCCGGGTGTGATCACCGCCGGCGACCTGATGGAGGAGCGCATCGCGGGCGCGCGCAAGGTGGTGATGCACGGCACGGCGCACGTTCCCAGCCTGGAGCAGCCGGCCGAGTTCAACCGCATCGTGCTGGATTTCCTGGGCGGGTTGTAAAATCTTTTTGTACCAATAAACAAAGTAGGGGCGTAATACGCCCCTACAAACGTGTACATCTCCTGAAGGTTTACAGCTCAACCTCTACTGCGAAATCCGATCGCCCGCCACGAACGAATCCAGCAGCACATAGCGAGCGCCAAGCGCGCCGTTGCTGCCGACCGCAAAGCTGGCGTAGCGTCCATCCAGGATCACAGCCGTGTTGTTCCCGTGAACCGTCGCGCCCGTCGCCGTGATCTCGACGGCAGTGCCCACGTCGATGCCCAGGCCCAGCAGCGATCGATCGCGAGCCACCAGGTTGTACAGCTTGCCCCAGTGCCGATCGAAGACCATGCGTGGCTCGACCGCCAGGCCGCTAACAAACGCCAGGCCCGCGCGAATATCGACGCCATCCGGCCGGAAATCGACGATCGAGTCTTCTTCAAGACCCGCGCTGTCGATCGACGGCGGATCGGCGGTGGTGAGTTGGCTCAAGGCTGCGGCTGCCGCGTTGTCGGCCAGCAGCGTCGTGCCGCCCTGCCAGGCGCTGCGCAGCGCGGATACAACCGGCGCCGCTCCATTCAAGGCTGCCAGCACCCGCGACTGATCCGGCGCGGTCAGGAAGACGCCGGTCGCGCCGCTGATCGCGCTCTGGATCGCCGCCTGATTGGCGCGGCTGTCGAGGACGAACCACTGCACCGGAGCGGAAACTTTGGTCTGGAACGCCGCCGCGTACGCCTTGGCGTCGGCCTGCGCGTCGCCGCTCTTGGCGTAGCCCGTCGTCAGCACCACGATTCGCGCGCCGGCGCCGCCGCTCTGCGCCACGAAACGATCCGCGACGAGACCGGCTTTATCGGCGCTGATGTCGCCGCCGAGGAGCAGCGCGCCGTAGCCGCTGGGCAGCCGCACCGAACTAAAGTTGCGTCCGGCAATATCGGGCGCGGCCTGGGGACGGCCGTTGACCAGCGGGCGCAGCTGCTTGAGATCGTAGCCGTAGCCGCCGCTAGGGAGCACATGCGTCGCGACGTTGTGGATCGATAGGCTGCTGGTCGGGCCGGCGTAGCGACCATTCGCGGCGTAGGTTTTGGCGTCGACCACGAACGCGGCCGAGCGACCCGCCACATCCGTCAGCACGGACTCGTTCTCGATCGCCGCAGCAGTGTCGGCATCCGCGCCCACGCCCAGCAGCGAGGTGCTCCACGCCGCGTTGATCAGCCGGGCGATGCGGCCACGCTGAAGCACATGTTGATCGAGCAGCGCGTTGGGCAGGCCAAAGATCAGGCCGCGCTCCTGATCGCTCAGGCCGCCATTCATCCACAGATCGACGCTGCCCTGCTGGAAGCCGTTTTCAGGGCCGAGGTTGCCGATGTATCCTGCGATCATGTTGGCCGACTCGACGGCCGCGCCCGCGCTGTTACCGCCGACGACCGCGCCCGCGTTGTAGGCCGTCGTCATGCGTTGCTCGGTCGGCGTGTCCGCGACGACGCGCATCGCGATCGTTTGATCGCCGCCGAGAATATACATCCCGTCGAGATCGGCGGTGAACAGATCCAGATTGCTCTGAAGATACGCATCGTTGCGCACCAGGATCGGAGCCAGCACCGCGCGGCAGGTCTGCTCGGGCCGCTTGACCGCGTTACAGGCCGTTTCGACCTGGCCCCGTCGTGTGTTGGCGAGATCGAGATTTTCTTTGCGCTCCTTGTTCGAGATCGCAAAGGCGTCGGTCGCAAAGGTGATCGGCAGGACGACGATATACACGCTGCCGCTGGTATCGCGCTGCGCCGCCGCCTGGGCAAAGCGCTGAAGCGTCGTGGTTGCGTAGCCCGCGCCGATCGGAATCAGCGTGCGCTTGATCTGCTGAGCATTCGCGGGCGCGCTCACGCCGGCCAGCAGCGTACCTAGGGCGAGGATCAGGGCCAGGATTCGATGCGGGCGAGACGATCGAGACATACTTCCTCCTTGAAACAGGTGGCGACTATGGCAGGAATTTTGCCGGCAGAGGAGACGAGCCGGCCTGGGCATCATAAACGACAGCGGATGGTTTCGCAACGGTGGATCGCGAGTAGTAGCAGGGATTTTACCAAATTCTACCGACGTGTGCTGCCGCCCGCCATCGCGACGATCGATCGTTCACTTGCAGATGCAGGGATCGAGATTGTGCTACCATAAAGAATGAGAGATTTTTCACAGTGATTGGATAAAGCAGAGCTATGCGCTATAAAATCTGGCGCTGGGCAGCCGGCGCTGTCGTGCTGGTGACGATCCTGGCGATCGGCTGGCAGCTGATCGGCTCGCGGCTGAGCACGCCGGCGGCGGCACAGGTGGACTGGGGCATCGCGCGGGCGATCAACCGTCCGGCGGCGGGCAACTTCCAGCGCGCGACCGAGGTCCGGCCATTCGTTTTTCCGCAGGACCACGGCCCGCATCCCGAGTATCAGACTGAGTGGTGGTACTACACCGGCAACGTGCGCGGCGAGGACGGGCAGCACTGGGGCTACCAGCTGACGTTTTTTCGCAGCGCGCTGAGCGCCGACGCGCCCGAGCGTGAGTCGCAGTGGGCGACCAGCCAGATCTATCTGGCACATTTTGCCGTCACCGACGCGGCGGGCCAGCGCTTTGTCGCCAACAGCCAGATCGCACGCGGCGGCGGGATCAGCCTCGCGGGCGCGCAGGCCGAGCCGTTTCGCGTCTTCGTGAAAAACTGGTCGGCCGAAGGCACCGGCAATAGCGCCAGACTGCGCGCCGCCACGGATCAGGTCAGCATCGATCTTAACCTTGATTCGACGAAGCCGGCCACGCTGCAAGGCGATCGCGGTCTGTCGCAGAAGAGCAATGAGATCGGCAACGCCTCGTACTACTACTCGCTGACACGCATGACCACCAGCGGCACGATCAGCTTTGGAGGGCAAACGGCGATCGTCCAGGGGCTGAGCTGGATGGATCACGAGTGGGGCACCAGCGCGCTGAGCGGCGAGCAGGTCGGCTGGGACTGGCTGGGCGCGCAGCTTAGCGACAACAGCGAGATCATGTGGGGGCGATTGCGGCGCGCCGACGGCTCGACGGACTACACCAATGGATCGCTCACCGAGGCCGACAGCAGCACGATCTCGCTGGGCGACGGCGATGTGCAGTGGACGCCGCTGGATACCTGGCGCAGCCCGCAGACCGGCGTCGAGTATCCGTCGCGCTGGCGGCTGCAATCGCCGAAGCTTGGGCTGGATGTCGAGCTTACGCCGCTGATTCCTGACCAGGAGCTGCGCGTGGGGCTGACCTACTGGGAGGGCGCTGTGCGGATCGAGGGCACGCGCAACGGGCAGCCGATCGACGGCTATGGCTACATCGAGCTGACTGGCTACGGCGCGGGCGCGCAGCAATCGCGCTGATCGCGGCG
>DASWTQ010000547.1:0-13600 GCA_036402055.1 Herpetosiphonaceae bacterium
ATCCCGCATCTCATTACGTTCACCTCCACTTACTCTGACCTGGAATGCCGCGTCCATGAGAGTATGATCAGTTAGGAGTGAGAGGAAGCGGATTGCATCAAAGATGTTGGATTTGCCAACACCATTTGGCCCTGCTATACATGTGAATGGACCAAAATTAATAGCAAAGCCAACTAGATTTTTGAAACCATCAACCTCAAGACGTGTAAGCACAACAAACTCCTATATCAAATCTATCCAGAGTAAACTTTGTAAGACTATCAATAAATATATTGTACTCTAGCGTCTAGCAAGGTGACAAGCTCACCATTCACGTCTAAAAGCGATTGCAACCGGGCTAATCCTATGCGCTATAGAGAACCATAGTATAATCCCCGAACGAAGCCAAAGGTCTTGCTATGTCCTCCGAACAGATCGACCAGCCACGATTGCAGCAGCGCTTACGGGCGCTGTTGATCGTCGTGTCGTTGCTCGCGCCGACGTTCTGCGTCTTTGGCATGTTAGCGCTGCTCGTGGCGGCGAATAGTACGGGCTGGGTGCTCTGGCTGTTGCTTGGGCTGTGGCTGATCGCCGGCGCGATGCTGGGCCTGGTCGGGTGGCGACTCTTGCAAACGCTGCGAGCGATCAATGACGACCGCAGCCGAGAGTGAGCGGCTGCGCCAGCGCATCGCGGCGTGCGCGCCGTCGCTCGACCTGCGCTCCCTACATATCGTCGAGGAGGGCTGGGATAGCCGGGTTGCGGTTGTCGACGATACGTGGATTTTTCGCTTTCCACGCAACGCCGAAGCTGCCGCCCAGCTAGCGATCGAGCGAGCGCTGCTGCCTGCGCTGGCGGCCCGGCTGCCGCTGCCAATCCCCGATTTCAGCTACGCCTGTGCCTCTTCAACACCACCGGAGCTGCCGTTCGTCGGCTACCGCATGATCGCCGGAGCACCGCTGAGCCGCTCCGTGCTCGACGCGACCGAATCCACGATCCGCAGTGCTGTCGCCCGGCAGCTCGCCGAGTTTTTGCAGGTGCTGCATAGCTTTCCGACCGGCGAGGCGCAGCGTTTAGCGCCCACGCTGCGCGGCCTGGATCGAACGATCTTCGCCGCCGAGTACGCGCAGATCCAGCAGCAGATCTTTCCGCTGCTGTCGGCTCAGGAGCGCACGTGGATTGCCGGCGTCTACGCCATCGCCGACGATGATGCCGTGTGGCACTTCCAGCCGGTGCTGGTCCACAACGATCTGACCGTCCCGCATATCCTGTTCGACTCGGCGACTCAACAGCTGGCCGGCGTGATCGATTTTGGCGACGTCGCGCTCGGCGATCCGGCGATCGATCTGACTGGATTGTTGGAGTACGGGCCGGTGTTTGTCGACGACGTTATTCGACGGTACGGCCGCTCGCTGGATGCCGGATTTCGCCGCCGGCTGCGCTTCTACCGTCCGCGCATGTGGCTGACCGACCTGCGCTACCAGCTGGATCATGGCAATACCACGCGGGTTTCGACGCTCCTGGCGACACTGCGCGAGTACATGACTACTCACACTATGTAAATCTAATCCGCTGCGTCGTGCGTATGTACAAGTGGATTGAAACGGATCAAAAGCGAAACACTACCGCATTCGATTGACATAATTCACTTGACAGCCCCTCGATCCCCGTGCTATTCTTCCCAAACTCTGAACCGCCAATGTGTAAGCGGTTTCAACACGGTCTGATCCGAAGATGGAGCGCCGAAGATGGATCATACCTCGACAGAACTCACCAGCCTCGATACCCAGCCATCTAATGGCGCGGCAGCGAAGCCTGCTCATCATTCGCAATCAGTCCCTGTGGCCGAACCTGAGGGCCTGATCAAACGGCTGCGCGCGTATCACACGGATTTCGATGATGCGATCGTGCGCACCGCGTTTACGATTGCCTCCGCAGCGCACGAGAAACAGCAGCGCTCCTCAGGCGAGCCGTATATTCTGCACCCGATTGCCGTCTCGCATATCTTGATCGACCTGAAGCTCGATCCTGCCTGTATCGCGGCGGGGCTGCTGCATGATGTCGTCGAAGATACCAGCTTCTCGCTTGAGCAGCTCAAAACGCAGTGCGGCGGTGAGATCGCCAATATCGTCGACGGCCTGACCAAGCTCAAAGCGATCGAAGGGCGGACCAAGGAAGACGCCCAGGCCGGATCGTATCGCAAGATGTTTATCGCCATGGCCGACGATCCGCGCGTGGTGCTGATCAAACTGGCCGACCGGCTGCATAACATGCGCACGCTTCAGCACGTGCCGGAGCATAAACAGAAGCGCATCGCCCGCGAAACGCTGGAAATCTACGCGCCGCTGGCACATCGGCTCGGCATCTGGCAGATCAAGTGGGAGCTGGAGGATCTCTCGTTCCGCTTCTTCGATCCCGAGAAGTACGAGACGATCAGCCGCCAGCTTCAGCTGCGACGCGACGCCCGCGAGCGAATTATTCAGCGGGTGATCGGCAGCTTACGCCACGAGCTTGATAAAGCGGGCATCTCCGGCGAAATCACGGGACGGCCCAAGCATATCTACTCGATCTGGCGCAAGATGGAGCGCAAAGGCGTGCCGCTGGATCAAATCTACGATCAGCTGGCCGTGCGCGTGCTGGTCAACACCGTCGCCGACTGCTACCAGGTGCTGGGCATTGCCCACAACCGCTGGACGCCAATCCCGAACGAGTTCGACGATTATATCGCGATGCCCAAAGAAAGCATGTATCAGTCGCTGCACACGACGATCATGATTCCCGGCGGGCAGCCCTGCGAGATTCAGATTCGCACCTATGAGATGCACGAGGTCGCCGAGCACGGCATCGCGGCGCACTGGCGCTACAAAGAAGGCTTCGGGCGCAAGTCCGAGGTCTCGATCGACGCCAAGCTGCAATGGCTGCGTAACCTGATCGCCTGGCGCCGCGAGATCAACGAAGACCACGAGTTCGTGGAGACGCTCAAGAATGAGGTGCTCCAGGAGCAGGTGTATGTTTTCACGCCCAAGGGCAAGATTATCGATCTGCCCAAAGGCTCCACGCCGATCGATTTCGCCTACCGCATCCACTCCGACGTCGGCAACAACTGCATCGGCGCGCGCGTCAATAATCGCCAGGTGCCGCTGCACTACCAGCTGCAAAACGGCGAGGTCGTGTCGATCATGGCCTCCAAGCAACCGCGCGGCCCGAGCCGTGACTGGCTGGAGTTTGTGCAGACCGCCAGCGCCCGCAATCATATTCGGCGCTGGTTCCGTCGCCAGGAGCGCAGCCTCAACATTGCGGCCGGCCGCGATATGCTGGAGCGTGAGATCAAACGCCTGGGCATGTCGATCTCGTTCGACGATGTGACCGAGGCCAACAATTTTAAGAATATCGAAGATGTGTTTGCCGCGATCGGCGTCGGCGATCAGCATCCGCGTGAGCTTGTGCGGCGCGTGATCGCCAAGCAAAAAGCCACTCACGCCGATCTCGATCCGCTGGCCAAGCTGCCCGACACCTCGCCGCGTCAGGTCGAGGCGCCCAAAGTTGGCATTCAGGTACGCGGCACCAACGATATTCATACCCGGCTGGCGCGCTGCTGTAACCCGATCGAAGGCGATAACGTTGTCGGCTTTGTGACGCGCGGCAAGGGCCTGACGATCCATCGCGCCGACTGCTACAACATTCTGCATGAGCGCGATCGTGCCCGGCTGATGGATGTTGCCTGGGGTGCCAGCAGTGACCGCAAGGCGTACCCGGTGCCGATCCGGATCGAGGCATGGGATCGCGTTGGCCTGTGGCGCGACATTACCAGCACAGTCGCCGACGCGGGTATCAATATTCAGGCGGTGCAGCAGGTCGAGAATCGCCGCGCCGGTCGCGCCACGCTGATCGCTACGCTGATGGTCGATAGCCTCGCCGAGCTAACGACGATCCTCGACAAGCTCAACCGCATCGCCGACGTCATCGACGCGCATCGCGAGCGCACGATTAGCACAGCCTAAGAAGAACCAAGAACCAAGAACCAAGAACCAAGAATCAAACGAAGGAATAAGGGAACAAGGGAACAAACGAGAACAAAGAATAAAGAACAGAGAACAAAAAAGTACCGCTGATTCCCCCTCGCCTGCCGCAACCAAGGCCGAAGCCGGCCGAGGTTCGGGGAAGGGGACGCAGGGGGTGAGGGCCAGGGCGCGGAATCATCAAGATCCGCGTCTTTTCATTCCCATCACTATGTCAACCTCCGTTCAACTCGCCTTCAGCTCCAGGCTCAGCAGCGGCAGCCGGCGATCCGTGCTGACCGCCGAAAGACGCTCGCCAAAGCGCACAGCTCCCATCGCGCGGTAGAAAGGCTCGGCGTGGGGATCGCTCTCGATCACCATACGCCGAAAGCCGAGCTGAGCCGCCGTCGCAATCGCATGACGAAACAGCCGCGTGCCGTAGCCCTGGCCGATCGCGCCGGGATCGACAAACAGATGATCTAGCTCAACCTCATGCTCTGCGCCCAGCAGGCTATAAAAGCCAACGATCCTGTCCCCGGATTCGAGCACAAACACGGGATGCGCCCCGATATACTCCGGCGGCAGCATCAGCAGCGGACGGCAGGCTTCCATAAACTCGGCGTCGTAGCCCCAGAAGGCTTTCGAGCGCAGAGCCAGCTCGCCGATCTGCCGCGCTTCCTCAGGAGCGGCGGGCCGAATCCTGATCTGCGACTCGCTACTGGTCGTAGTCATATGCTGCATCCTTTCCAGACTGAGAACTTTTCGTCTACAATCATCGTTAAGCCCGTATGCGGTTTCTCACCATTAGCATTTCGCGTCCGCATCGCGAGTAGCAAGAGATAGCAGATCCATGAATATCTTTCGTGTCACCATCGTTGCCGTCGTCCTTCTCACGCTGATGACCGCCTGTGCTTCTCCGGCCAATGAGCCGCCACAGCAGGAGACCCAAGTGATACCACCAAGCGAAACCACACCGAGCGCTGCTGAGCAGAATAATCCGCTGGTCGATACCGAGTGGACGCTGATGCGCTTCGGCGCTCCCGGTCAGGAGGCCGAGCCCGTGGCGAATACACGGATCACCGCCACGTTCAAGGCCGACGGCGTGGTCAATGGCAGCGCCGGCTGCAACAGCTATTTCGCCAACTATACCGCCGCCGACAATAAACTAACGCTTGAGCAGGCCGGACGAACCGAGATGGCCTGCGCCGAGCCGGCCATGCAGCAAGAAAACGTGTTCCTGGAAGCGCTCACCGCCGCCGAGTCCTACGCGATCGCCGGAGACACGCTGACGATCGTCTACAAGGGTGGCCAGATGTTCTTCCGGTCAATGCCCAAGACCGACGGCGTAGCCCTGTTTGAAACGCCCTGGCAGCTGACTACCTTTGTCCAGGGCGATGCCGCCAGCTCGACGATCGCGGGCTCACGCGTCACGCTGCGGCTGGCCAACGGCGTCGCGCGTGGCACCGCCGGCTGTAACCGTTACAGTGGCTCCTACACCACCGAAGGCGACAAGATCACGATCTCGCAGCTGATCTCGACCAAAATGGCCTGCACCGCTACCGGCGTGATGGAGCAAGAGACACGCTTCCTTGATGCGCTCGCTACGTCGCAGTCCTGGACGATCGACGGGGAAACGCTGACCTTGAAGAATCCAGGCGGCGCGCTGGTCTTCAACGTGACACAGGCGGAATAATCAGCGTCACGCTGGGGCTGAGCTGGACGCTCAGCCCCACACCTGCCGGTAAACCTCCAGCATCTGCTCCACGTTTGTCTGCCAATCGTAGCGCGCGCGTACCCACTCGCGGCCGACTGCGCCCATCTGTACGCGGCGCTGCGGATCTGCGATCAGCGCCAGCAGCGCTTCCGCCAGCGCCTGCGGCTGCTCCGGCGGCACCAGCAGGCCAGTCTCGCCATCACGCACCACCTCCGGCAAGCCACCCACACTCGACGCTACGACGGGAAGACCACACGCCTGCGCCTCAAGGGCCGCTACTCCAAAAGCCTCGGCCCGCGACGGCATCGCAAAGAGCGCGAACGAGCGCAGGAACCCAGGCACCTCGGCATGATCGATCCGCCCACGCAGCGTCACCTGTTCGCCAATGCCTAATTCGTGAATGCGCTGCTCAAACGCCGAGCGCAGGCTGCCCGCCCCGCCGATCTCGATCCGAATCTGTGGATCGAACTGGAGCAGCAGCGGCACCGCCTCGATCAGCACGTCGATGCCGTAGTTTGACTCAAGATGCCGCAGCGTCCCGATACGCTTGCCGGGTGCCGGCTCCGGGGCTGGCCTGAAGCGCTGCGGATCGATGCCGAACGGAATCACGCTGATCGCGCGAGGGGAGCGTAGATAGCTAGCGGTGATCGCTGCCAGATAGTGTGAGGTCGCGGTCAGCTGCGCAGCATGACTCAGCAGATACGGATATAGCCGCGTCTTGCGTGGATCGCGCTGAACCACATCCGAGCCCCAGCTTGAGACGACCAGCTGTCGCAGCGGGCGCAGAAACGGCACGGCCGCCGGCACCGGCAGCGAGTGCAGATGGACCACATCGGGCCTGAGCGCCGCGACGAGTCCCGGCACTCGCGCCCAGCCGCCGAGCAGCGCTGCCAGCCGCTGCGATCTGGACATGCCGGCAGTGGCAGTCGGGATCGTGAAGCAGGGCAGATCGCGCAGAGATTCGGGGAGCGTAGCCGGCAGCGTCGAGATCAGACTGACGTGCAGCCCACGCCGGTGCAGCGCCTCCGCCCAGCGATGGACATGCACATTGTTGCCCGGCCCGATGATGCACACGCTGCGTCTCATCGTGACGCTCCGCTCCGTCGCAGCGCCAGACGCCGGTAGAGCTGAAGATCATCGCGGCGGAAGATCAGCAGATCCTGCCAGTGAACCTGCGCCACGCGGGTATAGATCCGCAGCAGCACGATCGTCTGGATCAGATAGGCCAGCGTCGAGGCCAGCGCCGCACCCACGATGCCGAAGCGCGGAATCAGCAGCAGATCGCCGGCCACCGTGACGAGCAGCGCCAGCGTCGAGGTGTACGAGGGATACTGCGGCCAGCCACGGCCGGACAGATCGCTGGCCAGGACTTTGTGCACGCTCAGCGCGACCACGCCCACGAGTAGCACCGCCATCGGCAGGACCGCCGGCAGATAGATCGGACGTACGAGCGCCAGGCCAGGCCAGACCACGCCTATCAGCCCGATCGCGCCCAGCGCTGTGAGCAGCAGTGTATGCCGCACCACACGCGGCGTCTCCTGACTGCTGCCAGTCGCGGCAACCTGGGGCAGCAGCGCCGAGCTGATCGCGTTGGGCACGTACCAGACAATCTCGGCCAGAAACACGCCGGTCTGATACAGGCCGACCGCCGCCTGGCCCAGGAAGCCCTGCACAATAAACACATCCAGCCGGTAGTTGAAGGTTTGCACCACGTTGCCGACATGGCCGCGCAGACCAAGTCCCAGCAGCGGCCGCAGCACGTCGCCGTCCAATCGTGGCCGCAGACTGCCCAATTTGCGCACCGCCCACACCGTCCAGCCAAAGCTGCACCAGCCGCCGAGCACCACCGCCCACACCGCGCCGAGCGGCCCCCAGCCAAGCGCCACGACCAGCGCGAGCGCAAAGATCAGCTGTGCGACAGCCTGCACGCTCTGAGTTATCGCCACGCTGCGCAGATCGCGCCGCGCCGCCAGCAGTGAGCGCAAATACTCGCCGAGCAGCGTCGGCGGCAGCAGCAGCATACCCAGCAGCACATCGATCGGCGTCACGCGATACTCGCCGCTTAAAAAGTTCGCCGCCAGCGGCAGCAGCGGCAGCAGCGCCACGCTTACAACCCCGACGACGCACAGTCCCAGGCCGATTAGATTCGAGAGCAGTCGCTGCTCGCTCACACCGCGATGCAGCAGCACCGGCGTCGCGTGGCTCACGCCCAGCAGCGTCAGCGAGGCCAGCAGCGTCGGCAGCAGCACCAGCAGATTCTGAAAGCCGCGCGCGGCCGGCTCCAGCAATAGAATCAGCAGCAGCGCCGTCGCCAGCCGCACGACTTGCGCGCCAAAACTCCAGACAGCGTTACGAATCAACATGGTAGTAGCTCATGGTTCTTGATCCAGTTGCGGCTGCTCGGCGAAGCGGTAGAGCGTCACGCGCCGAGAGCCGAGCGGCAGCTGCGCCAGCCGCGTCGATTCCGACAGCAGCGGACCGTAGAAGCGCCGCAGATAATCGTCGCGATTGCCGTCCTCGACCAGGCCATAGTGCGCGCCGAGCGTTTCCACAGGCCGATCGTCGTTGGCCAGGCCGGCGAAGAGCGGCGCGCACGGCAGATCGTTGCCGAGGCTCAGCCCGCACGCGTTCACGCCGAGCACCATTTCGCCGGGCGGCACCAATCGCTGCACTTCCCGCGCGCGAGCGATCAGCGTCGTCCGTCGCTCGACGGCCCAGCGCGCATACCACCAGCCGCTCCACACCAGCGACGCGCCGAACAATCCAGTAGCGGCAACCCGAGTAAAGTTTCGGAAATAAAGATTATCGGCAGCAACGACAGCAGCCAGCGCCAGCGTGACAACAGCCGGCAGCAGGAGCGTGTAGTAGCGGGGCGGGCTGTAGGGCATGATCAGCAGCGACGCGCCGCAGATCGTCCAGGCCAGCGCCAGCGCGACCACGGGCTGAAGTGAGCGGCGGCAAATGGCAACCAGGGAGCGCAGCCCGCCAAGCAGCGCCGCGATCAGCAGCACCGGAGTCTGAGCCCACACATATTTCGAGCGCAGGTTACGCAGCAGCACCAGGCCGGCTTCACTCAGCGATTCAGGCAGCCGATCGGCGGCGTAGAACTGATTGTAGGCCGCCAGCTCCGTGCGATTGGGCAGATACCAGAGCAAGCCGTACAGCACCAGGATCGCGCCGAGACCCGCCGCATAGCCAGCCGCCAGTCGCCAGCGCGTCCACGGCCGAGGCAGCAGCAGCAGCGCCAGCAGCGGCACCGGTAGCCAGAGCAGCGCTAGTGACTTCCAGACGAACGCGAGCGCCGCGCACGCTCCACAGCCAATCACCCAGCCCACGCCGCGATCGAGCGAGCGCCGCCAGCACCAGGCCGCCACGACCAGCCAGGCGACCATGCTCGGCTCAAGCAGGCCCAGGCGACTAAGCTGAAACCAGAAATAATCCAGGCCCCACAGCGCACAGCCGAGCACCGCCCAGCGCGGCCCCCAATCCTGACGCAGCGTATCCCAAAAGAGCAGCAGCGCGATCGTCGAGAACACCACGCTGATCAAGCGCACCTGGACGAAGCCGACGCCAAACAGCGAGAACACCACAAACGCCAGCCCATCGAAGAGCGGGCTCACCAGGCGATTATCCCAGCCATCCGTGCGCCACGTCCCAAGCAGCACACGATTGCGCGCGGCATGGCTGTACAGGCCCTCGTCGGTGAAGGGCGCGCCGCTCCAGGTCAGCGTCGTGGCCGCGTCGGCATCGAGCCAGAGCAGCCGCAGCGCCAGCGCGACGCCGAGCACCGTCAGCAAGCCCAGCGACCAGCCGGCGATCCGCGATCGAGATGCGGCCCGATCCGTCGCGGCAACCGAAGATGTATTGTGAGGAGCCATGAGGCTTACGTGGGATCGACGGACAGGGAGCGCTGAAGTTCGCTCTGCTCTTGATGCGCTGCCAGCATAGTTTGGATGCGCGCCACGATCATATCGATCGCGATCGAGTTCAGGCCGCCGCGTGGCACGATAATATCGGCGTAGCGCTTCGAGGGCTCCACAAACTCAAGATGCATCGGGCGCACTGTGCGCAGATACTGCTCGATCACCGACTCCACGGAGCGGCCGCGCTCGCTGAGATCGCGCTGGATGCGGCGAATAAAGCGCATGTCGGCGTCGGCGTCCACATAGATCTTAATATCCATGCGCTCGCGCAGCTGTTTGTCGGCGAAGATCAAAATGCCTTCGACCAGCACCACCGGCTGCGGCTGCACAATCCGCGACTCTTCGGTGCGGCGATCCTTGGTAAAATCGTAGATCGGCACCGCGATCGGCTGTCCGTCGCAGATCGCATCAAGATGCTCGATCAGCAGCGTGTTGTCGAGCGAATCGGGATGATCGAAGTTGACCTGATCGCGCTCCTCGGGCGACATCGGCGGCACGTCGCGGTAGTACGAGTCGTGCTCGATATACGCGATGCGCTCCGATCCGACCCGCTGCAAAATCGCGCGCGAGACCGTGGTCTTGCCTGAGCCTGTTCCGCCGGCCACGCCAATAACGATCGGGTGTTGCATAGTCTCCACACACGGCACAACTGTTTATCAACAATCAGACGCGTGGAATTGTAACACACCGATTCACCGCTTAAACCAAATCGAGCCCTGGCGTGTGCCAGAGCCCGATCGATGATGGAACGCAGATTTAGCGACGGCCGGCGTTGTCGATCGTTTTGGCCATCGCAGGGCCCTGCGACGGCGCCGGAGACTTGGTATCCTGCTGCGGTGCCGGGCGCTTCATGGACTGCTGCACAGCTTCACGGCGCTTGCGGCCCAGCGACTCCAGCTCGTTGTCGCGCTCGTAGTAGAACGACAGCTCCTCGCCGTAGGTATCGCCGCCGTTATACACCACCAGCACCTTGCTGCCCTGCGGAATGCCGCCCGAGGCCAGCAGATCCGCCAGCGGCGCGTCGATGTCCTTCAGCATCCGCGCGCGCAGCGGACGAGCGCCAAAGGTCGGGTTGTAGCCCTTGCGCAAAATATGATCCTTGGAGGCTTCGCTGATCATCACCTTGATGCCGTAGTTCAGGTACTGCTCATTGGCCTCGTCGAGCATCCGATCAAAGATGCGGCTCATCGTGGCGCTGGAGAGCGGGCGGAAGGCGATAATCTCGTCGATGCGGTTGATCCACTCCGGCCGGAAGTGCCGCTGGAGCGCCTCAAAGCCGATCTGATAGATCTGCTGGCCGGTCGCCTCCATGTCCTGGCGAGTGGACTTGAAGCCGATGTTGCGCTTGTCGAGATAATCGACCATTTCCTTCGCGCCGACGTTGGTCGTCATGATCAAGATGCAGTTGCGGAACGAGACCGTGCGCGCGCTGTTGAGCAGCGTGACCTCGCCGTCTTCCATGATCTGCAACAGCAGGTTCCACAGCTCCGACGTGCCTTTCTCGATTTCGTCGAAGAGCACGACGCTGTTTTCCATCTCGATGATGTCGGGATCGAGCAGCGGCTTCTGGTCGCGGCCCACGTAGCTCGGCGGCGCGCCGACCAGCGCGGAAACCTCGTGGCCCTGGCTGAACAATGAGCAGTCGATCTTGAGAAAGCCACCGCCGGCTGGATGCAGCCGCTGCGCGAGCCGCTTGGCACACTCGCTCTTGCCAACGCCCGTCGGTCCCAAAAACATCAAGTTGACCAGCGGACGATTACGATTACCGGCTGCAAAGCCAAAGCGGGCGCGATTCATAGCCCGAATAACGCTCTCGATCGCGCGATTCTGACCGAAAATAGCCGAGCGCAGATCCTGCTCGATCTCATCCAGTGGATTTGCGGTGCCGCGTGTAGCGAGTTGCATGCCCTCGGGGATGGTGTCGTTAGAGGGAGTGGCGAATTGGTGAGCGGTGCTCATGGGAAGACCTCCTGATGAAGCGACAAGTGCAAATGTATTGGGGGCTACATAGAGGCGCTTGAGGAAAGCAGGTAGGTTGCGAGCGCGCCCTTAGTAGAAAAGATTGTAGTGGCATAATACCGACAACTGAAACAAGATGCAAACCCACTTAGTCCCAACCGATTCTATCACCCGGTCATGGTAGGGCTGTGACTATTGGGGCAGGTAATTTTACCTTTATGTCTACTACAACAATGAGCAAATCTTTTGATCCGTAGAAGCAGGACACCCCAGCGGTGTGGCCCTACACGATACAGAAAATTCGCAGAAAAAAGCTCCAGCCTGAGCTGGAGCCTCCATCGGATCAGGGCGGCTGTTACTGCGCGGGAACCTGGGCCGCCACCGCCGGATCGATCGTCAGCAGCGAGCTGCTCACCCAACCCTCGGCCTCGGGCGCGACCACTTTGTACCAGCTGCCGTCGGCGGTTCTGGCGCTGAGCGTCACCGCCTGGCGCGCGTGAAGCTGCCCAAGAACAGTGCCGGTCTCGACATTGGGCCGGTAGCGAATATTGCCGCCGTTGAAGACCGTCGCTTTGAGCGGCCCGGCCTCGACTTTGGCCGGATCGGGACGGACCGAGGTTACTCGGGCGGCCGCCTCAGTCTCGATCTTGATCTGATCGGCGTGGAGCCAGCCGACCTGCTCGCCCTGTTTGACCAGAAACCACTTGCTGTCATCGCTGCGCAGCATCGGCTCAAAGGTTGTGCCGGCCTGCACGCCGCCGATCTCGGCCGTTCGCAGCGTCGGGCTGATCAGCATCGTCGAGTCCACGACCACTGCTAGCGTCGGCGGGCCGGTGACGACAGGCGGCTCAGGCGTCGGCTCGGGTGTCGGCGACGGCGTTGGCGACGGCGACGGAATCGGCGTCGGCTCGACCTTGGGGCCGAAGAACGCTCCCGCCAGCATCTCAGGAACCGTCAGCGGTGAGCGCGCGGTGATCGCCTTTTCGCCCTCGCCGACCGTTAGCTCGACGGTGTAGGTGATGTCACTGGTGAGCGCGGCCTCCCACGAATCTGCCTTCGACATGCGCAGCTCGATCGTGCCGTTCTCCACTGTCGCCGTGCTCTGCTCGGGATCGGCCCAATCGATCGCCTCCTCGCCGGAGAGCAGCCGGGCCGAAACTTTCGTGCCGGGCGTGACATGCTCGGTCTGGCCTGCGACGGCGATCGCCTCGCGGCTGACTGCCTGCGCCTTCGAGATCGTGACGACCGGCGTTTCGGGAGCCTGCGCCTGAGTCTCCGGCGTGCCGGACAGCGCCTGCCACACGCCCCAGGTTGCGCCGACAAGCAGCAGAATCGGCAGCAGAATCGCCCCGATCCGCGCGATCAGGGGCATGCGGTTGAATCGTGTCAGCGCGGTATCCTCTTCGATCGGCGGGAGCGAGGTATAGTCCACCATTTGCGAGGGAATGTAGGCGCTGATCGATGCTGCATCGTCGGCAGGTTTGCGCTTGAAAGGCAGCTTCGGCATGATTGTAGAATCCTCCAGTGTCAACACATGAGCTGTCTGCACAGCGGAGAATACCACGCGCTCCCGAGCGCAGGCATAGACCACGGGCAGAGCGGAAGCTCGCCGCTTCTCCTACAATGTGTCGGGACTTTTTTCGACAGTTGGTCGCCGATGCGGTACGATTCGCGCCATGCGTTTGATCAAACCAATCGTGGATCTGCTGGCGATCCTGGCGCTGCTGGCCTACGCGTGGGCCGCGAGCTACACCCAGCGCGGCGCGGCCGATCCGATCTGGACCGCAATCCAGGAGCGCGGCGTGCTACGCGTGGGCACCGATCCGGGCTTTCGTCCCTTCGCCGAGGAGCGCGACGGCCTGTTTCAGGGCTACGACATCGACCTGGTGACCGAGCTGGCGCGCCGCGAGAATCTGCGCGTCGAGTTTGTGGCAGTCGGCTACGACGCGCTCTACGATGCGCTGAGCACCCGGCGCGTGGATCTGCTGGCGGCGGCGCTGCCACTCGCGCCGGAGCAGGGCTGGCGGGC
>DASWTQ010000548.1:0-5142 GCA_036402055.1 Herpetosiphonaceae bacterium
GCGCACGCGCCGCTCACCCGTCCAATCGCCCAGCGTCTCCACCAGCGCGGTCAGCAGCAGATCCTGCGCCTGCGCCCGGTACGCCTGCGGTGCCGCCCCCAGCAGCGCGCCGGTCTCCTCCCGGCTCAGCGCTCCCGTCACATGGCTCAGCGTCGCACCCGGATTCGCTCCATCCGGCCCATCCACCGGCAGCGCGGGCAGCTCCACCTGCGCGATCGCCTGCCAGTACGGCAGCTCCGCCAGCACGGTCGCACTCTGCGCATAGTCGTGCAACCGCGCCGCCCATTGGCCGAAGGCGGTCGTCTTGGGCGGCAGCGTCACCGCCACGCCCTGCGCCAGCTGCCGATACGCCGTCTCCAAATCTTCCAGCAGGATCGTCCACGAGACCCAGTCCACCGCCAGGTGATGCACCACCACCAGCACCTGCTGCGCCGTTCCAGTTCCCCGCTCGATCAGCGCCGCCCGCAGCAACGGTCCCGCCCCCAGATCCAGACTCGCCTGGACTGCCAGCGCTTCGGCCGACAAAACCGCCGCCTGTTGCTCGGGCTCATACGCCGACAGGTCGATGGTAGCAATCAGTGGAGGATCGACGAGGCCAGCGCTGGACTGCTGCCAGCCGGACTCGGACTGGTGGAAGCGCAGGCGCAGCGCGTCGTGGTGGAGCAACAGATACTGGATCGCCTGGGCCAGACGTGCGGGATCGAGGCGCTCCCCGGCTTCCAGCAGCACCGATTGGTTGAAATGGTGCAGCTCCGGCAGCTGACGCGCGAATAGCCAGTGCTGGATCGGCGTGAGCGGCACTGCGCCCGTGACCAGCCCTTGCTCGGCGACGACCACCGGCCGCGTATCGGCGACCGCCGCCAACGTCGCGATGGTCTGATGCTGGAAGAGCTGCGTCGGGCTGAGTCGCAATCCGGCCTGATTGGCGCGCGCAACGATCTGAATGCTGAGGATCGAGTCGCCGCCGAGGGCAAAGAAGTTATCGTGAATGCCGACGCGCTGGAGATGCAGCACCTCGGCCCAGATCCGCGCCAGCGTTGTCTCGGCCGCCGTCTCGGGCGCGGCATACGTATCGTCGATAGTGCGGCTCGGCTCCGGCGCGGGCAGCGCGGCGCGATTGATCTTGCCGTTGGGCGTCAGCGGCAGCGCCGGCAGCACCACAAACGCACTCGGGACCATATACTCGGGCAGCTTCGACTGAAGGAAGTTCCGCAAGTCGGAAGAACCAAGAACTAAGAACCTAGAACCATCTGAATCATCCCCTTGGTTCTTGGTTCCTGGTTCTTGGTTCTCTTGTTCCTTTGTTTCTTTGTTCTTTTGTTCTTCCGTAACGTACGCCACCAGCCGCTTCACGCCCGGCAGGTCTTCGCGCACTACCACGACGACCTCGCCGACCGCCGGATGCTGGCTCAAAGCCGATTCGATCTCGCCCAGCTCGATGCGGAAGCCGCGCAGCTTGACCTGCTGATCGATGCGGCCCACAAACGCGATCGCGCCGTCGGCACCGTAGCGCACGAGATCGCCCGTGCGGTAGAGCCGTCCACCGGAGACTGCGCCGAATGGATCGGGAACGAAGCGCTCAGCCGTCAGCGCGGGCCGGTTGAGATAGCCGTGCGCCAACCCGTCGCCGCCAATGTACAGCTCGCCGGGAACGCCGACCGGCACCGGCTGTAGCGCCGCGTCCAGCACATACAGCTGTGTATTCGCCAGCGAGTAGCCGATCGGGATCGTCGGCGCGCCGGGCGGCACCTCTGTGACCTCGTACCATGAGGCGAAGGTTGTGCTCTCCGTGGGGCCGTACACATGCAACAGCCGCTGTGGCCCGCCCGCCGCCAGCACCTCGGCCACGGCACGAGGATCGGATGCCTCGCCGCCGAACATCACCTCGCGCATCGTCGCGAAGGCATCCGGCGCTTCCCGCGCGATCTGATTGAAGAGCGCGGTCGTCAAGAACATGGTGTCGATGCGCTGCTGACGGATGTGCGCCGCCAGCGCTTGGGGCGAGAGCGCGACCTCACGCGGCACGCCGATCAGCCGCGCCCCGTGGATCAGCGCGCCCCACAGCTCGAATGTCGCGGCGTCGAACGAGATATTCGACACCAGCGCGATGTTGTCCTCACGCGTGAGCTGCACATAGTTGGTGTCGCAGACCAGCCGCATGATCGCGCGGTGGGGAATGCCGATGCCTTTGGGTTGTCCGGTCGAGCCCGAGGTGTAGATCAGATACGCCAGATCCTCGCCTGTCACCTGACTCACCGGATTCGTGATCGGTTGCGCCGCCAGCATGGCTGCGTCGGTATCGAGGCAGATCAGCTGGCCGTCGTGGGTTGGCAGTGTCGGTGCCAATACAGCCGTCGTGATCACAACCGGCGCGGCAGTATCCTCAAGCATGAACTGGATGCGTTCGGACGGATAGCTGGGATCGAGCGGCACGTAGGCTCCGCCCGCCTTCAGGATCGCCAGCACGCCGACCACAAATGGCAGCGAGCGCTCAAGGCAAATGCCAACCGGCGTGCCCACATCCACGCCCAGCGCCTGAAGATGATGCGCCAGCTGATTGGCGCGCGCGTTCAGCTCGCCATAGGTGCAGTGCTCGTCCCCGAAGACCACCGCGATCGCGTCCGGCGTCTGCGCGGCATGTGCCGCCACCAGGTCGTGCACCACGCGATCACGTGGATACGCTGTCGCCGGTGGATTCCACGCAGTCAGCACCTGCGATCGCTCGGCCGCGCTGAGCAGCGGCAGCCCGGCGATGCGCTGCTCGGGATTGGTCGCGATCCCTGCCAGCAGCGTTGCGAAATGCTCCACCAGGCGGCGGATCGTGGGCGCGTCGAAGAGATCTTTGCTGTACTCCAGCGCGCCCGCCAGGCCGCTCTCGGTCTCCAGCAGATCCAGGCTGAGATCGAACTTGGCCGTGCCGTACGCGACCTCAAGCGTTTGGATGGCTACATTCGTCAGCCGCAGCGGCGCCATCGGCGCGTTTTGCAGCGCGAACATCACCTGGAAGAGCGGATTGTGGCTCAGATCGCGCACGGGCTGCACCGCGTCCACCACCTGCTCAAACGGCACATCCTGATGCGCGAAAGCTTGCAACACCACCGCGCGCACCTGCCCGAGCACCTCGCGGAAGGTTGGATTGCCGCTCAGGTCGGTGCGCACAACCTGCGTATTGACGAAGTAGCCGATCAGCCCTTCGGTCTCCGCGCGAGTGCGATTGGCGCTGGGAATGCCCACCGTGATGTCGGTCTGGTTGCTGTAGCGCGAGAGCAAGACCTGCCACGCCGCCAGCAGCGTCATAAACGGCGTCACACCCTCGCGGCGGCTCAGCGCGATCAGCGCCTGGCTGACCGAGTCCGGCAGTGTGAACGGCTGGCGTCCGCCTTCGTTGGAGGGCAGCGCCGGTCGCGGCCGATCCGTGGGCAGATTCAGCACCGGCACATCGGCCAGCTGCTGCTTCCAGTAGTCCAGCTGAGCGACAATCGGAGCGGCGCGCAGCCACTCTTGCTGCCAGGCGGCGTAGTCGGCGTACTGGATCGGCAGCGTGGGCAGATCGTGCGCGTCTGGCTCGCCACGCAGCGCCGCATCGTAGAGCGCCGACAGCTCGCGCATAAACACGCTCATCGACCAGCCGTCCGAGACAATATGATGCAGACTCAGCACCAGCACATGCTGCTGTGGATCGAGCCGCAGCAGCGTGGTGCGCAGCAGCGGCCCATGCGCCAGATCAAAGCGCGTGCGTGCCTCGGCCGTGATCAGCTGCCGCGCGATCGACTCGCGCTCGGCGACGGGATGCTGCTGAAGATCGATCAGCTGGAGCGGCACGCTCAGCGCCGGCGCGATCACCTGGCTCGGCTGTCCGGCCTCCGTCGGAAACGTTGTGCGCAGCGCCTCGTGCCGGGCGACGATCGTGTTCACGCTGCGCTCAAGCGCCGGCAGATCCAGCGCTCCGGTCAGGCGGAAGGCCAGCGGCACGTTATAGGCGATGCTATCGGGCTGAAGCTGATCGATGAACCACAGCCGCTGCTGCGCAAACGACAGCGGCAGCGGCGTGCTGCCGTCGCGCGGGAGCACCTGAATCGGCATCAGCACGCTGCTCGCTTCCGGCTCCGGCTCCGGTCGGCGGTAGCTCAGCGACTCGGCCAGCTGCCAGGTCAGATCGCCCAGGAAATCCTGCTTGTAGTGCTCCTTCCAGCGCTGGCTGATGCTGGCGTCGACAGATTTGTGCTGGTGAAACTTCACATCGCCGACCATCTTGCTCATCGCATGGATGCCATCGGTCATGCGCTGCTGCTTGTCCTGGTAGGGCTGCGCCATCTCAGGATAGAAGGGCAAGCCGAGGAAGCGACACAGATCTTGCAGCACATCCTCGGGCTGCGCCGTCAGATCTTCGAAGCGCAGGCTGTACTGCCGCTCGGCCGGAACTTCGGCGAGAAACTCGCGAATGTTTTGCTGGCAGACGGTCCAGATCAGCTCGGCCAGCGTGCGCGTCGGGAAGTCGTGCGCGTGGCGGAAGAAGACCTGATCCAGCTTGGCATCCTCGAACGAGCGGATCATGCCGTACGGATGGCGCAGCAGATGGATGTAGAGCGGCGCCTCGAAGTCCTCCTCCATGCGCTTGAGAATGTTGAGATCCAGCGCATACGAGGGCGTCTTATCCACCAGCAGCCGCGCGCCCAGCCACTCCTGCATCAGCGCGTAGAACGCCTGGACCGTGAGGCCCTGCGCCTCGCAGTCGGCCATGATCCGCTCGGCGGTCGGCGCGTCGCAGCCTTTGATCGCCATGATCGCGCGGACCGTTCCTTCCAGCCAGAAACGATCGCGGCCGGTGAATGCGGTTTTGCGATCTTGCAGGGTGTTGAACGAGAGCAACTCAAGCTCGGGCGGCGCGAAGAGCTGCGGATTGCCGGCCAGCATCACGCGCAGCAGCGTCGAGCCGGAGCGTGGCGGCGAGAGCAGAAAGATCGCGCGCGGATTTTTGGGCCGGGCCAGATGCGACGGGCGCGGCGGCAGCGGCGCGATCACCTCGCGCATCTGTGCCAGCAGCGCGGCGTCCACTTTGGGCGTGGCCTCGGTTTCGGCAGCCTGCGCGATCTCGGCGGGAGCCTCCGTGCCCAGACTGCGCGCCGCCGCCCTGGCGTGCTG
>DASWTQ010000549.1:0-10661 GCA_036402055.1 Herpetosiphonaceae bacterium
CTGCTTGGGAAGCAGATGCGCTACCATTGCGCCATTCCCGCAGATCCACGGCGATTATAGCAAGCGGCACGCCCCTTGTCAATCGGCTACAGGCGAGCGCATATGGAGACGATTTTGCGATTTGCGCGTTTGTAATGCCCTATTTACCCTTGACACACCGTGACGCGTGCTTATAATGACCCTATGGTTTGGACGGCGTGTGCGAAGCAAGTGCAAGGAGTAGCAGCATGCAGAAGACCCAATTTATCGCTGAAGTTGCAGAGCGCGCAGGCGTTCCCAAAAAGCAAGCGAAGCAAATCGTTGATACCGCGCTGACCATTATTGCAGAGCAGCTTGAGCAAGGCGAGCGCGTGGTGCTGACGGGTTTCGGCACCTTCGAGGTTCGCGATCGGCGTGAGCGCCAGGGCGTTAACCCGCAGACCAAGGAGCCCATGACCATCGCCGCCACGCGAACGCCGGGCTTTTCGGCCAGCAACAGCTTTAAGAGCGTAATTCGCGGCACGAAATCGGCTCAAGATCTCCAGCGGGAAATGGAATAAACAGTTCGGCCCACAGCCGGACGATATGAGAAGGAGGATTCAATGGCAAGTGCTCAGCAGTGGAGCAAGCAGCCAGACATGGCGATCGATTCCAATACCGACTACTACGCAGTTTTCCATACGGCCAGCGGCACCATGCGCGCCAAACTCTACGCACAAGAAGCGCCGATCACCGTCAACAACTTTGTGTTTCTGGCACGCCAGGGCTTCTACAACGGCGTGAAGTTCCATCGGATTATCAAAAACTTCATGATCCAGGGCGGCGATCCGACCGGCACCGGCCGTGGCGGTCCCGGCTACCGCTTCAACGACGAGAAAATCCCCAATCATCTCAACTACCTGCGCGGCACCCTGGCGATGGCCAACGCCGGCCCGAATACCAACGGCTCGCAGTTCTTCATCATCCACCAGGATTACCCGCTGCCCAAAAACTACACGATTTTCGGCATCCTGACCGACGGCCTGGATGTTCTTGATACCCTGGCCGGCACGCCGACGACCGGCCCCGAGCGCTCGACGCCGACCAAAGACGTGGTCATCGATCGCGTTGAGATCGAGGAAGCGCCGCGCAGCTAGTGCCAGGATCGCGGGAGACGCACTGAGCAAACCAGCGGGGCTGAGTACAGAACTCAGCCCCGTTTCGATTCCTGGTTGCCGGCCGAGCTTAATTGCCGGATGCCGCCGCCTGAAGCGACTCAAAGGTTAGCTCGCCGTGATCCGTGTCGATCAGCACGGTATCGCCTGAGCGAAAGCGCTTGTCGAGCAGCTCAAGCGCCAGCACGTCGAGTACCTCGCGCTGGATAGCACGCTTGAGCGGACGCGCACCGTAGCGCGGATCGTAGCCGACGCGCACCAGATGCCGCAGCGCCGCCTCGGTCAGCTCGATCGTGAGCTTGTGGTCGCTCAGCCGCCGGGTGACCAGCGCAACCTGAAGCCTGACGATCTCGGCAATCTGGGCCTCGCTGAGCGCATGGAAGATCGTCACGTCGTCGACGCGGTTGAGGAACTCGGGCGGGAAAAAGCCTTGCAGCACATCCAGCACCTCCTCGCGCATCGCGTCGGGATCGTCCAGCGTTTCCTGGATCACCTGCGAGCCGAGATTGCTGGTCATGATCACGACCGTGTTCTGGAAGTTGACCACGCGGCCCTGACCATCGGTCAGGCGGCCGTCGTCCAGCACTTGCAGCAGCACGCTGAACACATCGGGATGCGCTTTCTCGACCTCGTCCAGCAGCACCACCGAAAACGGCTTGCGCCGCACGGCCTCCGTCAGCTGTCCGCCCTCGCCATAGCCGATGTAGCCTGGAGGCGCGCCGATCAGCCGCGCGACCGAATGCTTCTCCATGTACTCCGACATATCCAGGCGGATCAGCGCGTGATGATCGTCGAACAAAAACTCGGCCAGCGCCCGCGCCAGCTCCGTCTTGCCAACGCCGGTCGGTCCGAGGAACAGGAACGAGCCCAGCGGTCGATCCGGATCGTGCAGGCCGGCGCGAGCACGCCGAACCGCGCTCGACACGGCGCGAATCGCCTCGTCCTGGCCGATCACGCGCTGATGCAGGTTCTGCTCCATGTTGCGCAGCCGATCGGCCTCGTCGAGCATCAGCCGTGCAACCGGAATGCCGGTCCACTTGGCCACCGTCTGGGCAATATCCTCGGCGCTGACTTCTTCGCGCAGCAGCGCGCCGCGCTCCTGCTGCTGATCCAGCGACTGCACCTCGGCCTCAAGCTCGCTCTGGAGCTGGGGCAGCCGGCCGTACTCAAGCTCGGCCAGCCGGTTATAGTCGTACTCCCGCTGCGCCTGCTCGATCGCCACCTTGGTCTGCTCGATCTGCTCCTTGATACTTGAGATCCGGGCGATCGCCGCGCGCTCCGAGGCGAGACGCAGCTCAAGATTGGCCTGCGTCTCGGCCAGATTGGCCACCACCTGCTCTAGCCGCTCCAGCCGCCCCTGCGCCTCGCGTGTGATCTCGCGCTTGAGCGCCTCGCGCTCGGTTTCGAGCTGCATCCGCCGTCGCTTCAGATCGTCAAGCTCGGCCGGATCGCTGGTGACCGCCATGCGTAGCTGTGCCGCCGCCTCGTCCATCAGATCGATCGCTTTGTCGGGCAGGAACCGATCGGCGATGTAGCGGTCGCTGAGCTGGGCGGCAGCCACGATCGCGTCGTCGGTGATGCGCACGCGGTGATGGGTCTCGTAGCGCTCTTTGAGGCCGCGCAGAATCGAGATCGTATCCTCGACCGAGGGCGCCTCGACGATGATCGGCTGGAAGCGCCGCTCCAGCGCTGCGTCTTTCTCGATATGCTTGCGGTACTCGTCAAGCGTCGTCGCGCCGATGGTGTGCAGCTCGCCGCGCGCCAGCATGGGCTTGAGCATGTTACCGGCATCCATGACGCCGCCCTCGGCCGCGCCCGCGCCAACCACGGTATGCAGCTCGTCGATGAACAGCACGATGTAGCCGTTGGCGCTGAGCACCTCGTTCAGCACGGCCTTCATGCGCTCCTCGAACTCGCCGCGATACTTGGTCCCGGCGACCATCGAGCTGAGATCGAGCGTCACAATCTTTTTGTTTTTGAGCGCCTCGGGCACATCGCCGCGCACCACGCGCTGGGCCAGGCCCTCGACAATCGCGGTCTTGCCAACGCCAGGCTCGCCGATCAGCACCGGGTTATTCTTGGTGCGGCGGCTCAACACCTGGATCGTGCGGCGGATCTCCTCGTCGCGGCCGATCACCGGGTCGAGCTTGTTCAGCAGCGCCAGCTCGGTCAGATCGCGGCCGAAGCGCTCCAGCGCGGGATAGCTGCGGCCGTTCTCGGAGACGATCCCCGGCATCTTGAAGCTTTCGCGCAGTGAGTTCAGCACCTGCACCACTTTGTCGCGAGCCAGATTGAACTGAAGCAGCAGACTGCCGGCCGGGCCTCGGCTCTCGATCAAGGCGATCAGCTGATGCTCGGGCGAGACCAGCTCATCGCCCAGGCGGCGGGCTTCGGACTCGGCAAAGCTGAGCACCTGGGCCAGGCGCGGGCTGATCGCAGGCTTGACATTCGAGCCGTGCATCTTGGGCTGCCGCTCCAGCTCAGCCTCGATGTCACGCTTCAGCTGAACCACATCCTTGCCTGTGCGCCGCACCACCTCAGGCACGATACCGTCGTTTTGACGCAGCAGCGCCAGCAGCAAATGCTCGGGCACGATCTGCGGATGGCCGAACTCCATCGCCAGCTTTTGCGCCTCGACGATCGCCTCGCGCGCGTTGTCGTTATATTGATGCAGATTCACCCACAATTCCTTTCTCACTCTCACGCCTGACCAGCCGATCGTTCGCGCATGGTCACAGCGCACCGTCGCTTAGACGATCACCGGCTGCGCATTGTTGCTTATGGTAACTTCATCCAAGAGTCAGGCCGCAGATGTAAGCAATTGACCGCGAGCCACGGCTGATACGATCGAAGACCGGCAGTACCTTTAGTGCGCGCCGCATCAGCTTGATCTATCATTGCCACGGCTCGCTCTGATGATTAAACTCAGCTCATTCAGCCCTCGCATGAGCATATTTCTCTCGACTTCGGGTGCACCGTGCACCGCCACGACAATGCTTGTCGCAGCGCCTGTTGATACCGTTATAACGGTTTATCGGCTAAGGAATAAAGCTATGGAAACAATGCAGCCTGAGGCGATCAAACCGTCGACAGGAGCCGGCGTAGCGGTGAAACATACCAGCGCATCCAGGCGCAAGCTTGACAGCGCGGATCTTGACGAGCTGCGGAATCTGCGAACCGAGGTCCGTGATCTTCAGCGAATCATCAACAGCGTGCGGGTCGGCGAAAGCTCGTTGCAGGATCATATTCGCTATATCAAGAAAACGATCGGGGACATTCACGCGCTGGCGCCCAAACTGGATGCCATGGAGCGTAAGCATGGCGGCGAAGACGCGATTCGGCATCTGCGCAACGTGCTGGAGCGCATGTACGAGAACCCGCTGCTGGTCAATCCTGAAGACACCTCGCGCGGCAGTGAGGATCTGCTGCGCTACGCAACCAGACTCGACGAGTTATGCCAGAAGTTCATCTATTGCGTGGGCGTGTTGACGATCCCGGAGCGTGTCAATGAGTGGCTGGAAAAATCCTGGCCCGGCTACTATATTCCGTTCCACGCAGTGTTTGAGGAAGAAATGCCGGTGTACGAGGACCGGGTACGCGTTCTGGAGCATATGGCCTGGACGCCCAGACTGATTCCTCATGGTATCGTCGACCCGACAACCGGTCTGATCTATAAGTTTTCCAACCAGAAATTCTGGCTGGTCGCCAGCGTGGCCTTGCTGGCAGGCGCGATCGCAGGCGTGATTCTGGGATTGCAAGCCGCCCCGAACGTTTTCGGCAATGCGTTTCTCACCGTCGAAAGCGAGCCGACTGTCTCGCTGGTTGTGCTGTGGCTGGCAGTCGTCGCCGGCGTAGCGTTCCATATCATCGTCGGCACGGCCAAGCAGATGCGCAGCAACCCCGATCGGCCGCCGATCTTTGCCATGCGCTCGGTCCTGCCGATCCTCAACGCCAAGCTCGGTAACATCTTGTTCAAGATCGCGCTGACGATCGTCGGGCTGGTGGGGCTGATCTTCAGCGTCGAGGCTACCAAGATCAACCTGCTCAGCGCGTTTCTGGTCGGCTACAGCCTGGACAGCGTGATCGAGCTGTTCGGGACCAGCGCCGAGCAGATGGCATCGGCGCAGCTGGCGAGCCTCAAAAAACAGATGGGCGTTGCCGACAGCTAGACGATCCTCGCGCAGGTCCCGGACAAGATCGCAAAGGTTCTCTCAAAACGAGAGAGCCTTTTGATTTTCCCAACACATCCGACCGCCAGCCGGAGAGAGCCGTGGCACCGTTCCTGCTTACCTTGTGTTCCAGTGATACGACAAGGTGTTGTACACAGCACGAGGAGAAGAGGGAGAACCATATGCAGGACCAGAAGAATCCACAAAATGCGATCTTCCAGGTTGTCGACCAGATCCCTGGTCAGCTCTGGTACACGCTGGGCATCGTCTCGATCCTGTTGTCGGCAGGCTTCCAGCTGGCCGGCAAGAAGAACTGGGCCGACTTTGTCGGCAAGTGGCCGCCGACTTTCTTTGCCGTCGGCCTGTATCACAAGCTCGTCCGGCCGGGTAGCGAAGACGCCATGGGCCAGATCCAGGACACCGGTCAGCAGCTCCAGGAGCGCTACCGCTAAACCCCGGCACAGCACGATCAGCTTTGGGCGAGGAGTTTGTCCTCGCCTGTTTTTATGCCCGCCGGCCGGTCGCCGCTATCAGGAGTTTATAAGTATTAAACGGCGGTTCACGGCAAAATACTTGGTAGAATAGGAGCAGCGAGCGCAGCTGTACGGGCTGCGCGCAGATTTCGGTGCATCAGCGCACCATTTGTACAACTGTTATTGTAGGAACATACATGGCATCACACTCGAATCGCAGAAACGGGCATGGGCCCTATCGCGGCCCGGCGATGCGGCGCGGCGCAAACGAAGCTCCACGTCGCTACAAAGCGCCGCCGCAGCTATTGCACAACGTCAACGGATCTGCCACTCGACGTGGCCGCGTGCTGCTCTACGTGCTGCTGGCGGCTCTGGCTGTTGCGCTGCTGATCCCATCGGTCGGCGCTGCGGCCGGCGGCGTGTACTATATGCAGACGTCAGACGAGCTTAAGCCGCGCCTGGAAACGCTCCACGAGTATAAGCCGTTCCAAACCTCGCGTATCTTCGATCGCAATGGCACGCTGCTCTACGAGTTTATCTCGACCGGTCGCCGCGATCCGGTCAAGCTGGATCAGATCGCCGACGATCTCAAAAACGCCACAGTTGCGATCGAGGATAAGAATTTCTGGACCAATCCCGGCGTCGATTATCTCGGCATCGCCAAGGCTTTCTACCGCAACTATGTCAGCGGCGAGACGGTCTCGGGCGCGTCCACGATCACCCAGCAGTTTATCAAGCTGGCCGTGCTGACCGAAGAAGAGCGCCAGGAAGGTTACCAGCGCAAGATCAAAGAGGCCGTGCTGGCCCAGCAGCTCACGGATCAGTACTCCAAAGAGCAGATCCTGGAAATGTATCTCAACGAAATTCCCTACGGCAACCTGGCCTACGGCATTCAGGCGGCGTCGCAGGGCTATTTCGGCGTGGATGCCAAAGATCTGAACCTGAATCAGTCCTCGCTGCTGGCCGGCGTTCCCCAGCTGCCGACGCTCTACAACCCGATGCAGTACCTGGAGAACGGCGAGGTCTTGCGCGGCGTTACGCTCAAGAAAGACAGCTGGCTTGAGCCGACCAGCCCGCTACCGCGCGGCATCACGCCGACACGCGCGCGCCAGGTCGATGTGCTGCGCCAGATGGTGCGCAACAACATGGTCACCGAGAAAGAAGCGCGCGAGGCGATCGCTCAGGATCTGACCTTTGCCGATCAGCAGGTCAGTCTGCGCGCGCCGCACTTCGTCTTTCATGTGCGCCAGGCGCTGGAGAACGATCCCGAGATCGGGCCGCTGCTGGCCAATCAGGGCGGTCTGAACATCACCACGACGCTGGATCTCAATATTCAGGAGATCGCCGAGCGCGAGGCTAAAACGCGCATCCTGGAGCTGGAAGAAGAAGAGCGCAATATTCACAACGCCGCAGTCGTGATCCAGCAGCCCGGAACCGGCCAGATCTTGAGCATGGTCGGCTCGATCGACTATAACGCCGTCAAGCCGACCGAGACCGAGGGCGAAGAAGGCAACGTGCTCGACGGCAACGTCAACGTCGCGACCCGTGAGCGGCAGCCGGGCTCGGCGCTCAAACCGTTCACCTATCTCGCGGCCATGGAGCAGGGCGCGCTGACACCAGGATCGGTGCTGTGGGACGTCGAGACCAAGTTCCCGGTGCGTGGTGGCGCCAGCGACGCCAATCTGAAGAAGTGCGCGCCCGGCGCCGATGCCTACTGGTTCTGCCCCAAGAACTTCGACCAGAAGTGGCACGGGCCACTGCGTATGCGCGAGGGCCTGGCTAACTCGCTCAATATTCCGGCGGTGGTCGCGCTCAAGCGTGCCGGCGTCGGGCCGACGCGCGAGATGCTGCATCGCATGGGCATCACCGGTTTGCAGCGCGACGACAGCTTCTATGGCCTGGCGATGACGCTTGGCGGCGGCGAAGTAACGCTGCTTGACCTGACGACCGCCTACAACACGCTGGCTAACGACGGCCGGTATATCAAAGCCGAGCCGATCCTCAAGATCACGGATCGCGACGGCAAGGTGCTGCGCGATTTCCAGGCCGGGCCGAACGATCAGGTCGTCGACTCGCGGCTGGTGTCGATCGTGCGCGATTTCATGGGCGATAACACCGCCCGCACGCCGATGTTTGGTCGCAACAACCCGCTCAATCTGTCGCGGCCGACTCACGCCAAGACCGGCACCACCGATGACTTCCGCGACGCCTGGGCGATGGGCTTTACGCCGTATGTGACGGTCGGCGTGTGGACCGGCAACAACAACAATGAAAAGACCGAGCGCGTGGAAAGTACCCAGGGCGGCGGCGTGATCTGGAACCGAATCATGGAGGCGATGTTCAAAGATCCCGAGATCGATCGCTTCCTGCGCGGCCAAGACCTGAGCAAGCCGCTGGACTTTCCGAGCCCGGCGGAGTACGGCGTGGTCGAGCGCAAGATCTGCAAGATCGGCGGCAGCTTTGGGCAGCGCTCCAGCGAATGGTTCACGCCCGAGATGCTCGACGGCGACACCGGCGCGAACTGCGATCTGTATCGCACGCTCAAGGTTGTGCGCACCGGCGACGGCGGCGTCTGTCTGCCGCGTGAGGGCGTCAGCTACGGCGATCGGCTGGTGACGATGCGCGTGTGGAACCTGCCCAAGTCGTCGGACGAGGAGAAGATCGTCGATACGACGTTCAGCATCGGCGGCGACGACGAGGAGCTGAGCGGCAGCGCGCCCCGCGAGCAATGTGGCGCAGACGTGGTGGCCGAGCCAACGCCGGAGCCGGAGCCGACGCAAGATCCGCTGCTGCTACCCACGCCCGAGCCCGGTCAGCCCGGCGGCCCGCCAGCGGAGCCTACTGCGCGCCCGGTGCCGCGTATCCCGAACCTGATCGGCCTCGGCGAGAACCAGGCGCGCGATCTGCTGGCCAGCCTCGGCGTGACCAGTGTGGTCGTCGACTACCAGGGCCAGGATCGGCTGGGCGATCTGTACAACGCGTTCCCGCCGTACGCGGTCGTCAGCCATTCGCCCGGCGCAGGCACCGCGATCGAGCCCGGCATGACGGTCGTTCTCGGCATCCGCGCGCCGTAGCGGCTACTACCGATGATCGTGCTGCGGGGTTGGCTAAGCCGGCCCCGCAGTTGTTTAAGTCATAAAGATCGCCCTGGACCTAGCCGAAAGAACCAAAATCGCTTGACACCCGTACTTTCAGGCAGTATAGTGCAACAGCAAGGCCGGTCGAGCCGTTGGTTCCCGGCCTGTTTGTTTCTCCGAAAGGAGCGGCCCCGTTCATGAGCTATAAATTACTTATCGTTGAGTCGCCATCCAAGGCGAAAACGATTCAAAAATATCTTGGTCCCGGCTTCAAAGTCCAGGCGTCGATGGGCCATGTGCGCGATCTGCCCAAGAGCAAGCTGGGCGTCGATCCCGACCACGGCTTCTCGCCGGAGTATGAGATCCCGAGCGATAAATCCAAGGTTGTGAGCGAGCTGCGCAGCGCGGCCAAGAGCGCCGAGGCCGTGTATCTGGCGACGGACCCCGACCGCGAGGGCGAGGCGATCGCGTGGCATGTGCTGGAAGCGATGCGCATACCCAAGAGCAAGCCGGTGTATCGCGTGACGTTCCATGAGATCACCAAAAGCGCGGTCCAGGACGCGGTAGCGCATCCACGCGAGATCGATACCCGGCTGGTCGATGCCCAGCAGGCTCGGCGCGTGCTGGATCGGCTGGTAGGCTACCGGCTGTCGCCGCTGCTCTGGGAAAAAGTCAAGCGCGGGCTGTCGGCGGGGCGCGTCCAATCGGTGGCGGTGCGGCTGGTTGTGGACCGCGAGCGCGAGATCGAAGACTTCAAGCCGCAGGAATACTGGACGATCGAGGCCGATCTGCGCAAACAGCAGGGCAACGATCGCGTTTTCCGCGCGGTGCTGGTCGAGCGCGCCGGCAAGAAGCTCGGCAAGTTCGACATCGGCAACAAAGACGCGGCCGATGTGATTGTGAAGGATCTCGACGGCGCGGCCTTCCAGATCCAGAAGGTCACGCGCAAAGACAAAAAGCGCACGCCCGCGCCGCCGTTCACGACCTCCACGCTGCAACAGGAGGCCAGCCGCAAGCTGGGCTTCGGCGCCAAAAAAACCATGATGGTCGCGCAGCAGCTCTACGAGGGCGTCGACGTCGGCGGCGGTGAAGGTACGGTCGGTCTGATCACCTACATGCGCACCGACTCGCTGAGCGTCTCGCAGCAGGCGCAGAACGAGGCTCGCGCGCTGATCGCCAGGAAGTACGGCGAGGAGTACGTGCCGGCCAAGCCCAATGTGTATAAAACCCGCACCAAGGGCGCGCAGGAGGCTCACGAGGCAATTCGCCCGACGGGAGTGCAGCGCCAGCCGGAGAATCTGCGCACATCTCTGAATCGTGATCAGTACCGGCTGTATGAGCTGATCTGGAAGCGCTTCGTGGCGTCGCAGATGGCGGCTGCGATCTTCGACAGCACCAGCGTCGACATCGCGGCCGGCAAGCGGCTGAGCGGCAGCGGCACGCCGCCCTATCTTTTCCGCGCGACCGGCTCGGTGCTGAAGTTTCCCGGTTTCCTGGCGGTGTATAACGTCGGGCTGGACGAGGGCGAGGAAGACGAGGACAAAGAAGCGATCCTGCCGCCGCTGACCGAGAACGAGCTGCTGCGGCTGATCGAGCTGATGGCGCTTCAGCACTGGACGCAGCCGCCGCCGCGCTACACCGAGGCATCGCTGGTCAAAGAGCTGGAAAAGCTGGGCATCGGGCGGCCCTCGACCTACGCACCGACGATCTCGACGATTCAGGCTCGCGAGTATGCGCAGGTCGTCGAGAAGAAGCTGGTTCCGACCACGCTGGGCCGCGTTGTGACCGACATGCTGGTGCAGCATTTCT
>DASWTQ010000550.1:0-5723 GCA_036402055.1 Herpetosiphonaceae bacterium
TAGTTTTATCACAGACGATGCGGATGAGCCGCGGCTTTTTTGTTGCCTTGCGCCGTCGACGCGGCGGGTACAGAGTCGACATAACGCCTGCTTTGGGAAGGGCTGGCTGGAGGGTGCGCCACATGGCCAAAGACAAAATTGTGATCAAGGGTGCCCGCGAGCACAACTTGAAAAATATCGACCTGGAGATGCCGCGGGATAAGCTGGTGGTGCTCACCGGCGTCTCCGGCTCAGGCAAGTCCTCGCTGGCCTTTGATACCCTGTATGCCGAGGGCCAGCGGCGCTACGTCGAGTCGCTCTCGTCGTATGCGCGCCAGTTCCTAGGCCAGATGGAAAAGCCCAAAGTCGACTATATCGGCGGCCTGTCACCCGCGATCGCGATCGAGCAAAAATCTGCCTCCAAAAATCCTCGCTCTACTGTTGGCACTGTCACCGAGATCTATGATTATCTGCGTGTGCTTTTTGCGCGTATTGGCGTGCCGCACTGCCACCAGTGCGGGCGTGAGATCGGTTCGCAGACCGCCGAGCAGATGGTCGATCGAGTGTTGCAGCTTGAGCCTGGCACGCGCTTTATGGTGCTGGCTCCGGTCGTTTCGACGCGCAAAGGCGAGTATAAAGAGATTTTTGTCGAGGCGCGCGCCGAAGGCTTTAGCCGCGCCCGTGTCGACGGCGAGGTTCGCGATCTGCAAGACGACATCAAGCTCAACAAAAAGGTCAAGCACTCGATCGAGATCGTCGTCGATCGCCTGGCGATTCCAACGCCGGAGACAGCGGCAGCCTCGGATGAGCAGCCGGAGCGGGTGGGACTGGCCGAGACCAAAGCCACCTACGATCCCAGCACGCCCTGGCAGCAGCGCCCCGAGCACGCCGACTTTGTGACGCGGCTGACCGACTCGATCGAGACGGCGCTGCGGCTGGGTGACGGCAAAGTGATCATCAGCATTCAGCGCCAGCGCCAGCAGGAAGAAGAGGCGCTTCAGCCGCAGACGGCGCTCACGCTGCGCAACCAGGATAATCCTGACGAGTGGGTGATGAGCGAGACCTACGCCTGCGCGCAGTGCGGCATCTCATTCATGGAGCTGACGCCGCAGATGTTCTCGTTCAACGCGCCGCAGGGCGCCTGCCCAACCTGCGCGGGACTGGGCACGCGGCTGGAGGTCGATCCTGAGTTGATCGTGCCGAACCCGGCGCTGACGCTGCACGAGGGCGCGGTGATCTACTGGGGCGAGCTGCGCAAGAAGAAAGATTCGTGGGGCTACCGCGCGCTGGTGCATATCGCCCGGCACTACAGCTTCGATCTCGACACGCCCTGGCAAGATCTGCCGGATCGCGCGCGCCAGGTGCTGATCCACGGCTCCGGCAAGGAGCGCATTCGCTTCTCGTGGGACAGCGCCGGATCGCGCGGTGAGTACATGCGGCCGTGGGAGGGCTTGTCGAGCGAGATCACGCGGCGCTTCCACCAGACCGGTTCGGACGGCATGCAGGAGTTCTACCAGGCGTATATGAGCGAGCAGCCCTGCCCGTCGTGCCACGGCGCGAAGCTGCGGCCGGAGAGTCTGGCGGTGACGATTGGCCTGCTCTCGATCGAGAATATGACCGCGCTGACGATCGATCAGGCTTATGCCTGGGCCTGCAAGCTCTCGGACGAGACCGATCGCTGGTACGGGCAGCTCGATACTGCCAATATCGCGCCGGTGATCGCCAGGACCGAGCGGCTGAGCGACTATGAGCTGGCAGTCGCGGGCGAGATCCTCAAAGAGATCCGCGAGCGGCTGGGCTTCCTGCTCAACGTCGGCCTGCACTACCTGACACTGGATCGATCCGCGCCGTCGCTTTCGGGCGGCGAGACGCAGCGCATCCGGCTGGCCTCGCAGATCGGCTCGGGGCTGGTAGGCGTGATGTATATTCTGGACGAGCCGAGCATCGGCCTGCACCAGCGCGACAACCGCAAGCTGATCGATACGCTGATCAAGCTGCGCGATCTCGGCAACACAGTGCTGGTCGTCGAGCACGACGAAGAAACCATGCAGACCGCCGACTGGCTGGTCGACTTTGGGCCGCGCGCAGGCGTGAACGGCGGCCAGGTCGTGGCGGAGGGATCGCCCGCCGACATTGCCGCCAGCAATACGCTGACTGGAACGTTTCTCTCGGGCAAAGTCGAGATCGCTGTGCCGGAGCAGCGCCGCAAGCAGACTGGCTGGATCGAGCTACGCGGGGCGCAGCAGAACAACCTGCGCGACATCGATCTGGACATTCCGATCGGCGTGCTGACGGCGGTAACTGGCGTTTCGGGCTCGGGCAAGTCGTCGCTGATCACCGAGACGCTGTATCCGGCGCTGGCGGCGCGGCTCAACCGGGCGCAAATGCGCGCGGGCAAGCATCGCGAGCTGAACGGGCTGGAGCAGCTCGACAAGGTGATCGACATCGACCAGCAGCCGATCGGACGCACGCCGCGCTCGAATCCGGCGACCTACGTCAAGCTCTTTGATCTGATCCGCGAGGTCTTCGCGCATTCGCCTGAGGCCAAGCTGCGCGGCTACCTGCCGGGACGCTTCTCGTTCAATGTCAAGGGCGGTCGCTGTGAGGCTTGCGAGGGCAACGGCGAGAAAAAGATCGAGATGCACTTCCTGGCCGATGTGTGGGTGACCTGCGATGTTTGCAAGGGCAAGCGCTACAATCGCGAGACGCTACAGGTCAAGTACAAAGGCAAAACGATCGCCGATGTGCTGGATATGGATGTGCAGAGCGCGCTGGACTTCTTCGAGAACGTGCCGCGCATCCGCCGGATCTTGCAGACGCTGCACGACGTTGGTCTGGACTACATCAAGCTCGGCCAGTCGGCGACGACGCTTTCCGGTGGCGAAGCGCAGCGCGTGAAGCTGGCCAAGGAGCTTTGCCGCGTCGCTACCGGTCGCACGATCTATATTCTGGACGAGCCGACGACCGGGTTGCACTTCGCGGATGTGCAGCATCTGCTTGCGGTTTTGCAGCGGCTGGTCGACGCGGGCAATACAGTGATCGTGATCGAACATAATCTCGACGTGATCAAGACCGCCGACTGGGTGATCGATATGGGGCCAGAGGGCGGCGCCGGCGGCGGTCTGGTGATCGCGCAAGGCACACCCGAGCAGGTCGCGCTGGTCGAAAGCTCGCATACCGGGCAGTTCCTCAAGGATATTCTGGCCAGGCGGGCGGTCGCTCCGGTGCAGGTCGACGTGATGCATGCCGACATTCCCTCGATCGAGGAGGGCTGGTGCGATCCTGAGCTGGCTCCAGCCGATGATGGCGCCGCGCACACCAACGGTAAGACGAACGGCAAGACGAACGGTAAGACCAATGGCGCAGCACCGAGCAAGCGCAAAGGCCGGCCGCGCAAGATCGATGTGGCGGCATAAGCTGACACACAATCAGATTGCAATGCAGGGTAGCCACACGGCTACCCTGTTCGATTCTATAGCTTGTGCTTTCGCGTCGAGTGGCGAACAAACAGAATGTGAATCTATATTCATGAACTGATGCGTGGTAAACGATCCGGTTCGGTACGCAAATCGGTAGTAAAGATACGAATAGATAACTTAATGGAATGGTAGAACATATTTAACTTCTGTGTAGATACCATGGATGTACGAATAGAGCAAAATATCACAGCGCAAAGATAAATTGAAAGGTTTTTGAAAGACTCGTATGCTATAGTGGAACTACATTCTCAACTGCGCTCTGCCAGCCAATCCTTAACGATGCCCGTGCAATCATAAAGCCTAGAGATCAGAGCGCAGCGGTCAACCTCAGCCACCTCGAAACGTTAGATCAACCGTATCTGAACGCGCGCTCCGGTAGCCCAACGCATATAACGCCTCTCGTGTCGCTCTTGTGATTCGCAAGAGCTGCGTGTAGCTGGTCCAGATCCATGCTTCCCCGAATCCGGGTGGAGCCTGGCTTTGGATTGAATGCGCAATTTCCCGTAGTGTGCAGTCGTCCCGGTTAAGTATGCTCAGCGACTGGCGTCTTGCCGGTCGTGATGTGTGCGTGGCAGCCCATCTCGCCTGGCTGCCGGATTATATGAGGAGATCTGAGCGACGGAAGAGGTTCGCATAGGTAGTCATTCCACGCTAACGCCCTGAAGGAGGGTACCTTTATGGAAGGTTACATCGCCGAGATCCGCTTGTTTGCCGGCAACTTCGCGCCGCGCGGCTGGGCTTTTTGCAATGGTCAGATTCTCTCGATCGCCCAGAATACGGCGCTCTTCTCGTTGCTGGGCACGACCTTTGGCGGCAACGGACAAACCACCTTCGCACTCCCGGATCTGCGGGGACGGGTCGCCGTTGGGCCGGGCCAGGGTCCGGGCTTGCCCGCCGTGAATCTGGGCCAGGTGTCGGGCGAGCCGACGCATACGCTGATCATTACCGAGATGCCGGCGCATAACCATACCGCGCAGACCACGACCCGCGCCTTCGACAGTGGCTTAGGCGATCCCGGTGACAGCCCGCGCACGACCAACAACTTCTGGAGTTCGGTGAACACGGGCGGCCCCTACAACACCACCGCCAATACCAACATGAACGCCGGCGCCGTACAGGCGACGATCGGCATCGCGGGTGGCAGCCAGCCACATAACAATATGCAGCCCTACCTCGGCGTGAACTATATCATTTGCATGGAAGGGATCTATCCATCGCGGAACTAACGCATCCTCCTGGCGATGGAGGCGCTGCTGGTGCCCCAGGCGTTGCGTCTTCAGCGACTTCGACGTTGACCACATGGCTACCGGAACCGGATCGTAGTGATGATCCGAGGCTGGTAGCTACGTGCGCGATCACGGCGGCACATGGTTGTGGTACCTCGCTAGCGAAAAGGAGCATTCACTCATGCGTAAAATGACCTCGTGGATGGTGGGCGTGATCGTGCTGATGGCGCTGATGCTCTTCCCAACAGCAGCACCGGTCTCCGCCGCCACGATCGTTGTCAATCCGGGTGGTGGCGGCAACTTCACGACGATCCAGGCAGCAATCAACAACGCCAGCCCTGGTGACACGATCGCGATCAAAACCGGCACCTACACCGAAAACCTCAACCTCAGCCTCATGGGCAGCGCCATCGGCGGCACCACCGGCAACCTGCAGCTGATCGCCGTCGACGGTCCCGGCACGGTCAATCTCACCGGCGCGGGCACCAAGATCAGCCACAGCGGCGCCTTCAACGGCAGCCTGATCGTCAACGGGCTGAACATCGCGACGACCAACGAGGACGGCATCCGGCTGTCGGCGTTCACCAATCTGGTGATTGTCAATAGCACGTTCGATCCGATCGGCTCGGACACGGACGGGCATAATGGCGTCGAGCTGACGATCGGCAGCGGCGCGCCGAATGTTGTGCTGTACCAGAATACCTTCCGCAACATCGCCAACGACGCGATCCAGATCGTGGCCTCGGGCAGCGCGCAGCCCACGCTGACCGTCGTCAGCAACACGATCACCGACAACGGCATCCACGCCAACACCACCGACCAGGCGATCTTGATCGAGATGCGCGGCACGGTCAACGGCCGGGCCACGATTGTCGGCAACACGCTGACGCAGCTGACCAGCCGGGCGGTGGTCGTGGCGGCCAACGAGGCGGCGCAGGTGCGCGCGCAGATCGCCGGCAACACGATCAACACGATTACCACGGTGGACCAGGCGATCGTGACCGAAACGCTCAACGCCTCCACCACCGCGCTGCTCGAC
>DASWTQ010000551.1:0-11556 GCA_036402055.1 Herpetosiphonaceae bacterium
GCGCTCGCGCGTTCCGTGCTGCAATCGTACGTCGCTACCTATGCCGCTGACGACCTGGAACGATCGCCCAATGTGCTCTTTGTTCGGCTGGAGCACGATACCCTCGCGCTGCATGGACCAGACAGACGCTATAGCACGCTCGTACCTATTTCGGCAACACGCTTCCATCTCCAGGCGACGCCGCTGGATATTGAGTTCGTGGTCGAGGCAGGACTGGCGCAGCGCCTCATGCTCCACACAGCTGACGGCAAGGTGCACAGCTACCGACGTACATAACCGGCACATTTAGTCGTCTTGGCATAGGCAGCCGGCGGGAGCGCGTCTCGTCAGCCTTACCATCCTGACACTGCCAGAGCGCGCTATCTCGGGGTCGGGCGGCTGCTCTAACACGTGGTTGATCTTGCTGCCGCACGCCCTCTCCTGGGACTGAAACCTCTTGACATCTACTGTAGAATTCAAATGTAGAGAACATTGTTTCCTTCAACCTTTTCCCTTCCTGACACATCTGCTGCCTATCTCTATACTTCTGATCCTCAACAGAATATGCCCTGAGTGCTGCACACCGTGGCCTTCAGTTTATAGATGCACAAACAATTAGCTTGACCCATATCGCTGTACCTTATGTCTCATTGTCACGTGCAGCCTGATTACTTCTGCCCGAATCGTTGTGAGCAGCGCAGATACCGGGTGCACAGCGATCACCACACAGCTTGAGCCAGGTCGGCGCTCCACCGCAGCCGAAGGCCCGAACATCAATCAGCCATCATTGAGTATGGAGGTTGACATGCGTAGGAAGAATGAGGGCACAGAACGATCGGCAAGTTCGCGCGAGGACAAGAGAGGAATCGGAGACGAAGCGCTGCGATCCCTGCGGGAGCAGCCAGACTCCGCGCTTTTTGTCCCGCACCTTGAGGAGCTGGAAATCGGAGCCGCGCGAGCGGTCGATGCAGGTGAGCGCTACGCATTGCTTATCGAGAGCATCTGTGGTGCAACTGATGACTCGCAGCCTGTCGAGCAATACGACGGCAGTCTGGGCGTGACAACCGCTTTTGTGGCGGCGCACCAGGCCGCTGCCTGCCAGGTGCAGTGGAATAACAATCTCGCCTCGATCTACACCAACCCAGGCGACGTCTCAGGCGTGCGCTGGGGCAGCGGCACCATGATCTCAAACGATCTCTTCTTGACCTGCGGGCATCTCTTCGATCAGACCGGCGGAGGATGGGAGCGGCCACGCCAGAACGGCACGACCAACATCATCAGTCCGCAAGAGATTGCCCTCAACATGCACCTCAATTTCAACTACCAGGTCGATCCGTCAGGCAATCTGCGCGCCGAGCAAAGTTTTCCGATCCTTGAGCTTATCGAGTACCGGCTTGGTGGGCTCGACATGGCAGTCTGCCGCATCGGGGGTAATCCCGGCGCAACCTTTGGACAAGCCCAGGTATCGACCACCGATGCAGTGGCGCCGGAAATGATTTGTATCATCGGTCATCCAGCCGGAGAGCCGAAGCGAATCGAGGCAGGTCCAACGCTGTCCATCGCCGGTAATCTTATTCGCTATAACGACATCGACACGCTCGGCGGCAACTCAGGCTCAGGCATTCTGCGCGCCAGCGACGGGCGGCTGGTCGGCATCCACACCAACGGTGGCTGTAATGCGTCGGGAACGGGCAGCAACTTCGGCCAGCGAATCGCGGCTGTGATCGCCGCCTCACCCACGCTGCAAACACTGCTCAACCCAAAGCTGAAAGTGCTCGACGATCCGATCCACACGCTCAAGTTCCGCGAGGACGTCCCGCCCAAGCTCAAGGTGCTCGACGATCCGATCACCCTCAAATTCCGTGATGACATCCCCAAGCTCAAGGTGCTTGACGATCCGATCACCCTCAAATTCCGCGACGACTTTAAGTCACCTGGGCTCGACAAACGGCCGGGCTCGGACGGCAAGCTGCCGGCGCTCGACAACAAGGGCTTCGATAATCCGGGACGGCCAGGCCGTTTTGGACAGCCGACAGGACAAGAAGCTCAATCAGCGCGACCGTTTATCCTGTCCACACCGCACCACTCGACGGCCTGGAGCGCCGAAGCGGCACAGCCTGGAACGCTGGAACAGATCGAGGCCGCACTTACCCAGATCGAGCAGGCAATCGCCGCCGCCGAGGCCGAACTGGCTCAGCTCGATGCTGAGTATCGCCAGCTGCTCGCGGAATATGTGGCGGCAGGCGGAAGCCTGGGCGGGCGATAACGTGACGAAGCCAACGTACAACCTGTGTAACCTGACATGATTCTGCTTATCTCACACCTTGCCGACAGTCATGCGACTGCGGTGCTCAGCTATCTCACGCGCCTGGGAGCCGATACGCTGCTCTTCGACACAGCGCGCTTCCCGCAGGAGATCCGGCTGGATATTACGCACGCGAGTGGCAGACCTTCGTCGCTCTCGGCAGCCGTCGACGGCGCACGCTACGATCTGGCTGCCACTCGTGTCGTCTGGTGGCGACGGCCACGGCCCTTTGACATAGCAGCCGACCTGGCGAGCGGCGAGGATCGCGGCTTTGCCTATAGCGAGTGCCATGCGGCGATCACGGGCCTGTGGGCCTGTCTCGACGCATACTGGATCAACAACCCAGAGCGCGACGAGGTCGCGGCCCGCAAAGCCTACCAGCTAAAGGTCGCATCAGGGCTAGGCCTCAGAGTGCCACGGACGCTGATCACCAACGATCCCGAGCGTGTGGCCGCGTTCATCGAAGCTGAAGGATCGGCCGGTACGATCTATAAATCCTTCTCGGCCACCGAGCACGCCTGGCGTGAGACGCGGCTGCTCAGGCCGGAGGAGCTGCGCCATCTCGACGCGGTCCGCTTCGCGCCGGTGATTTTCCAGGAGCATATCCGCGCCGACATCGACCTGCGCATCACTATGATCGGCGATGCGATCTTTGCGGCGGAGATCCATTCGGGCGAGACAGAGTACCGGGTAGACTTCCGCATGACGATGCACCAGGCGACGATCCGGGCTCACACCTTGCCCGACGCCGTCGTCGCGCAGCTGCGGGCGCTCATGGCCGCGCTTGGCATCGTCTACGGCGCGATCGACATGCGCCTGACCCCGGATGGCGAGTACGTATTTCTGGAGGTGAATCCGGCAGGCCAATGGCTTTTCATCGAGGAGCGCACGCAGCAGCCGATTACTGCATCGCTGGCGGAGCATTTATGGGCGGCAGATGGCGATGCGTGATTGAGACGCGCGCCGCACCTGGCCCGATGGGCGAGTTGACAGGTCTTAGTGGCTCCACTATGCTTGCGGCGTCGTGGTCAAAGGAGCCAAAGCCTATGACGATTGGTGAACATGTCACACAGTTTGCCGGGCTGCCAGTGATCGACTGGGAGCCCGGTACGGCGCTCTCGGCGAACACCATTCCGCGCTTGAGCCTGTCGTACGAAACTGCCGAGTCAGGACAGCGATGGGTAGATCTCTTCGCCGCCCTGCTGAACGATCCCGCCGCCGCAGCCCTTCCCGGCCTGGTCGTCGGCTTCTGGGACGAGAGCGGCGCGAGTGAGGACCCCTCGGCCAGCGTGGTCGAGGCCCTGGTTAATGCGCACCAATCGCTGCCCAATCTGCGCGCGCTTTTTCTGGGCGATATTACCAGTGAAGAGTCCGAGATCTCGTGGATTCACCAGAGTGACATCTCGCCGCTGTTCGATGCGTATCCGGCGCTTGAACATCTCACCGTCCGTGGCGGCAACAATCTGCGGCTCGGCAGGCTGCGGCACGATCGGCTGCGCTCGCTGATTCTCCAGAGCGGAGGTCTGCCGGCCGGCGTTGTGCGCGAGGTCGCGGCGGCTGAGCTGCCCAGCCTTGAGCATCTTGAGCTATGGCTTGGAGTAGAAGAGTACGGCGGCACTTCAACCCTGGCGGATCTTCAGCCGATTCTGGAAGGCAGCCGCTTTCCGCGATTGGTAACGCTCGGTCTGCGTGACAGCGAACAGGCCGATGAGATCGCGGCTGCGGTGGCAACCTCGCCGCTTCTGGAGCGGATTCGCGTTCTCGACCTATCGCTGGGTACGCTGGGTGATAAGGGCGCGGCCGCGCTGCTGGCCAGTCCTGCCGTCGCACGGCTCGAAAAGCTGGATATTCACCACCACTACTGCTCGCCGGAGACGATCGCCCGCCTTGAGTCGCTGGGCATCACCGTCGATACGAGCGACGCGCAGGCGGAAGACGAGTATGGCAACGAGCGCTATCGGTATGCAGCCGTTACCGAGTGAGCCGCTCGGAGCTAGCGCGCCGCCGTTTGTGGTGATCGGCACGCCGGGTGATCGGCGCGTCGATCTGTTCCTGGCGGCGCTCCACGCGCTGCGCCTGCCGCCCGCACAGATCATTCCCTACACCGCAATCATCGATGGCCGCGCTGCTCTGCGCGAGCATCTGGCTGCCGGCGCGATCGTGCGGATCGAGTCGCCGGGTAAAGATCCAACGATCGAGAATCGGCTGATCGCCGTGGGAGCCGGAGTCGCCGATGCGCCGGGTCTGAGCCGGATTGCTGCGGATGACGCGCTGCGACTTCCGATCGAGCGCGGTCGGCTGCGTTATGTTCGCCAGTGGTATCTGGGACTACGCGCCACGCTTGAGGAGATCGATCGCCAGCTTGTCGCGTGTCCGCCCCATTATCGGATGAACAACCTGCCGGCGATCGCGCTGATGTTCGATAAGCCCGCATGCCACGCGCGACTCGATCAGTGCGGGATTCCGGTTCCCCGCGCGCTGGGCTCGCCCCCTAGCTTCGAGGCGCTGCGTGAGGCGATGCGCCAGCTGCGCTGCTCACGGGTGTTCGTTAAGCTCGCGCATGGCTCAAGCGCCGCCGGAGTCGTAGCCTATCAGGTCAGCGGCGACCGGCAGCTGGCGCTGACCACGGTTGAAATGGTCCACGAGCGCGGCGAGCTTCGGCTGTATAATTCTCGGCGTCTGCGCGCCTACCGCGACCAGCGCGATATTCAGGTGCTGATCGACGCGTTGTGTCGGGAGCGCGTCCATGTGGAGCAGTGGCTGCCCAAGGCGGGCATTGCCGACCGCAGATTCGATCTGCGCGTGGTCGTGATCGGCGGGCGGGCTCGGCATGTGGTGGTGCGGCTGAGTCGCGGCCCGATGACCAATCTGCACCTGCTGAACGAGCGCGGCGACGTGGCCGCTGTACGCAGTCGTATGGGCCTTGCAGCCTGGAATGCCGCGATGGATACCTGCACGCGTACGGTTGCTGCGCTCGGCCCGAACCTGTACGCCGGCGTCGATCTGTTGATTCGCGCAGATTATCGGCAGCACGCAGTACTCGAAGTAAATGCATTCGGCGATCTGCTGCCGGGCGTGCTGGACGAGGGACAGGACACGTACACCGCCGAGATTCTGGCAGCGCTTGAGCGCTGGCATATCACAAAAGCTTATGATCAACGCTCAAGCTCTGGTCGGCACGCATAGCATTTTGTTCATCACACTCGATACGCTGCGCTACGACGTGGCCCGCGATGCGCTCGCGGCCGGGCTCACGCCGCACCTGGCGGAGGTGCTGCCGAATTCCGCCTGGGAGCCGCGCCACTCGCCCGGCAGCTTTACCTACGCCGCTCACCACGCGTTTTTTGCCGGCTTTCTGCCCACGCCCGCCGCGCCTGGCCCGCATCCGCGCCTGTTTGCAATGCGCTTTGCCGGCAGCGAGACGATCAGCTCGCAAACATTCGTTTTCGACGCGCCGGATCTGGTGCATGGCCTTGCAGCGCAGGGCTACCATACGATCTGCATCGGCGGCGTGGGCTTCTTCAACAAGCAAAATGCGCTAAGCAGCGTCCTGCCCGGCCTCTTCGCCGAAAGTCACTGGTCTCCCGCGCTTGGCGTTACCGATCCCGACTCGACACGACATCAAGTTCAGCTTGCGGTCGAGATCCTCCGGCGACTCCCGCGTGAGCGCCGCGTGTTTCTGTTTGTGAACATATCGGCGCTTCATCAGCCAAACTGTATCTTTCTGCCCGGCGCGGACCAGGACTCGGTGGCGACACAGACCGCCGCGCTCGCATATGTCGACCGTCAGCTGCCAGACCTGTTTGCGGCGCTGCAACGTCGCGGCCCGGCGCTGGCGATTCTTTGCTCCGACCATGGCACGGCCTATGGCGACGACGGCTACACCGGCCACCGGCTGGCCCATCCCGTCGTCTGGACCGTGCCCTACGCGGAATTTCTGCTCCCGGAGATCGCTGTATGACCGAGCTAGCCCATCTGCTGCGCGCCACGCCCTATCTGGCATATGCCTACTCGTATCCGCACAAGCAAGCCTACCGGCCGCTTGATCCGCCCGTGCCGCTGCGCGATGTGTGGCAGGCCGAGCCCCGCGACGCGCTCTTTCTCTACCTGCATGTGCCGTTCTGCGAGATGCGCTGCGGCTTCTGCAACCTGTTCACGACGGTCGATCCCGGCAGGAGCCTGCCGTCGCAGTATCTCGACGCGCTTGAGCGACAGGCCCGCCAGGTACGCGCTGCGCTGGGTCCGGCATCCTTTGCGCGGCTGGCGATCGGCGGCGGCACGCCAACCTTTCTCGATCCCGCCGAGCTGCACCGGCTGTTCGACATTGCCGAGCAGATCTACGGCGTCGACCCGACCCGCATTCCGGTCTCGGTAGAAACGTCGCCCGGCACCGCCACGCTGGATCGCCTGCGTGTGCTGCGGCAGCGCGGCGTCGATCGCATCAGCATCGGCGTGCAGAGCTTTGACGACGCCGAGGTCAAAGCGATTGGACGGCCACAGCAGGCGACGGTGGTCGCGCAGGCGCTGGATCACATTCGAACGGTGGGCTTTCCCACGCTGAACATCGACCTGATCTACGGCGGGCCGGAGCAGACCGTGGCTAGCTGGATCGCGACGCTGGAGGCTGCGCTGCGCTTCGCGCCGGAAGAGCTGTACCTGTATCCGCTCTATATCCGGCCGCTGACCGGCCTGGGTCGTCGTTCCGCTGCCGATCCCACCGACACCGATTGGGACGCGCTGCGCCTGGCGTGCTATCGGGCAGGCCGCGCTCTGCTGCAAAACGCCGGCTATACCCAGATCTCGATGCGCATGTTTCGCGCTCCTCACGCGCCGGCCGAGGACGGGCCGGTCTACTGCTGCCAGAACGACGGAATGGTCGGGCTTGGCTGCGGCGCGCGATCCTATACCCGCGCCCTGCACTATTCCAGCGAGTACGCGGTTGGTGCTACCGGCGTGCGGGCGATCCTGAACGATTACATCGCGCGGCCAGCGGCGGCATTTGATGTAGCGGACTACGGCACGTGGCTGGATCTGGAAGATCAGCGCCGCCGCTATCTGATTCAGTCCTTGCTCCAGGAGCCAGGCTTGTCGCTGGCGGATTACCGCGCCCGCTTCAGCTCTGAGGCACTGGCCGATTTCCCGGAGCTTAACGAGCTGCCGGAGCATGACCTTGCCACCGTGAGCGAGACGACGATTCGGCTCTCGGCCGCTGGTTTGGAGCGATCCGACACGATCGGGCCGTGGCTCTACGCCGCCAGAGTCAGCGATCGGATGAAGGAGTTTGAGCTGCGATGAACCTGTCGATTCTGTACCGTGGCCCGCTGTCGAGCTGCAACTACGCCTGCGTCTACTGCCCGTTCGCCAAGCATCGCGAGACCGCAGCCGAGCACGAGCACGATCGCGCCGCCCTTGAGCGGTTTGTGGCCTGGGTTGCCGCCCAGCCCGATCATCAGATCGGCGTGTTTTTCACGCCCTGGGGCGAGGCGCTGATCCGCAAACGCTACCAGCAGGCGATCGCGACGCTCACCCGGCTTGCGCACGTGACCAAAGTCGCGATCCAGACCAATCTCTCGTGCCGGCTCGACTGGGTCGAGGACTGCGACAAAACGCGCCTGGGCATCTGGGCCACCTACCATCCGTCGCAGATCACGCGCGCGCGGTTCCTCGCCAGGTGCGCGGAGCTAGACCGCCGGGGTGTTCGCTTCAGCGTCGGTGTGGTGGGCCTGACCGAACACACGGCGGAGATCGCGGCGCTGCGCGCTGAGCTTCCGGCGCATGTCTACCTCTGGATCAATGCCTACAAACGGCAGGACGATTACTACACCGCCGACGATCTTGAGATCTTCACGGCGATCGATCCGCTATTTCCGATCAACACCGTCCGCCATCCGTCTGAGGGCCGCGCATGTCGTACCGGAGAGTCCGTGATCTCGGTCGATGGCGATGGCACGATGCGGCGCTGCCATTTTGTGAAAACGCCGATCGGCAACCTGTACGAGCCGGATTGGGCGTCGGCGCTACAGCCGCGACCGTGTAGCAATGCGACGTGCGGCTGCCATATCGGTTATGTCCACCTGGATCAGCTCAAGCTGTATGATGTGTTTGGCGCGGGCGTGCTGGAACGGATTCCGGCCACGCCGCTCTGGCTGCGTGCGGATCACGTTTCAGCTAAGGGCTGATAGTCGTCGGGATTGTCGAAGCCCGCGATCCAGGCGACGGCCTGGCGACAGCTGCGCATGGTCGGCGGGACGCGAATCAAATACTGGCGGCCGGTCGACGGACAGTAGACCGCGACACAGACCAGATCTTCATCGCCCACCAGCGGAACTTTCAGCAGCCGGCGCTCGCCACCCGGATCTTCGTCCTGATCCAGGATCATCGCCTGAGCCGTCGCCAGAAACGCGCCATAGCCCATGCGCTCCAGGAGCACCCGCCGCAACTCGGCATTCGGCTGAGCCAGCACCTCATCGGCGGTCAGCGTCTCGGCCTCAAACGCGATCCGTGGCGTGATCGGCACGCCGCGCCAGCGCAGCGGCACCGACTGAAGCTGCGGCGGCAGCTCGGTGAGGCTGGTATGCGCCACGTCGATCCACGAGCTGACGATTAATGTCTCAGGCAAGCGCTGAAGATTGCTGCATCCACTGATGTCAAGCTGCGCCACATGCGTCAGCCAGGGCGGCAGCGACACAAGCCGGGTACAGCCACGCGCATTCAGCCGCCCGATGCGCACACACGCGCGGCGCGGCCAGTCTGTAAGCTGTGTGCAGCCCGAAATATCGAGGAAATGCGTATCAAGACCTTCAGGCAGCGCCCGCAGACTGGCACAATCACGCAGCACCAGCGATCCGACCTTGAGATTATCCGGCAGCGACGTAAGCTCGGTGCAGCCGCTGAGATCGAGCCGATTGGTGACCTGGAGCGTGGATGGCAGCGTGCGCAGCCGCGTGTTGCACGCGCTCAGCTCAAAGCAGCGCAGTCCGTCGGGCAGGCCACACAGACGCGAGCAGCCGTTGAGATTCAAACGTCCGACGGTCAGGTCGTACGGCAGCTCGCGGAGATTGACGCAGCCGCTCAGGTCGATGCTGGCGGCGCTGAGGCCACGCGGCAGCGTCTGGAGATCGCGGCAGCCGGCGAGGTTAAGATGACCGCGCACATGCAGGCCACGCGGCGCGTTGCCTTTCAGGATGCGCTTCTTGGCCTCCTCTGCCGATATTGGCGACGGCTCAGACGCGGTGGTCGACGATCGAGCAAAAGGCCAGCGCATTAGTCCACCACCGTTCGGATCTCGGCCGGCGTGTATTCTCGCTGCATCCAGACGCGATAGGTGCCGCGCGGCAGCGTGATCGGCTTGTGCTCTTCGTGGACAACCGTCGCCGACTCGGCCAGGATGCGCAGAAATAATCGGCCGCCGGCCTCCCAAAGCTCGGCGCTTTCTGGATTCTGAAGGCGGTGGCTATGGCCTGTGATCTCGCCGTAGGCCAGGATTGTGCCGGGCCGTGGCTTCGCGTCAGCCGGCATTTTGGAAATCGCCGCAATTAATACATCGCCGTGTCGCCACATAGCTACCTCCTTGTGATCGCTGTGCTCTTGTGGTAGCTTGATTGTCGCATGGCCGTGTGACAGGATATGACACAAGACAGAGAGCAACCTGATGATGGACTTGCCGCGCACTGATCTCGACGCGCCACGCCGCCCGATGCCCGGCTCCTACTGGGTCCTGCCCGGCCGTCTGCTGGCCGGTGAGTCGCCGGGAGCCGTGGACCGCGCGGTGGCGACCCGGAAGCTGCGGCGCGTGCTTGCCGCCCGGGTGACGCTGTTCATCGACCTGACCGAGCCAGGCGAGTACGGCGTTCCGTCCTACGCCACACTGCTGCCGCTAGTCGCGCCCGACGCCGCGATCACGCACGTCGCGATGCCAATCCGGGATCAGGATGTGCCAACACCCGCCGCCATGCGCGCCACTCTGAATCTGCTCGACGCTGCCCTGGCCCGCGAGCAATGTGTCTATGTTCACTGCCGTGGCGGGATTGGCCGGACCGGCACCGTGATCGGCTGCTACCTGGTACGGCATGGCCTGGCAGGTCCGGCAGCGCTGAATCGGCTCGCTCAGCTGCGCCTGCCCACGCCCGATCGCCTGCGTCCAGCGCCGGCCACCGAGGCGCAGCGCACGATGGTGCTCCAGTGGTCACGACTTGACGCCGCCGATGAACGGTAAGCAAGGCGTTCAATTCGCGATGGGATCGTCCGCGATTCTGGTTTGATCTGTCACACTTCGGGGTACCTATCTCGTCTTATTTCCAGCTACGGAGTGATCATCGTGGCAACGATAGACTGTATCAGAGGAGGATACCCATGCAACCACGTCTTGCTTATGCGACACTCGCGCCGGAAGCCTACAAGCGGATGCTGCACCTGAACGCGTATCTCAAGCATTGCAGCCTTGAAGCGTCGCTGCTTGAGCTGGTCAAGCTGCGAGCATCACAGATCAATCACTGCGCGTTCTGCATCGATATGCATTGGAAAGATGCGCGGGCCGCAGGCGAGGACGAGGCGCGGCTTTATTTGCTCAATGCCTGGCACGAGTCGCCCGGCTATACTGAGCGCGAGCGGGCAGCGCTGGCCTGGACTGAAGCCGTCACGCTGCTCTCTGAAGACCAGGTGAGCGACGACCTTTATGCGCAGGTTCGCGAGCATTTTAGCGACGTGGAGATCGTCGATCTGACCTTTGCCGTTCTGGTCATCAATGGCTGGAACCGATTGTCGGTGTCATTCCGCTCGCAGCCGGGCGTGTATCAGCCCCATCGAGCGACCGAATGAGCGTTGGCAGCGAAGCAGATACGCGCACTGAGGCGTTCGATCAGCACCGGCCGCTCATGTTTGCCCTGGCCTACCGGATGCTCGGCAGCGCCATGGACGCCGACGACGTGGTCCAGGAAGCATTTCTGCGCTGGCATCAGGTACCGCCGGCACACGTGGAGTCGGCCAAAGCGTATCTGCTGACCATCGTAACGCGCTTATGCATCGACGAGCGGCGCTCAGCGCGGGCGCGGCGTGAAACCTACATTGGGCCGTGGCTTCCCGAGCCGCTTGTCGTCAACACAGCGGACCCCAGCGCCGTGCTCGACGACGCCGACTCGATGTCGTTCGCCTTTTTGCTGCTGCTTGAGCGCCTCACACCGCTTGAGCGCGCCGTGCTGATTCTTCACGACGTGTTTGACTACACCTACCGCGAGATCGGAGCGATGCTCGACGCGGACCCGGCGTACTGCCGG
>DASWTQ010000552.1:0-1787 GCA_036402055.1 Herpetosiphonaceae bacterium
ACACGACGCAGCAGCGTGGTGAACGCAGGATTGCCCGCACAGTCGGCGCGCAGCACCACATAGTTGACGAAGCAGCCGACGATCGACTCCAGCTCGCGGCGGCCACGAATCACGGTGGGCGAGCCGATACAATAGTCGGTCTGGCCGGAGTAGCGATGCAGCAACGCCTGATAAGCCGCCAGCACCACCATGTAGAGCGTCGCGCCTTCCGCCCTGGCCAGCATTCGTAAGCGGCCGGTCAGCGCTGAGCTAAGCTTAATCGTCTCGGCAGCGCCGCGATAGGTTTGAAGCGGCGGGCGCGGTCGATCGGTCGGCAAATTCAGCGTCGGAAGCTCACCCGCTAGCTGGCGCTGCCAGTAGGACCAGAGCCGCTCGGCCTCGGCGCTCGCCAGCAGCTTGGCCTCCCAGTGCACGTAGTCGGTGTATTGCAGCTGCAAGGGCGGCAGCGACGCGGAGGTGCCGCTGCGCGCGGCAGCATAGCACTGGCGCAGCTCATCCATCACCAGATCCAGCGACCACAGATCGACGGCGATATGATGCACGACGATCAGCAGCACATGCCGATCGCCGGCCTGCGAGAAGAGATACACGCGCAGAAGCGGGCCGCGATGGAGATCGAAGGGCTGATCCGCCGCCGCCAGCATGCGCTCGGTAAGCTGCTCCCAGCTCCAGCTTGCGGCATCGATCGGCTCAAACGCTACCGCCTGATGCCCGTGAATTTGTTGCACATGCTCGTGATCGCGCGCGGCATAGGTGGTGCGCAGCGAAGCATGACGATCGACAATCGCCTGGAACGCACGATGCAGCGCCGGCACATCGACCGCCGACCAGATCCGCAGCGCGTACATGAGATTGAACGCCACGTTGCCCGGCGTGAAGTTGTGCTGAAAATACAGGCCGTACTGCGCGGCAGAAAGCGGATGGGTTGTTATAGTAGCGGCGGCCTTTTTGCGCAGCAGCTGCGCCAGCAATGCTCGTTTCTCTTCCGGCGAAAGTTCGGCCCGGTTGTTCGTCATGCTCATCCGTTCAATCCCTTGTGGTGTCACGTCATCTGGTATGCCGATTGCGGACGATGCACAGCAGCTCGATTCGTGCTTTGGAAACACAGAGAACGCTGGAGCGCAGGCCGAATCGGCAAGCGTGTCGGCTTGAGCGGCGGCGTTGTTCGCGGGTGCCGCCGCTCAAGGTTGCCAGCGTTACAGCATCTTGTCGAGTAATAGATCGATGTCGGTATCAGAGAGGTGATCGAGGTTCGCCAGCAGCGCCAGCGTATCGTCGTCGGTCGCCAGCGCCACGAGCTGCTCGTCCTGCGCGGCTACAATCGGCACCGGCGCAGCTTCCTGCTCCACGGCGACTCGCTCCAGCAGCTGTTTGGTCACGTCGCTGATGCTCGCGCCCTGCAAGAAGGTCACGATCGATGGAGCGCTGCCCAGGTCGCTTTCGATGCGATTCTTTAGCTCGACCGCCATCATCGAGTCGAGGCCCAGGCTATTGATCGGCTGCTCGGGATCGAGCATTGCCAGCGGTAGCCGCAGCACGCGCGCGATCTGCTCGCGAACATAGCTATTGAGCGCCGGCAGCTGCTCAGGCTCCGGCAGCATCAGCAGCGTGCTCCGCGAGAAGCGCGCCACCAGTGGGCTATCCTGCCCGGCCACGGCGTCGTCGGCCTGCGCTGCCAGCATCTGCGCAAAGAACGGATTCTCCTGCGTGTGCGGATAGGCGTCGAACCACTCCGGCCAGTCGATCGCCACTGCGCCGACCTGCGCCGCGTCTTGCCGCAGCAGCGT
>DASWTQ010000553.1:0-2283 GCA_036402055.1 Herpetosiphonaceae bacterium
CGCGGCCAGGCCGTCGCGCCGGCGACGATCCGAGCAGCGCGGGCCGACCTTCAGGGCTTCATCACCTGGTGGGAGGGAGATCACCAGCTCCGCTTTGACCTACCGCTCGTGCTCGACCGAGATCTGCGTCGCTGGCAGATCCACCGCCAGCGCAACGACGGCGCGAAGCCGGCCACCCTCCACCGGGCGCTGGCCAGCCTGCGCGCCTTCTTCAGTTGGGCACAGCAACAAGGGCTGATCACCCACAACCCGACCGCCGATCTGCACGATCTGCCGCTCCACGACATTGCCCCGCGCAGTGTGCCGCCGCCCACACTCGATTGGCTACTCCGGGCGATCGGCGCGCAAGATGCCACCACGCGCCTCCGGGATCTCGCGCTGCTCGCGCTCTTGAGTGACTGCGGCCTACGCGCCCAGGAAGCGGCAGATGTGCAGCTGCGAGATCTCGATCTCGACGGCGCGATGCTCACCGTGCGCAGTGGCAAGGAACGGCATGCGCGCCGCGTGCCGCTCACCGCAGGCGTAGTCCGTACGTTTCGGGATTACCTCAAGGTGCGCTGCCCCCAGGGTCAACCTCGGATCGGGAGCGAAGCCGAGCGTGCGGCGCTCCTGATGAAGCGGAACGTCGCCAAAGCCGGGCAGCCGTGGGAGCCAGGGTTAACGCCAAACGCGATGCGCAAGCACCTGACCGAACTGGGGCGAGTTGCTGCCGAGCGTATCCAGGCCCAGGCCGCGAAGGAGTCGAGCCTGGAGCGGATCGTGGAATTGGAAGCGTTAGCACGACAGGTCGCGGCGATCAGTCCGCATCCGCTGCGGCACGGCCTCGCCTATCGGATGTGGAAGACGGCAAGTCCGGCGCATATTCAGACGATCTTGGGGCATAGTCGCGTGGCGACGACGCTCAAGTATGGCAAGCCAACCGAGGACGATCTGCGGGCGGCGCTGGAGGACGCGAATCGGATTCGGTGAGGGAGGGTGCCTGGGCTGGGCCAGTGCTGCCTGTTTCGGGAGCTGCTCGGCATCACGTGATGCGGCGATCGGAGGATGCGACGTGTCTGCCTCGGATCATCCCCTGTCCGGCGTCACCTGCGCATCGTCGTCGCTTAAGCCATCAGTGCCTCGCTTGACGGGTACGGTAGAGTGGATCGGGAGATGATCCCCTTGGCCGCATCAAGTGCCTGTCACCCACAGGCAAAGGACGGGTATGAGCGCATCTTCGCACCATCCGGCAGGTCCCGCCGCCACTCCGGCGCTGCACATTGCAGCTGGTGAAGACCGATTCGGGGAGCAGCGCGGGCTGGGCATTAGCACGATCGACTTTAAGGTCGTTCCCCACGACAGCACGGGTCTGTTCATCCTCGAAAACACGTTCCATGCGAAAGGCGGCCCGGCGCGCCATGTGCATCATGACCAAGATGAATGGTTTTACACGCTCGAAGGTGAGTTCATCATCGAGGTCGGCGACGACCGCTTCAGCCTGAAGCCCGGCGATTCGCTCCTGGCACCGCGCAAGATCCCCCATGTCTGGGCCTATGTCGGGGCAACACGGGGCCGGATGCTAATCACGTTTCTGCCGGCTGGACACATGGAAGCCTTCTTCCGGGAAGTCACCAAGGCCAACGCCATGCCCCCCCAAGATCCAGCATTGTGGCGCGCCCATGGGATGGAGTTGCTGGGGCCACCGTTGCCGGTCGCGTAACGCGATCACGCGTTCCGAGCTGGTACGACCATGCAGATGCTGGACACCGCGCAGGATTCTGCGACGAGTGTGTGCGCCGAACACGGGACGTGCACGGTGCCTACGCCCGTTTGTATGCCCCAAGGCAGGCACAAGGTGTCCGCGATGTCCCCAGCTAGGGCCAGCCATCTCGGACGAGAATCAGTCATCGCGGCACAGCGGGCGTCATGCGCTGCGCAGCCAGGCCGTTGCGCCGGCCACGATCCGCGCGGCGCGGGCCGACCTCCTGGGATTCATCAGCTGGTGGGAGGCCGATCACCAACTCCGCTTTGACCTGCCGCTCGTGCTCGACCGAGATCTGCGCCGCTGGCAGATGGAGCGGCAGCGTGACGACGGCGCGAAGCCGGCCACCCTGAACCGGGCCCTGGCCAGCCTGCGCGCCTTCTTCACCTGGGCACAGCAGCAAGGGCTGATTACCCACAACCCGACCGCCGAGCTGCACAGCCTGCCGAGCGAGGAGACCGCCCCGCGCAGCATGCCGCCCAGCGGCCTCGACTGGCTGATCCGGGCGATCTCCCAACAAGACCCAACCGTGCGCCTCCGGG
>DASWTQ010000554.1:0-8375 GCA_036402055.1 Herpetosiphonaceae bacterium
CGAAGTTAATTTTATTTGACAATTTATTGCTACTTGTTAGAATCGAAATATGGAAACCGGTTTCCAAAGCTTGAAGGAGAGATCATGGTTCGATCTAGTCAATCGTCGCGCCGCCGTCTGGTAGCGACACTCCTCACCTTAGCCTTCATACTCATGGTTGGGCTGGGCATAGCCACGCCGGCAGCAGCACTCGCTAGCTGGCCAACCGTACGGCTCAACGATAATGGGCCGAACGTCAAGACGGTGCAGCACTTGTTGCGGCAGCGCAGCTCGACCATCACGGCTGACGGCGCGTTCGGTCCGGCCACCGAGTCGGCGGTCAAGAGCTTCCAGAGCGCTAACGGCCTGACACCGGATGGCGTGGTCGGCTCGAACACGTGGAGCAAGCTGGTGGTGACGGTGGATGTGGGCTCGACAGGCGAGGCGGTGCGTGGGCTGCAAGTCCAGCTCAACAAGCACGGCTACAGCAGCGTGGCGGTCGATGGCGTGTATGGCAACGCCACCAGCAGCGCCGTCACCGACTTCAAGTCCAAGCACGCGCTCACGGGCGGTACCACGGTTGGCCCCACCACCTGGCAGGAGTTGACCGGCTCTAATCCGTCGGGCGGCGCCTGGAAGACCGCGCTGGCTTCGTCGTACGGGCCTGGCTTTTACGGCAACACGACCGCCTGTGGTCAGACCCTCTACACCACCACCATCGGCGTAGCCCACAAGACAATGCCCTGTGGCACGCGGCTGAAGTTCCAGGGCAAGAACGGCGTGATCGTAGCAGCAACAGTTATTGATCGCGGACCATACGTTGGCGATCGCGAGTTCGATCTGACCGAGGCGACCGTGAAGCAGATGGGCTATGCCAGCACCTCTGATTTCGGCGTGCGCACCGTGTACTGGGATTACAACTAAGCGAACAAAACACAACCTATCAGTAAGGGAGCAGCTCCTCGCACTGCTCCACCCTTGTTCCGTGGTCGCGCGCACCCCCAGGCAGCGCGATCAGTAAGGGAGCAGCTCCTCGCACTGCTCCTCTCGAACTCCCGATCAGTCGGTTTTTTTCTAGCAACCCTGAATCTTTTCAGGGAAAATCAAGGAGAGGTTATGATCCAAAGCTATCGCTCGTCTCGTCGCGGTTTGTTCGCGGCGCTGCTGACCCTGATGTTCGTCCTGGCGTCGATGCTGGGCACCAGCACGCCGACTTCGGCACACACGACCACCTGGACCATTGAACGGGAGGGCGACGCCGGACCGAACGTCAAGACAATCCAGCATCTGCTCCGCCAGCGTGGCAGCACGATTGTCGCCGACGGCGACTTTGGCCCGGCCACCAAGTCGGCGGTGATCAGCTTCCAAAGCGCCAACGGCCTCGTGGCTGACGGTATCGTCGGCCCGAACACCTGGTCCAAGCTCGTCGTCACGGTCGATGTTGGCTCCAGCGGCGAAGCGGTGCGCGGGCTGCAAGTCCAGCTCAACAAGAACGGCTACACCAGCATTGTGGTCGATGGTGCATACGGAAGCGCTACCAGCAACGCCGTCACCGACTTCAAATCCAAGCACGCGCTCACCGGCGGCACGACCGTCGGCCCGACAACCTGGGAACACCTGGTCGGCTCGTCCAGCACTGGCGGCACCGGCGGCTACTCCCTGCCGATTGCCAAGAGCGTGTTGCCCCGCAGCGAGTACGACGATCCGCACCACGACTACCCGGCGATCGACCTGCCGGTCAGCACCGGCACCGCCGTGTATGCGACGCGAGGTGGCACGGCAACCCGCTTGAGCGGTAGCTCCTGCGGCAATGGCTATAGCGTGGCCGGCAACGACGGCGCGACCTACACCTATTGCCATCTGAACAGCTTTGTCGCGGCGAACGGTACCGTCAACACCGGCCAGCTGCTGGGCTACTCCGGCAACACCGGCAACTCGACCGGCCCGCACCTGCACTTTGCGATCAAGTACGGCGGCGTCAGCCGCTGCCCGCAGAACATGCTGCTGGCGATCTACGACGGCACGACCGTGCCCAGCCCGTCGAGCCTGCCCACCAGCGGCTGCACCTACTAACCAAGCGTTCCCCGCACGCCCAGGCTCCTGGTGATCACCAGGGGCCTGGAAAACCCACCTGGCTATCGACACGCCGGAGTACAGGTCAGACCTCGTCATGAAGTGTACGAAACCTGACCGTTGGCTTCGGTGCTTTATCGCCCCGGAAGCCCTGCACACAGCGAGTGGTTCGACGTGCCACGCGTGGCACACTGCGGTCATCAGTACCCCGCCGGATGCAACCCAGCGGATCAATCGCATCACTAACGAGATGTGTTCTTGGTCATCGGAAAACCCGAAGCATGGTACATCTCAAGTATTGACCAATAAGGAAACGATCAATGATGACCACGGTTCGTCCCCATGCCCGGACGCGCTATGCGTTCCTGCTCTTATTCCTGTCGCTAATCGGCAGTGTGGTTTTGACCCCCAACAATATCGCGCTGGCCTCGACCACCCAAACCATCGCGTATACCGGCGGCACCTATGAGCCGAACAATCCTAGCGCCTCGCGCAGCCTGATCTATGTTAACAATCCCGAGAAGCTGATCCGCGACGACATGGCTGACCTGATCCGCAATGCCAGCAACCAGGGGCCGACGATCCTCTCGGTGCAAGGCGCAGACGGCGGACGCTACCGCGACTTCTTCGAGCACTCCAACGGCTACGGCAGCCCGATCGGCTACGGTATCTTCTTCTACAACAACGGCAGCACGACGGCGCGGCTCACGATTCGCGGCAAAGGGTTTGTGAGCGGCTTTAACGCATCGACCGGTCAGGGCGGAGGGACGCCCTTTGTGCAGGTCTTCAGCAACTATAACGGCAGTAACTTCCTCCAGCAGAACATCGCGCCGGGCGGAACCTACTGGTTGCGCTGGGATAGTGTGACCGGCAGCTTCAGCGGCGTGGTCGACTTCGATATTGATTTCGGCAAGCTGCTGATCCGCCACGTCGCCTATACGAACTTCGCAGGGCTGCCGGGTAGCTACTACTCGCAGGGCTATGTGCAGCGCTTCGACGGCCAGGATGAGCGCCGGGTGTATAAAGGTGTTAGTTCAAGAACGGCTGCTCTCGCCAGCGTTAACTACTCGATTGATTCGGCTGATGTCAACACCTACTTGCCAGTTACCTACCAGTCGTACGGCGGCACGAAGACCGGCCGATCCTGGATCAGCAGCATCGACAAGGGCAACAATCTCAACGGCATCGGCAGCGACATGGCCTCGTTCACGCAGCCCGACGCCATCAACCCGGCCACAGGCCAGCCCTGGGTATTTAGCGCCACTACGGCTGATGCCACCGGCCGCATCAGCAACCTTGGCAACTGGGGCATTGTGTATAAAACCACCGTTACGGTCACCAATAACACCAACGCCAACCGCGCCGTGCAGATGGTTTTGACACCGCCGCCGGCCATTCCAGGTGAGACGCATTATGTGCAGTTTGCCTACTTTAGCGGCAGCGCCTGGGTCAGCAAAAACATCACGATCGGTTCAGGACCGTTCCCCTACTACACCTCGCCCAGCATCGCGCCGGGTACGAGCCTGACGTTCACTGCCTACTTCGTGATTGGCGCGCCGAGCTACGCCCACCTCACGCAATCGATCTTCGTCAAGTAACACCACGCATCTCCACATGCCACGCTTCACCCTACGTGAAGCGTGGCATGTTGTGTGTACTGTGCTGATTGCTGGGAGCCACCCGGCTCTCAGCCCATACCAGTAAGGCGCTGCCCAAGTATCATCTGTTGTAAACACTTCATGACTCTTGTTAGGTTCTTGTTCGGCACGGCCGAGCTAATCGCCCGGCCACGCACGCGACGACCTCGGCCTGGGAGTTTTGGCACACCTTGGCCTTTGCGCAGGCGTTCCCGCACGTCGATGCGTGGTGGTTTGGCTCGGTCTCGACCCAACAAGTCCGCATCTCGCGGCCGGTGCAGAGCAGCGGGGATGGACGCAGCGTCACCGGGCGGATGCAATTCGTCGACGACGCGACAACGGGGAGCTATTGGATGCTCACCCAGGACACGCCGGTCACGGTCGATGTGCCCTATCCTCCGAACGAGGTTCAGCTGATCAATCTGCCGCTGCGGAGGACGGAGCCGAGTCGGCGGGACCTGTGGAGCATAGATTCGGAGGCGTCCGCCGGGTCGTATAGAGGGTAAGGCTGGTCGTGCTACGCCCCACGCCGCTGCCCCATGCCGACCACACGCGCTCGCTCACCAGTGATCCGTCGCCACGTACCGATATGCTCACAGCTGTTTGACGATGCCTCTACACGCCAAGGAGGGACCTTATGCCCAGGCAGATGGACCAACCCCGCCCACGTTCCACTGGACGGGGAGCGCACGATGTTTTGCGCACACCTCGGGTGCCCAATTTCGTGCGATGGAGGATCGCGCTCCTGCTCGTGGCTGGCTTGCTGATCCCCCTGGCTGTCCGCGCTCACCCGCCCGGAGTGACGGAGTGGCTCAGCGTCAGCAGCGATGGCACCGGAGCGAATAACCAGAGCGACATGCCGGCGATCAGCGGAGACGGTCGCTTCGTAGCGTTCGTGTCGCTGGCCGATAACCTGGTCCCTGGTGACACCAACGGGTTCGCGGATACCTTCGTCCATGATCGCCTGACCAACGTGACCGAGCGCGTCAGCGAGGATAGTCGTGAACGTCAGGGAAACAATGACAGCGGTTTGGTGGGTGCGGCGGCCTACCCCGCGATCAGCGCCGACGGTCGCTTCGTGGCCTTCGTATCGCAGGCTGATAATCTCGTCTCGGGGGACCGAAACCAGCAAGCTGACGTGTTCGTGCGCGACCGTCTGCTGGGCACCACTGAACGCGTCAGCGTGAGCAGCGCCGGGAACGAGGCCGACGGGATCAGCGAGGGTCCCGCGATCAGTGCCGACGGCCGGTTTGTCGCCTTCGATTCGGATGCCCAGAATCTCGTCCCAGGGGCGAATCCATTCCTATTCACGGATCAGATCTATGTGCATGATCGGGTGACCGGAACGATCGAGATGGTGAGCGTCAACAGCGCCGACGAAGCGGGCAACAGCCTGAGCCATCGGCCTGACATCAGTGCTGACGGGCGCTTTGTCGTGTTTAGCTCGTTCGCCGACAACCTCGTCCCCGGACTCCAGTTTGGACATCAGGTGTATCTGCACGATCGGGCAACGGGCACGACGGAGCGCATCAGCGAAGACGCGGCGGGCAATCCCGGCGACGGCACCAGCGATCTGCCGAAAGTCACCGCCGACGGCCGGTTTGTGGTATTCCACACGAATACGGGGAACCTGATCGGGGATGGAAACCACGAGTCGCACATTCTCGTGAAGGATCGCGTGACCGGCACGTTCGAGCGCGTGAGCGCGACAAGCACGGGCGAACCGGCAGACTTCCTCAGCGAGCATCCCGACATCACGCCTGATGGACGCTTCGTCACCTTTTTCTCGCTGGCGACGAATCTGGTTCCGGGGGATACCAACAACCGCCGCGATATTTACGTGCGCGACCGCCAGGCTGGAACGATCGTGCGCGTGAGCGTCAGCACAGCCGGCGCGCAGGGGAATTCCGAGAGCGAGTGGCCGACGATTTCGGACGATGGCCTCGTCACCGCGTTCGAATCAAGCTCCGATACCCTGGTTCCTGGTGCGAACGGCGGAATCTTCGCGCACGACGACCGTCCTGCCGCCGACGTAGCGGTGACAACATCAGACTCGCCTGACCCGGCGACCAGGGGCGCACGGCTTACCTATACGATCGTCGTCACGAACACTGGCCCTGGCCTGGCCGAAGATGTGCAGGTGATCGACTCGTTACCCGCGAATGTGCAGGTTGTCTCCGCAGCATCCACCGCTGGAAGTTGCGTCCAGACCGGCGGCACGGTCTCCTGCACGCTGGGAGACCTGAGCAACGGAGCCCAGGTGACGGTCACCCTGATCGTCACGCCGAAGAAGGCCGGCATCATTACCAACACCGCGCAGGTACGCAGCCTGTCGCCCGATCCGAACACCGCCAATAACACGGATACCGAGGAGACAACGGTGACGCGCTAAACCTCCAAGGGGTGCACTTCCGGCACGATTGCCGGCCGCACTGCGGGCGAGATAATTTTCCAGGAGCGAGTACCTGACGGTGCCAAACGCCTGGGCCGTTGAACACGCCGTCGTATGTGCTGCGTGCCGAGCAAGTCCACACAAACAAGGAGCGACTCCGAACGTCATCGGAGTCGCTCCTTGTACTACATTGGGAGATACGCAGTCGTGAACGACCGTTTATGCTGGCACCAGCAGCGCCGTTGCATACATGATCACGACGCCGGCAACAAAGCCGCCGAAGACCACCGGCGATCCGTAATACCTACTTCAGATCCGGAGCGCCCTAACCAATCATAAGCGAAGAGACGGCGAGTTCATGTTCGCCGTCTCTTCGCTTATGAGGGACTTACATAGAAGCTGGCTTGCTACGGAACTACGACCACGATGAAGGGATCGCCTCGCTTCAGGCCGTTTCTACTATAGAAGCCACTGAGCAAACTGCCCTGTGGGGAAGTTTCCGAGCCCGGCACACCACGTGTGGATGCGCCCGCGCCACCCTGCTGTGTCGATGCGAACGGATACTCATCGCACGTCAGTGGTCGCAGCTGAGCTTTGCGCTGCGGAGTACACGCCGCGCGGCGATTCGGGCCACTGCTGCCCGGCCCTCCATAGGTGAGGAGCATCGGATATCCGGCGTCTTGCGCATCTTGAATATGGTCAGCGGTGAATGGCATTGCCGGACGTGGCACCTTCAGGATCGGAATGATACATCGTTTCGGCGCGATCGCGTCGAGTGCCAGCAGGACTATTTTATCGTGAGCGACCGCTGCAAGAATACTTGAAACGCGGTAGTAGACACATTTAATCTCTTCGGCGAGTTGGATAACTGCCGCCATGAGGCCAATGATTGCGCCGAGCAGCCCGACATATTCTCCCAAGGCTCCACCAGCGCCGGTGCGTGTCGGGGCTTCCGGTGGTGCCGGCACAGGTATTGGCGCTGGGAAGGGCAATGTCGCGGCATTGTAGCCAGAAGGATCGGCGTAGTTGATTGGGTTGGCGTGGACGTAGCCGTAGCGGTTCAGCTCAATCGGATTGCCCTGATCGACGGCGGCAGTATCCCGGCTCAAGAACCTGCCGTCGGCCGGGTTGTAATAGCGGGCGCGGAGATAGGTCAGGCCGGTCTGCGGGTCCGCCTGCTGGCCGGTGTACTGATACGGGTTGATGGTGGTGCCCTGCCGCGCGCTCAGCGTGCCGTACGCGCTGTAGCTGTAGCGATCGGTCACGTTGCCGGCGCTGTCGGTCAGCGCACGCACGCTGCCCTGACCATCGGCGAGATAGTAGCTCGTGGTGCCGGCGCGTGTCTGCGACAACAGCTCAGCGCCGCCGAGCACGTAGCTGGCTTGGATGCCGCCGCTGCCGTCGGTTTCGAGCACCACATCGCCGTATGCTGAAGCTTCATCCCACAGGTAGTTCGTGGTGGTGCTGCCAGCAGTGTGGCGTACGCGTCGGCCATCGGCGTCATAGCCATAGCCGATGCTGGTGCCGCCGGGCAAGTTCGCGCCCACCAGGCGATCGGCGGCATCGTAGCTGTAGCTGGTGACGCGGCTGCCGTCGGTCTGCTCGATCAGATTGCCGCGCCCGTCGTAGCGATACTGCGCGGTTCCCGCTGCGACGAGCTGATCGAGCGTGTTATAGCTGTAGGTCTTGGTTTGACCATTGATCGTCTCGCTCAGGCGATTGCCGACGCCGTCGTAGGTGTAGCTGGTCTGCGAGACGATCGTGCCGCTGCTGTTGCGTGTGCGCTCGCCGATCAACTGCTGCGCCTGGTTATAGGTCCACTCGATCGCGGTGTTGCCCTGTTCGGTGACGCGCGTGCGGTTGCCGGTCGGATCGAGCGTGTAGGTGTACGAGGCGATCGGCGCGCTCGCGCCCGTGTGCTGGACGATACCGATCAGGCGATTGCGCTGGTCGTAGGTGTAGTCGGCGATCACGCCGTTGGCATGGCTCAGCTGCGTACGATTGCCGGCGGCATCGTAGCGATAACTGCTCGTACCGTTGGCTGGGTCGGTCACGCTGCTGAGGCGATTGGCGCTGTCGTAGGCGTAGGTTGTGATACCGGCTGCCGTCGTGATCGCGCGCCGGTTGCCGGCCGCGTCGTAGGTGTAGCGCAGCGTCTGGCCGCTCGGCAGCGTGATCTGCGTGACGCGCTCCTGGTAGTCATAGGTGTAGCGGGTCACGCCACGGCTATCGGTGACGGTCTGGCGCTCGCCGGTGGGTGTGTAGCTGTAGCTGACGCTTTGCCCGTCGAAGTA
>DASWTQ010000555.1:0-5977 GCA_036402055.1 Herpetosiphonaceae bacterium
CGCGGCCGGTTGTCACGCTGCCAGTGAACGCGCTCAGCTGTGTGCCGCGATTGACCACCAGCTCGCGCCCGACATCGCCGTAGCCCGTGACGATGTTGACCACGCCCGGCGGCAGGTGATCAAAGATCGCGGTGCAGGCCAGCGTCGAGAGCGGCGTCATCTCGCTGGGCTTGATGATCACCGTGTTGCCGGCGGCTAGCGCGGGCGCAACCTTCCAGGCCATGAGCAGGATCGGATAGTTCCACGGCACGATGCAGGCGACCACGCCGTAGGGCTCCTTGAGCACCAGCGCCAGCTGCGACGGCTCCACGCTGGGGATCACTCGGCCGCGCGAGTTGCGACCCATTTCGGCGTAGTAATCGAAGCACGCCGCCGACCAGCCCATCTCGTCGATGTTTTCACGCAGCGGCTTGCCGCCCTCACGCGTCAGGAGCGTCGCCAGCTCGTCGGCTTTGGCCCGCAGCTTGTGCGCGACCTCATGCAGCAGCTCGGCGCGCTCACCCGCCGGGATTTTGCGCCACTCGCGAAAGGCAGCGCCGGCCGCATCGATCGCGCGCCGGGCATCCGCAGCGCCCCCCTGTGGCACCTCGTCGATTACCTCTTCGGTCGCGGGATCGTGGACGGCAAAGGTTCTGCTATCAGCGCTGGAAACGAACTCGTTATTGATCCACATCATCGGGGCCATACGTGCTCCTGTGCGAAAACCCAACGAACAAAGGAACAAAGGAACAAAAGAACAAACAAGAATAAACAAGAACAAAGAACAAAGTACCACCGCTCCCCTTCTCCTGCCGCAACCGAGCCAAAAGCTTGGCGAGGTTCGGGGAAAGGGGGTGGGGGATGAGGGCCTAGCCAAGAACCTAGAACCTAACGTTCGATCTTCTTGGTTCTAGGTTCTAGGTTCTTGGTTCTCAGCTAAATATTTACTGGCCTTTGACTTCGGTCCAGATGTCGGAGTAGATCGCGGGATCGCCCTTGCGCTCGATGTACTCCAGCCGCTGGCGCATCGCGTCGTCGGGGTAGAATTGCAGCTGGCGCACTTCCTCGCTGACCATCGACTCGGCGGCTTTGTTGGGCGTCAGGTAGTAGGTGTAGTCTGTGATCCGAGCGCCGATCTTGCCGTCCAGCACATTGTTGATGAAAACATGCGCGGTGTAGGGCTCGGGCGCGTCCGACGGGATTGCCAGGTTATCTTGCCAGAGCACGCCGCCCTCCTTGGGCACAACCCACTCAATGTCGGGATTCTCCGAGCGTGCCAGGGCTGCCGCGCCGTTCCAGGCCTGCGCCATCACGATCTCGCTGCTGGCCAGACCACCGGAAACATTCTCTGAGTCATAGCGTGCCAGGAGCGGCTTTTGCGCCAGCAGCAGCGCTTTGGCCTCTTCAAGCTGCGCCTGATCAGTGGAGTTGTAGGAGTTGCCACGGTACTTGAGCGCCGCGCCAATCGCCTCGCGCTCGTCGTCGAGCATACTGGCTTTGTTCTGGTAGGGCTCAAGCTGTGCGGGCTCGAAGATCGCGGCCCAGCTGTCGGGCGCGGGATTAACCTCGGCCTTGTTATAGGCGATGCCGGTCATGCCGTACTGGTAAGGGATCGAGTAGTCGTTGTTCGGATCGTAGTAGAGCCCCATCTGGTTGGGATCGAGGTTGGCCATGTTGGGAAGCTGCGACTTATCGAGCGCGAGCAGCCGTCCCTCCTGGATCAGAATATCGACCATGTAGTCGGAGGGGATGATGATGTCGTAGCCGGAGTTGCCGGCGCGAATGCGAGCCGCCAGGTCCTCGTTCGACGGAAACGTATCGAGCGTGACCTCGACGCCGCAGGCTTCCTGGAAATCCTGGAGCAGATTGTTGTCGTCTTCGACCGGCCAGTAGTCGGCCCAGCTGAAGATATGCAGCTCATCGCCGAGCTGGCTGGTATCGCCGCAGTTGAACTCGCCGGTCGACGTGCCGCCCGCCGCCTGCCCAGATCCGCCGGCTGTCGCGGTCTCCTCCGTCGAGCCACCCGCCGCTGTCGCGGTCGTACCTGGCTCAACGGTGACGGTTTCTGGAGAAGTGGTGATCTCTTCGTTCACCGGCGACGGGTTGCTCGTCGCGGCCAGCGATGCGTCGGGCACCGTGGTCTGCGCGGCCGCGTTGGGCGAGGTCGGAACCTCAGTCGCGGGAACGTCCGTTTGATTCTGCGCCTGTCCACAGGCCGCCAGCACTACGATCAGCATTAGAGCCAGCAGCGCTCTCCATCGTTGCATGGGTGATCCTCCTTTTTGAAGAACCAAGAACCAAGAACCAAGAACCAAAGATTGGAAGCACTAAGATAACAGAACAATCAAGCACCCAGAAAGTAAAAAAACCTTCTCTTTGGTCAACTGCTCTTTCATCGCTTATGTTCAGCGTTTAAGGTTCTTCACCAGCCCCCGGTTCTAGGTTCTGGGTTCTTAGTTCTCCGTCCTTCTCTGCAAGATCAGTGACGCCGCAACCAGCAGGATCGAGCCGAGCAGCATCAGCGTGGAGACGGCGTTGATCTCGGGCGTGATCGTTTTGCGGACGCGACTATACACTTCAAGCGGCAGCGTGTTAACGCCGGGACCGCTGGTAAAGAACGTGACCACGAAATCGTCGAGCGAGAGCGTGAAGGCGATCAGCGCGCCGCCGACAATGCCGGGCATGATCAGCGGCAGCGTCACGCGGCGGAACGTTTGCCACGGACTGGCCCCGAGATCCTGCGCCGCCTCTTCCAGCCGTCGGTCGAAGTTGCGCAGGCTGGCGCGCACCACCACTGCCACAAACGAGATATTGAAAGCCACATGCGCGATGATCACCGTCAGCAGGCCATTGCGCACGCTCAGCCCAAAGGTGTCGTTGAGCACGCGAAAAACCAGCGAGAAGAAGGCCAGCAGCGAGACCGCCATCACAATATCGGGAATAATGATCGGCAGGTAGAGCGTGGCGTCCAGCGCGGTGCGGCCCCGGAAGCGGTAGCGCTCCAGCGCCAGCGCCAGCATCGTGCCCAGCGTCGTCGCGATGATCGTCGAGGTGATCGCGATCAGCATCGTGGTCTGGAACGCGTCGGCGATGCGATCGTCACGAAACATCTGGCGATACCAGTCGAGCGTGAAGCCGGTCCACTTGGCACCGAAGCGCGACTGATTGAATGAGAAGAGGATCAGAATCAGGATCGGCGCGTACAAAAAGAAGTACGACCAGGCCGCGTTGAGCGCCAGCACCCAGCTGCCCCAGCTGCGGCTCGGTCGCGCTGCGGCTGTTGCGGCGATCCGCTGCGGCGCGGCGCCGGCCCGTTCGGTCGAAAGGCTCATCGGCTTTCCTCCGTCGTCGCGCGGAAGTAGATCATCACCGCTAGCGTCAGGAGCGCCATGAAGACCAGCGCGATCGCCGAGCCGAACGGCGCGTTTTGCGCGGACTTGAACTGCGTCGCCAGCTGATTGCCCAGCACGGCCACTTTGGAGCCGCCCAGTAGCTCGGGCACTACAAACTGCCCCACCGTCGGCACGAAGACCAGGATCGAGCCTGCGGTAATGCCCGGCATCGTCAACGGCAGCATCACATGCCAGAAGGCGCGCGCCCGATTGGCGTAAAGATCTTCTGCCGCCTCCAGCAGCCGCCAGTCGAAGCGCTCCAGCACGGCGTAGAGCGGCAGCACCATAAACGGCAGCTCGCCATAGACCAGTCCGGTCAGCACCGCGCCGGTCGAATTGATCATATTGAGCGTCTCAAAGCCCAGCGCGTCGAGCACGCTGTTGATCAATCCGGTGTTGTTGAGCAAGAACTGCCAGGCGTAGATCCGCACCAGAAAGTTGGTCCAGAACGGAATCATGATCCCGAAGATCAGCGCCGCACGCCAGCGCTCGTTCTGCCGCGCGATGAAAAACGCCAGCGGGTAGCCGATCAGCAGGCAGATCAGTGTCGTCACGATCGCCAGCCAGAACGATCGCCAGAAGATCGACAGGTACAGCGGCGACGTAAACAGCCGGATGTAGTTGTCGAACGAGAAGATCCAGTCGATGTCGCCGGTCGAGGAGCGCCGCAGAAAGCTGTAGATGACGATCATCACCAGCGGCAGCAGGAAGAACGCCACCAGCCAGAACGTGCCCGGCAGCAGCAGCCCGAAGAGCCGCAGCCGCTCGCGCTGCCTGACCGAGCGCTCAGCCTGAACAACAGATGTTTCTTGAATCACAGCCATCGCGCACCTTTGAGAACCTAGAACCGAATGAACAAAGGAACAAAGAACAACTGGATAGGTGGATAGAACGAGCCTGTAGGGGCGTGATGTATCACGACCTGAGCTTTTTATTCAGTCAAAACCAGCGCGTTTTCTACCGGCCACGTCAGATACGCCTGATCGCCCTGGGCATAGTAGGCGTTGGGATTGAGCGTCGAGATGCTGTTTTGCTCCCAGACTACAAAGCGATGCTCGCCGTCGAGCGTGACAAAGATGCGCGTGTCGGAGCCGATGTAGGCGATGCGATCGACTTTGACCGGGAAGACGTTCGCCGTGTGCTGCGGGCGCTGCTCGCTCAGGCGGGCTTTCTCGGGCCGGATCGAGACCGTGACCGGCTGTCCAACCGGCACCGGCTGCGGCGTGTAGCCCTCGACCACCAGCTCACCGATTTTGACGGTCGCTTGCTGAGCGCCGGATTGCACCACGCTGCCGCGCAGAAAGTTGCTCTCGCCGATGAAGTCCGCCACAAAGCGACAGGTCGGGCGCTCGTAGATCTCGGTGGGCGAGCCGATCTGAAGCACCTTGCCTTTGTCCATCACCGCGATCCGATCCGACATCGTGAGCGCTTCTTCTTGATCGTGAGTGACATACACAAAGGTGATCCCGACGCGCTCTTGCAGGCCGCGCAGCTCTAGCTGTAGCTCTTTGCGCAGCTTCAGATCCAGCGCGCCCAGCGGCTCGTCCAGCAGCAGCACCGCCGGCTGATTCACCAGCGCCCGCGCCAGCGCCACACGCTGCTGCTGGCCGCCCGAGAGCTGTTTGGGCCGTCGCTGCCCGTAGTTGTCCAGCCGCACCAGTCGCAGCGCCTCGGCCACCCGGCTGGCGATCTCGGCCTTGGAAACCTTCTTCATCTGCAAGCCGAAGGCCACGTTATCGGCCACCGTCAGATGCGGAAACAGCGCGTAGCTCTGGAACACCGTGTTGACCTGCCGGCGATACGGCGGCGTCGCGCCCATCGGCTGGCCCTGGATCAGAATCTCGCCGTCGGTCGGCATCTCGAATCCGGCGATCATGCGCAGCGTGGTCGTCTTGCCGCAGCCCGACGGGCCGAGCAGCGAGAAGAACTCGCCATCGCCGATCTGTAGCGAAACATCGTCCACAGCGGCGACATCGACAAAGCGTTTGCTTACGTGCCGCAGCTCAACAGCAATCCCTGACGCCACCGTTTCACCCCCGTATGCTTCCAAGCGCGCCGGTCAGGCCAGCGAACCCATGACTCATAATAATATGCTTAAGGTCAATTTTGCGACACAGCGCCGCCGAAAGATAGAGCGACTCGACCGTGCGGCTGGCGCGACCCAGCAGCGTCGCCTGTGACGAGCGGCCGGCGTCGATCTCAAGCTGGATTAAGCCTAGATGCTCGGGCAGCGCGCGGCCAAACGATTTGCCGCCGGTGCGGCCGTCGTAGCTGACAATGTAGGCGATCTCGCGGTTGTTGAGATCGTGGAGCATGTCGACAAAGGCGTCGAAGGTGACGCCCTGGATGTAGCGCGGATCGCGATAGCCGCACACGCCCTGATATGGTGGATCGAGATACAGGAGATCGCGCGGCGTGGCTAGCGGCAGCACTTCGCGATAGTCCAGCGCCGTCAGCGTCACACGCTGCTGAAGCAGCCGCGCCGCGCCGAGGATTTGTTGCTCCATGCGCTGTGGATGTGTGCCCTTGCGCCGGTGATCGGGGCTCTGGTTGAACGCGCCGCTGGCGTTGTAGCGCACTGCCGCTTTGACGCAGCGTGCCAGCAG
>DASWTQ010000556.1:0-7360 GCA_036402055.1 Herpetosiphonaceae bacterium
CGCAGGTCTTTGAGCAGCTTGACGCGCAGGTCACCGAGATCACGCTGGATGGCGCGCAGGCTGCGACACGAGCGACGCTCAACCTGATCGTGGCCGATGCGGCGGCCTATCATGCCGAGCGACTGGCACAGCAGCCCGACGATTTCGGGGCGGATGTGCTGGACAGCTTGCAGCGCGGCGCGAAGCTCTCAGGGCCGGAGTATGCGCACGCGCGGCGTATCCAGACAACATTTCGCCGCCACATCGAGCTGCTCTTCGACGACTACGATATTTTGCTGACGCCGACCACGCCGGTCGCGGCGCCGCCCGTGGACGAGTCCGAGGCCAGCCAGTCGCGGCGGCCGATGCTGGTGAGCTACACCGCGCCTTTCAACCTGGCGGGCGCTCCTGCGCTCTCGCTGCCGTGCGGCTTCACCGCCGACAATCTGCCGATCGGGTTGCAGATTGTGGCGCGGCCCTGGGCCGAGGCGACGGTGCTGCGGGCGGGCTATGCCTACGAGCAAGCCACAGACTGGCACCAGCGCCAGCCGTCACTCTAATCAAGCTCAAGGAGGATGCTCATGGAAGAACGAACCAACGAGGCGTTCGAGTTCGCCGAACAGCTGACCGTCGTCGGCCGCAAGCTTCAGCCCGGCGATCCGGCTCCCGACTTCACGCTGGACCGCTTCGACGCGGAGGCAGGAGCGATGCAAACCGTGCGCCTCTCGGACTCGGCGGGCAAGGTGCGACTGATCAACGTCGTCAACTCGCTGGACACGCCGGTCTGTCATGTCGAGACGCGGCGCTGGGAAGATCTGCGCGCGGATCTGCCGGCCGACGTGGTCGTCTACACGATCAGCATGGATCTGCCGTTTGCTCAGTCGCGCTGGCACACCGCCGAAAACGTCAGCCACCAGTCGCTCTCGGGGCACAAAAGCGAGCAGTTCGGCCAGGATTACGGCGTGCTGCTCAAAGAGTGGCGGCTGCTCCAGCGGGCGGTCTTTGTGATCGATCGCGACGATCGCATCGTCTACGCCGAGTACGTGCCGGATCAGATGCAAGAGCCCAACTACGACGCGGCGGTCGAGGCCGCGCGTCAGGCGGCTGGTTGATCCAGCTGTGACGAGCATTCGGGCCGTCTCGATCGATGCCGATCTGGTAGCGGCGCTGGGCTCCGGCAGCGTGATCGCGGTGCATCGGCGAGCCTGCACGCTCAGAACTGACGCCGGTGAGCTGATCACGCTGGCCGCGCCGGAGCCTGGCAACGGCCCGAACGCCGCGCTGGTCGAGCGACGGCCCTGGACGGTCGGGACGCGCTTCACGCCAGATGGCACGTCAGGTCTCAGCTTTGCGTGCGGCCCGGCGCTGGACTGGAAGGAGGCCCGGCGCTGGTCGCGCGCCGACTCCGCGCCTACCACCCCACCGACGATCGACAACGCCGGCTCACTGCTGGCCGCGCTCAGGCAAACATCGATCACGACGGGTTTGCTGCCGGTGCTGCTTGAACTGCCGCCCACCTCGCCAATCCAGCAGGCTCTCGCTCATCAGGCCGCGCCGCTGCTGGCCGCGCTTCCCGATCACGAGGCTGCGCAGCGCTTGATCGGCCTTGGACCCGGCGCCACACCCTCCGGCGACGATCTGCTGGCCGGGCTGCTGCTCACGCTCCACTACGCCAACCATCCGGCGACAGAGTTGCGCGAAATTGCACGCAACGCCCGCACAACCGAGCTTGGGCGGGCCGTGCTGCGCTGGGCGGCGGATGGCCGAGCGCGTGAGCATGTGCTGCTGCTGCTGCGCGATCTGTTCAGCCGCTCGGGCTCGGCGGCGCTGGCTCGGCTCGAAAGCGTGCTACACTACGGCGCAACCTCGGGCGCGGATCTGGTCGCCGGCATCGCGCTCGGGCTGCGAGTAGTGGCGGATGTTGAACATCAAGTGAGTGTTTGATCCGATGAGATCTGCGCGACAATCTGCTCACGCAGCGCGTCGGCAATCTGGGCGCGGCGAGCCAGCGGGAAATGAAAGCTGTACCAGATGTTCCCGGCTTTGATCTCGATCTCCGGTCCAAGCGCCGATTGCAGGCCGGCCAGCAGAGCCGGAAAATCGAGCACGCGCTCAAGCGTATCGCGGCGAAAATCGGCAAAGCCCAGGTCGCCGGTGCTGTAGCGTGGCTGAGCGTTGAAGTGACAAATAAAGATCGGGCCGCTGCTGGTTGCTTTGTAGTAGCTCAGACCACCTTTGCCGACTTTGACGGATAGCACGTCTTGCCGCATCAGGCGTTCGCTGAAGTCACGATAGATCGCCCGCGTCTCCGGCGACCACTGAGCGGCGAGCGCATGATTCCAGATCGGATCGAGATTCATGAGCAATCCTTTTGCTTGACGAGGACACGCCGATCATAGCATAGATAGCCGCAACCCAAAGGACAGTCGATGGAGCAACAGCTGCTGATCAAACCCCACGCCTACCACGATTCGGTGACGCTGATGAGTGTCAGCCAGCAGATCGCAGCACTGCCCGGCGTCGAGCAGGCCGTGATCGTGATGGCGACCGAGCATAACAAAGCGCTGCTGGCGGGCGTTGGCCTGCTGACCGACGAGGCTGGCGCCGCGCTGCCCGACGATCTGATCGTGGCGATCCAGGCCCGGCATACGGCCGCGCTCCAGGCGGCGATCGAAGCTGCCGAGGCCGCGCTCAAACGCGGTGGATCGTCAGCCAATGAGTCCGCCACAGCCGCCACCCCGCGAACGCTGAACGCCGCGCTCAAGCAGCTGCCCGACGCCGATCTGGCGGTGATCTCGGTTCCCGGCACGTTCGCCAGGCGCGAGGCGACCCAGGCGCTGCGCAGCGGCTTAAATGTCATGCTCTTCTCGGATAATGTCGCGCTGGAGGATGAGATCGAGCTAAAGCGGCTGGCGCGCTCCAAAGGTTTGCTGTGCATGGGTCCCGACTGCGGCACGGCGATTCTCGGCGGCGTGGGGCTGTGCTTCGCCAATGTTGTGCGGCGCGGCACGATCGGCATTGTCAGCGCTTCCGGCACCGGCGCGCAGGAGGTCAGTGTGCTGATCGATCGCTATGGCGGCGGAATCAGCCAGCTGATCGGCACCGGCGGCCGCGATCTTTGGCCCGAGGTCGGCGGCCTGATGATGCGCTCCGGCATCGAGCTGCTGGCCCGCGACGAGCAGACCGAGACGATTCTGCTGATCTCGAAGCCGCCGCATCCCGAGGTTGCAGCGGCCGTGCTAGCGGATCTGCGCTCGTCGGGCAAGCGCGGCATCGCTTGTCTGCTCGGCTATCACGATGCGCCTCCCGAGGACATCGAGCTGGCGACGACTCTGCGCGATGCAGCGGCGCTGGCGGTTGGTCAGGCGGCGCTGGCCCAGGACGACAACGCGCTGAGCGAGATCGCGCAAACACTGGCGCGGCGGATTCCAGCCAGCGGAACCCGGCTGCGCGGCCTGTTTTCGGGCGGCACGCTCTGCGACGAGGCCAGACTGGCGCTGGCGCAGATGGGATTGAGCGATCGCGCCGAGCTGATCGACTATGGCGACGATCAGTACACCGTGGGCCGTCCGCATCCGATGATCGACTGGACGCTGCGGCTGCAAAAGCTGCGCGAGACCGCCGCCGATCCGACGACGGCTGTGCTGCTGCTGGATGTGGTGCTGGGCTACGGCTCGCATCCCGATCCGGCCGGTGTGCTGGCTCCGGTGCTGCGTGATCTCACGCAGCCAGTGGTGGTGTATGTCTGCGGCACCGACGCCGATCCGCAGCAGCGCGGACATCAGATCGCACAATTGCAGGCGGCAGGAGCTGTCATCGGCGACTCGAACTGCGATGCCGCCGGACTGGCCGGACTGATTCTGAAAACCAAGGAGGCCAGCGCGTGATCGCCGAGCCACGAATCATCAACATCGGGGCCGCGCTCTTCGCCGATGCGCTGGCCGCTCAGGGCGCGACGGTGCTGCATGTGGACTGGCAGCCACCCGGCGGCGGCAACGCACGTCTGGTCGCGGCGCTGGCAAAATTAGAGCGTCCCGAGGTCGAGGCCGCGAACCAGACCGCAATCGAGCGGCTGCTGGCGGCTCGGCCGGCGCTGATCGGCATGGACATCGCGGGCGAGATCGTCCCCGGCATGACGCCGACAACGGTGCTCCACGCCGGGCCGCCGATCGAGTGGACGCAAATGTCGGGTCCGCTGCGGGGCGCGGTGATCGGCGGGCTGCTCTACGAGGGCCTGGCGCAGACCGAGGAGGAAGCGGCGGCGCTGGCAGCCTCGGGCGAGATTCGCTTCGCGCCCTGTCACGAGCACTCCGCCGTCGGGCCGATGGCCGGCGTGATCACCGCCTCGATGCCGGTCTTTATCGTCGAGAATCGCGCGGCGGGCAATCGCGCCTACGCCACGGTCAACGAGGGATTGGGCAAAGTGCTGCGCTACGGCGCGTACGCTCCCGAGGTGATCGAGCGGCTACGCTGGATCGGCCAGCAGTTTTATCCCGCGCTGCGTGAGGCGATCGAGCGCTCGGACGGCATCGATCTTCAGGCGCTGATCGCGCAGGCGCTGCACATGGGCGACGAGTGTCACAACCGCAACCGGGCCGGAACCTCGCTTTTTCTGCGGGCGATCATGCCGCATCTGCTGGCAGGCTCGGCCGACCGCGAGACGGTAGCGCAGGCGTTTGCGTTTATCAGCGGCAACGATCATTTTTTCCTCAACCTGTCGATGCCCGCGATGAAGTGCAGCCTCGATGCGGCGCACAACATCCCGCACTCGACGCTGGTCACGACGATGGCGCGCAACGGCACCAAGTTTGGCATTCGCGTCAGCGGCACCGGCGACCGCTGGTTTACCGGCCCGGCGCAGCAGATTCGCGGCCTGTTCTTTCCCGGCTACTCCGAGGCCGACGCCAACCCTGACATCGGCGACTCAGCGATCACCGAGACCGGCGGCATCGGCGGGTTTTGCATGGGCAACGCACCCGCGATCGTGGGCTTTGTGGGAGGGACAGCGGCCGATGCGCTGCGCTACACGCTGTCGATGTACGATCTGACGCTGGCGGAAAATCCGGCGTTCACGCTGCCCGCGCTCAACTTTCGGGGCGCTCCCACCGGCATCGACGTGCGGCGCGTCGTCGAGAGCGGCGTCCTCCCGATCATCAACACCGGCATAGCTCACCGCGAGCCCGGCGTGGGCATGGTCGGCGCGGGGCTGGTGCATCCGCCGCGCGAGTGCTTCGAGCAGGCGCTGCTGGCGCTGGCGGAGGACGAAGAACCTAGAACCTAGAACCAAGAACCCGGGTGCCCTCTGGGCGCAGAACAAAGAATAAAGAGCAGAGAACAACAGCAGAACCACGGTTCCCCCTCGCCTGTGCCGAAGGCAACGGAGGCAGAAGCCTGCCGAGGTTCGGGGAAGGGGATGGTCCGAAGGACCGGGGGTGAGGGCCAAGAACCGAAAGAACAAAAGAACAAAGGAACAAACCGCTGACATCGCAACTCCCTTGTTCGCTTGTTCACTTGTTCCTTTGTTTGCCCGCAGGGCCTACTTATTTGCAAGGAGCTTACGCATGGCGCTGAAACTGTACGATCTCAGCATTCCAACCGGCATCGCGACTCCGGCCTGGCCGAGCTACGAGCCGCTGCAAGTCCATTATTTCAAGCGGCTGAGCTTCAACGGCGCGAACGGTCAGATCATCCGCTCGTCGAATCATGTCGGCACGCATCTGGATGGACAGTGTCACTTCGTCACCGGAGGCCAGGACATTGCCTCGATCCCGCTGGATCGGCTGTACGGCCCCGGCGTGATCGTCGATCTGTCGGACATGGCCGAGGACTACGGGATCTACACCTCCAAAGACATCGAGGATCGCGTCGAGGTGCGCGAGGACGATATTCTCTTCATCTACACCGGCTACTTCCGCTACGGCTGGGATCAGCCCGAGGCCGACGAGCAGCGCTATATGCTGCGCCATCCCGGCCCGACGCGCGAGTTCTGGGAGTGGTGCCTGCGCAAAAAGATCAAGCTGCTGGGCGTGGACTGCGGCTCACAGGATCATCCCTTCAACACCAAGATCCGCGACTGGCGACCTGACGAGGCACGCAAAGCCGACGCGTATCTGCGCGAGAAGCATGGCAAGAGCCTGGAAGAGATCTTCCCGCCTGAGGATTACCAGGGCATGCACTTCAAGCTGTTTCCGTCCGGGATTATTCATGTGGAGTGCCTGGGCGGTGAGATCGCCAGCCTGCTCAACCAGCGCACCACGATCGGCGTGTTTCCGTGGAAGTTCAAAGACGGCGAGGCCGCATTCTGCCGCGTGGTCGCGTTCCACGAGGAGTAGAAACTGAAGAGTGAAACCGTGGAGCCGCATCCTTAAATCAGGGTGCGGCTCGCCGTGTGGAGAGTGAGGGAACCTGCTGTTTCGACAATGGCAGAGTGCAAATATACAGTGTACCTCAGCTATATAAGCGCAGAAATCGCCAAAAAGGTACGGCTTCCGGTTAAGAATCGGTGTTAATTGATCTTAACCACTGTCTATCTGCGCCGCTCCGCTAGCTCTTCTTGCGGCTGGTCAGCGCGGCCTTGATCAGATCCCGGTTGAGCATCGCGATGAAGTCCATGCTGATCTCTTTCGGGCAGACCGACGAGCACTCGCCGATGTTGGTGCAGCCGCCGAAGCCTTCCTCGTCCATCTGCTGCACCATGCTCGATACGCGGTTGTGGCGCTCGGGCTGGCCCTGCGGCAGCAGATTCAGATGCGCGACCTTAGCCGCCGTAAACAGCATCGCCGAGGCGTTGGGGCAGGCCGCTACACACGCGCCACAGCCGATACACGCGGCGGCGTCCATCGACAGATCGGCATTTTCCTTGGGCACCGGCGTCGAGTTACCTTCGGGAGCACTACCCGTCGAGACCGAGATGTAGCCGCCGGCCTGGATGATACGATCGAACGCGCCGCGATCGACGACCAGATCCTTGAGCACCGGAAACGACTTCGCTCGCCACGGCTCGATATAGACCGTGTCGCCGTCTTTGAAGTGCCGCATATGCAGCTGACAGGTTGTCGTCGCGCGCTCCGGGCCGTGCGCAACGCCGTTGATCATCAGGCCGCACGTACCGCAGATCCCCTCGCGGCAGTCGTGGTCAAACGCGATCGGCTCCTCGCCCTTCTCGATCAGCCCCTCGTTGACAACATCCAACATCTCCAGAAACGACATGTCGGGGCTGATGTTACGCGCCTCATACTTGACCAGACGACCTTCGGACTTGGCGTTTTTCTGACGCCACACATGTAATGTCAGGTTCATCTAGTGCTCCAAACACAACCAGAATCCGGGTTTTGAGATCGCAGGCCCTCACCCCCGGCCCCTCTCCCGCTGTGGCAGGAGA
>DASWTQ010000557.1:0-3541 GCA_036402055.1 Herpetosiphonaceae bacterium
GTGCCATCGCCAAGAGCGCGCCGTTTGCAAACGCAAGATAGAGATAGAGCATGACAACACCTAGCGAATTTCCCAAATCATCGCCGCCCGTCCCGGATGAGCAGAATCGAGCGGATCGCTGCATCCATGAGCTGATCGCGCCGCAGGCGGCGCGCACACCCGAGGCGATCGCGGTGGTCTGCGGCGCGGACGAGCTGAGCTATCATGAGCTTGACCAACAAGCTACCGCACTGGCACACGTGCTCCAGGCGCAAGGCATCGGCGCGGAAGCGCTGGTGGCGCTGTGTCTGCCGCGCGCGCCCGATCTGGTCGTCGCGCTGCTGGCCGTGCTCAAGGCCGGCGCCGCCTACCTCCCGCTCGATCCTGCCCATCCCCCCGCCCGCCTCGCCACCATCCTCGCCGACGCCCGGCCCAGCCTGATCCTCAGCCTGGCCACCGTCGCCGAGCAGCTGCCCGATCTCGCGATCCCAATGCTCAATCTCGATCAGCCGCTGCCTGCCGCCGAGTCACGCCCGCTGCCCGCCGTCGATCCCCAGCAGCTCGCCTATGTCATCGCTACCTCCGGCTCCACTGGCACCCCCAAAGGCGTCCAGATCCAGCATCGTGCGCTGGCGGCGCACAGCCAGGCTATCGCGCGGCACTACGCGCTGCAACCAGGCGATCGCGTGCTTCAGTTCGCCTCGCTGAGCTTTGACGTGGCCGCCGAAGAGCTGTTTCCAACCTGGCTCGCCGGAGGAACCGTGGTGCTCTTTCCGCAGCGGGATACGGTCTCGCTGCTGGAATTTTCGCAGGAAGTCGCGCTGGATCGCATCACGGTGCTGAATCTGCCCGCGTCCTACTGGCATAGCTGGCTCGTCGAGCTGAAACGTGCCGGCGCGCAGCTGCCACCCACCCTGCGGCTGATGATCGTCGGCAGCGAAGAGGTTGTGCCCGAGGCGCTGGAGCTGTGGCGAGCGAGCGGCGGTGACCGGGTGCTGTGGGCCAACGCCTACGGCACCTCGGAGACCACGATCACCAGTACGATCTACGGCCCGACATCGGCGCCCGCAGCTCATGGCCCGGTCCCGATCGGCGCTCCGATCGCCGGCACCGAGGTGTATGTGCTGGACGTGGAGATGCAGCCAGTTGAAGCGGGCGCGTGGGGCGAGCTGTACCTGGGCGGCGCGGGACTGGCGCGCGGCTACCTCCATCGGCCGGATCGCACCGCGACCGCGTTTGTGCCGCACCCGTTCGGCGCTACACCGGGCGCGCGGCTGTACCGCACGGGCGACCGGGCGCGGCTGCGCGCCGATGGGCAGCTGGAGTTTGGCGGACGCAGCGATCGGCAGGTCAAGCTGCGCGGCTTCCGCATCGAGCTGGGCGAGATCCAGGCCACGCTGCGCCGCCATCCCGCCGTCGCCACTGCCGTCGTCCTCCGCCGCGAGGATACGCCTGGTGTGCCGAGGCTCGTCGCGTACGTGGTTGGAGAACAAAAGAACAAGCGAACAAACGAACAAACGAACAAAGAACAAACAAACAAAGAACAACAAAGTACCAATTCTCCCCCTTCGCCTACCGCAGTGGGAGAAGGGGGTTGGGGGGATGAGGGCCTATCCGCTTCGTCGCTTCGCCAGTGGCTACAGGCTCAGCTGCCGCGCTACATGATTCCGTCGGCGTTTGTTTTTCTCGACGCGCTGCCGCTGACGCCTAACGGCAAGATCGACGAGCGCGCGCTGCCGGAGCCCGATCTGCGGACGTACGCAGCCCACAGCGGCGCGCTGGAAACACCGCTTGAGCGAGCGGTAGCGCGCATCTGGGCCGACGTGCTGGGCGTCGAGCCGCGCGATCCCAACGACAACTTCTTTGAGCTGGGCGGTCACTCGCTCAAGGCCACGCAGATGATCGCCCGCATTCGCGAGCAGTTTCAGGTCGAGCTGCCGCTGCACGCGATCCTGGGAGCGCCCACGCTGGCCGAGATCGCTCTGCTGATCGAGGAGCACCGCGCCGATGCTGCCGGCGTGCCGCAGGCCGCGATTCCGCGTGCCGAGCGCGACCAGCCGCTGCCGCTCTCGTTCTCGCAGGAGCGTGTCTGGTTTTTGAACGAGCTGTCGCCGGGCAACACCGCCTACAACACCCAGGTAACGATCCGCTTCACCGGGCCGCTGGAGATCAACGTGCTGGAGCAGGCGTTCGGCGAGATCATCCGGCGTCATGAGCTGCTGCGGACGGCGTTTGTTGCCGAGGACGGCCAGCCGGTGCAGATCATCCACCCGCCGTATGCAGTCTCGATTCCGCTGATCGATCTCCGCGATCTACCCGCCGAGCGCCGCGCGGACGAGACCAGCCGCCTGATCGACGCCGAGTTTCAGCGCTCGTTCGACGTGCGCCAGATCCCGCTGATCCGCTGGACGCTGCTGCGCCTCGCCGATCAAGAGCATTTGCTGATCCAGGTCGAGCATCACCTGATCCACGACGGCTGGTCGCTGTCGGTGCTGTTCGGCGAGATGCAGGCGCTCTACCAGGCGTATCTGCGCGGCGAATCATCGCCGCTGCCCGAGCTGCCGATCCAGTTCGCGGACTTCACAACCTGGCAGCGCCAGTGGATACAGGACGGTATCGCCGCCGATCAGATGGCCTACTGGAAGCGCCAGCTGGCTGGTAGCTCGTTCGTGCTTGAGCTGCCGACCGACCGACCACGGCCAGTGGTGCAGACCTTTCGCGGCGCGACCTACTCGACCCACCTGCCGACCGAGCTGGCGCTTGCCGTGCGCGCGTTCAGCCGCCGCGAGGGCGCGACGCTCTTCATGACGCTGCTGGCGACGTTCCAAACGCTGCTCTACCGCTACACCGGCCAGGACGATCTGATCGTCGGCTCTGGAATCGCCAACCGCCGCTGGCACGAGACCGAGACGCTGATCGGCATGATCATCAACAACCTGATGCTGCGCGCGCGCCTGGGCGCCAATCTCACGTTTCGCGAGCTGCTGGCTCAAGTTCGCAATGTGACGCTGGAAGCCTACGCGCATCAAGATCTGCCGTTCGACAAGCTGGTCGAAGAGCTGCACCCACCGCGCGATCTCAGCCGCAATCCGATCTTCCAGGTGATGTTCAGCTTCCACGACGCGGCCATGCCCGATCTTGATTTTCCCGATCTGATCGCGGATCTGCACTATGCGCATAATCGCTCGGCCAAGTTCGATCTCAACGTGATTGTGATCCCGCTCGCCGAGCAGCGCATCGGCCGTGAGCGCCGCGCGAACGACGACGATATTATGATCGAGTGGGAGTACAACACCGATCTCTTCGACGAGTCGACGATCGTGCGGCTGGTCGAGCACTACCAGACGCTGCTGCGCGCAATCGTCGCCGATCCCGCTGCCCGGCTGGCCGAGCTGCCACTGTTGACCGAGCACGAGCAGCGCCGGCTGCTGGTGGAGTGGAATGCTCCTACAGGAGAGCTGCCGGCCGTGTGTGTCCATGAGGTGATCGCGCAGCAGGCGGCGCGCACACCCGAGGCGATCGCGGTGGTCTGTGGCGCGGACGAGCTGAGCTATCATGAGCT
>DASWTQ010000558.1:0-6297 GCA_036402055.1 Herpetosiphonaceae bacterium
CACGCGAGATCGTGACGCAGTTCCACAACACCGATGCGGCGCGCGAGGGCGAGGAATACTTCATCCGCACGATCCAGAAGCGCGAGATCCCTGAAGAAATGCCGGAGTATCGCATCGCCAACCCGACCAGCATCGTCGATGTGCTGGCGGGCGCGCAGATCGCCGGGAGCAAGAGCGAGGCGCGGCGGCTGATCGCGGGCGGCGGCGTGCGCATCAACGGCAACCGCGTAGAAAGCCAGGACACGCTGATCGAGCCGGGCAGCGAGTACGTTGTGCAGGTTGGCAAGCGTAAATTCGTACGCGTGGTATCGTAATCGAACGATCGAAGGCCATTATTTTGGTCATGAAGATGACATATCAGGGCGTGACTCATCACGCCCTGAATCGTTGTTTATATCCAATTTTCAGGTCTGATCCACAGTTTTTAGGGTTATAAAAACAGCAAGGGCGTCATAAATGACGCCCCTACGGTTCGATCGGCTTTGATTGTTATCTTAATCTAGTCGCTGGGTAACACCGTCGGTCTCATTCTCCGAGATCGTGGTCAGCGTCGGGTCGAGCGCTAGCGATGGCGTATCGGACGGGTTGATGTCCACGGTCTCGGGCTTACTGCCCTCACGTTCGACCACCACCTGCACGCGCGCGACAAGTCCGGCCAGCGCGCCCAGCGCCGCCAGCAGCGGAGCCATGTAGAGCGCCGCCACACCGGCGATCGCCGCGATCGTTACCGGGACTTCCAGGACGGTGTTGCCTTCGTGCTTGATGATCAGGCGGCGAACGTTGCCCTCGCGGATCAGGCTCTGCACCTGCTCGATAACCTGATTGGCGGCAATTTCAATCTCTTCGGTCCAGGCACGCGTGCTGGGCGTGGACTCGGGGTTATTGTTGGTCATGAATTCCCTCCTAGGTGTGCCTAGCTTGAGCACGTGCCATAGGACGCCGCATCGCTCCCGAGTGTTGCAACCACGCCTGCATCACGCCCGCTCAAAGAATAAACTTGCGTTTGCGGGCGACCTCTTCTTTATGCTTCCGGCGCAGCACATCCTGCTCCACGGGCCGCAGCGTGCGCGAGTAGGTGGAGAGAATCCGCTCCACCTCGGCATCGATCTCTTCCTCGGCTTGCAGATCGGCAATGATCACCTCGTAGACCGCTTTGACGCGATTAGCCCGCGCATCACGTGACTGGTCGGTGTAGGAAACCAGCTCGCGCTCGGCCAGCCCATCGATGATTCGCTCGGCGATCCGGCGCACTTTATCTTCACTCAGTCGCATCTACTGCTCCTTTCACTTGACTGGTTACAGGATACCACGGGTTGCGGCGCGAAGAACCAAGGAACAAGAGAACAAAAGAACCAAGGAACAGAGAACAAAACGAAAGAACCTAGAACCAAGAACCTAGAACCAACGGGAACTCAAGCCTCACAAACGAAAATATAGCTCGATCTTCCCCCTTCGCCTGTCGCAACGGGAGAAGGGGGCGAGGGGGATGAGGGCCACAAACAAGAACAAGGAACAAACGATCAGGATTCTTTTTGTTCCCTTGTTCTTTTGTTCCGTTGTTTGCCGGCAGGGCCTGATTCACATTCGCCACAAAAAAAGGACCGGCAAGCTCAAGCTTACCGATCCTGCTGCGTGCATTGCGTGGCTATTCGAGGTAGCCGCGCAGCCCTGCACCGATCTGCGAAACCCGCAGCCGGCGCAGCGCCTCGCCCTCGATCTGCCGCGCGCGCTCACGAGTGATACCCAGCGAACGCCCGACCTCCTCCAGTGTCCGGCGCTGGCCGTCGTTGAGGCCGTAGCGCAGCTCCAGCACCGTGCGCTCCCGATCCGGCAGCTCGCTGAGCGCCTTGAAAATATCGCGCTCCAGCATCGTGCGGCTGGCCTGCTCCTCGGGCGGCGCGATGCGATCGTCCTCGATGAAGTCGCCGAACTGCGACTCGCCGCTCTCGCCGACCGGAGTCGAGAGCGAGATCGGCTGGCGGACAGCCTCCAGCATACGCTTGATCTGCTCCTCGGGCAGACCCAGCGCGGTGCCAAGCTCGGCGTGCGTCGGCTCGCGCTGCAACGCGATCGCCAGTCGCTCGGCGGTGCGACGCATCTGACCGAGCGACTCGCCGAGATGAACCGGCAGACGGATCAGGCGGCTCTGCTCGGCGAGCGCGCGCGTGACGGCTTGACGAATCCACCAGGTGGCATAGGTCGAGAAGCGATTACCTTTGCGCCAGTCAAACTTTTCCACCGCGCGCATCAGGCCGATGTTGCCCTCCTGGATCAGATCCAGCAGCGGCATGCCACGGCCCATATACTTCTTGGCCACGCTCACGACCAGCCGCAGATTCGCCTGGATCAGCTTCTGCCGCGCCTCGTCGCCAAGATCTTTCATGCGCATGAACTCGTAGCGCTCGGCGGGCGAAAGATCGCCGTTGGACTCCGCGATCGTGGAGCGCGCAAGCTTGCCCGCCTCGATCGCCTGGGCCAGATCGATCTCTTCCTGTGCGTTAAGCAGCGGAGTACGGCCGATCTCTCGCAGATAGCGAGTGATTGCGTCGGTAGCTGCGACCATCTCGTGCAACTCGTCGACATCGTACTCTTCTTCTTCGGTCTCTACCTGCTGCAACTCCTGGGCCGACGGCTCCTCAAAATCATCAAGCGCGGCCTTGGGAAGCGCAGCAGCGCTCTCAGGAGTCGCCAAAACTTTCGACTCCTCGGTTGCAGCCCCTGACGCTGACATGCCCAGCGACTGCTCCTTCGGCAATTGCTCCTGCTTTTGCTTCTTAGGTGCCATGTTCCCTATTCATCTGGCTGCTTGGCAAGGCCAAAACAGCACATGCTAAAAAATTGCTCAAAATCCAACAAACGCTCTGTCCGGGCCATGCTGCAAGATACAGGCCGTGGACGGCTTGGTACCTGCGCGCCTTATGGGATCTGCCTGCACACAGGGAATATACACATTGCTCACCAGGGGGAAACGTGGTTGATGACCCGGAGGCTCGTCAACCTCGCGGCGGAGCAAGGATTCGCTTGCGACAGGGCAGCTGTGCGCGAATTGGCGCGCATTGCTCTAGCAAGCCGACTCGCTTAACCTCAACCCTTCTAGCATAAGTCAACTGAAGAGTGCTTGTCAAGGCGTTGGCGGCCTGCTGGCTTGTATTCTTAGAAACGCTTAATTTACGGATTAGTAACGGCTCTACGCTGAACTGGCAGAACGCAAACCTGGCTATCTAGTTCTACGTACCGCCGCCGGTTTTGGATTGTTCTTGACGCTCTCCGCGCCGCTCACAGCGCCAACCATCGCGTGTCGGACGAACGCCGGAAAGCCGCATCATCCTTTCTTGCGCACCGGCTGAGCCTGGGCCGGCGCTTTGGCCGGCGCGGCAACCTCGCCGAGATAGGCTTTGCGCACCCGGTCGTCGTCGATCAGGTCGGCGGCAGGGCCGTTGATCGTGATTTGCCCGGCCTCCAGCACATAGCCGCGATCCGCGTTTTGCAGCGCCAGCTGGGCGTTCTGCTCGACCAGCAGGATCGTCACGCCCGACGCGTGCAACTCCCGAATAATCGCAAAAATCTCGCGGACGATCAGCGGCGCCAGGCCCAGGCTGGGCTCGTCCAGCAGCAGCAGCCGTGGCCGTGACATCAGCGCCCTGGCGATCGCCAGCATCTGCTGCTCGCCGCCGCTCAGCGTGCCCGCCAGCTGCTTACGACGCTCTTTGAGCCTGGGGAAGCGCTGAAACTGCTGCTCGATGTCAGCCTGGATCGCGGCGCGATCCGTGCGGGTGTAGGCGCCCAGCAGCAGATTATCCATCACGCTGAGCCGCGTCAACATCCGCCGGCCCTCGGCGCTCTGCGCGATGCCGAGCCGCACCACCTCGTCGGGCCGCAGCTTCGTGATGTCGCGATGGTCGTAGATGATCTCGCCATGACGCGGATTGAGCAGCCGCGAGATCGTGCGCAGCGTCGTGCTTTTGCCGGCCCCGTTCGCGCCGATCAGCGTGACGACCTCGCCCGCATTGATCACCAGACTGATATTTTGCAGCGCCTGAATGCCGCCATAGTTGACCGACAGATCGCGGATCTGAAGCAGCGGTTTGGCAGCGCTGCCGGTGCTCTCCACCATCGGTGACTCGTAGACGCTCATGCTTCATCTCCCAGATACGCCTCGATCACAGCCGGATCGTGCTGCACCTTGGCGGGATCGCCCAGCGCGATCAGGTTGCCGAAATCCAGCACCGCAATCCGATCGCAGAGATCCATCACCAGCGGCACGTGATGCTCGATCAGCAGGATCGTGATATGGTACTTGTCGCGCAGAAAGCGGATAAACTCGCTCAGGCCCTGCTTTTCGTGGGCGTTCATGCCCGCCGCCGGCTCGTCCAGCAGCAGTAGCCGGGGATCGAGCGCCAGCGCCCGCGCGATCTCTAGCCGCCGCTGATCGCCGTAGGAAAAGTTGCGCGCCTGAACATGCGCCCGATCGGCGAGACCGACCATTTCCAGCAACTCCATCGCCCGCGCCGTGGTTTTGCGCTCATCCGACGGCGCCGGCGGCAGATTGAAGACGCCAAAGATCAGGCCGATCACACCGCCGAGCGTGTGTGTGTGCCGCGCGATCTTGACGTTCTCCAGCGCCGAGAGCGAGCCAAACAGCCGAATATTCTGGAATGTGCGCGCGATGCCCTTCTGGGCGATCTGGTGCGGACGCTGGCCGGTAAACTCTTCGCCCCGGAAATAAAGCTGGCCGTCAGTCGGCGGGATCAGCCCGGTGATCAGATTGAAGAGCGTGGTCTTGCCCGCGCCGTTTGGCCCGATCAGCCCGAAGATCTCGCCTTTTTCGACCACAAACGAGACGCTGTTGACCGCCATCAACCCGCCGAACTGGCGTGTCATCCTGCGAATATCCAGCACCTTCTGGTCGTCGATCGGCACACGACGGGCGCGAATTTCTTCCTCTGTCATTTCCCAGGTAGGCGGCATAGTTTCACTCGTATGCGAAAACAATCATCGGCGACGAACGGCTCGCTAGCGGCGCTGCGCCCCACGATCGACGGGCTGGCGACCGGCCACAGGTGCCGCGCGCCGTCCTCGACGGCCGAACAAGCGCTCAAGCAGATCCGGCGTGACCATGCCCTGTGGAAAAAAGACCGTGCCCAGCGCGATCAGCACACCAAAGATGATCAGCCGGCCGTTGCGCAAAAATTCGGCCAGCCAGACCGGTAGCCCGCCAACATCGGCCAGCGCGCGCAGCAGCTCCGGCAGCGCGGTGAGCGCCATACCGCCCACGACCGGCCCGACAAAGGTGCGCGAGCCGCCGATCAGCACAAAGGCCAGATAGTTGATGCTGTTGTCGAAGGTGCCCTGGCGCGCATTCCAGGTGTTGAGCACATGCGCGCTGAGCGCCCCGACAATCCCTGCCAGAATCGCGCCGAGGGTGAAGGCCAGCACTTTGTTGTAGGTCGGGTTGATGCCCATCGCGGCAGCCGCCAGCTCATCCTCACGAATCGCCGCGAACGCCCTGCCCGTGCGGATGCGCTCCAGCCGGTAGATGAAAAACATGCTCAGCAGCAGCAGCGGTATGGCGATCCACAGATACGAGCTGCGCTCGCCGAAGGGCTGCGGAATGCCGAAGATACCGACCGCGCCGCCGGTGATCTCCAGATTCAGCGAGAGCACGCGCAGAATCTCCACAAACGCGATCGTCGCCAGCGCCAGGTAGATACCGCGCAGTCGCAGCGCCGGAATGCCGACCACCAGCGCCAGAGCGCCGCAGGCCAGGCCCGCCGCCGCCATCTCCGCCAGCAGATACAGCACCGGAAATGGGCCGGTCACGATAAAATACTTGGTGGACATCACCGCAGCGATATAGCCGCCGAGCGCGTAGAAGCCTGGACTAGCAAGCGAGAGCTGACCAGCCATCAGCGGCAGGTACAGCGACAGCGCCAGCATCGCCGCCAGAATCATAGAGATAAACAAGAAGCTATTCATGATCAGCTCCCGATGACATCTCGCGAAAAGCTAGACCTTTTGCACGATCGCGCGCCCGAGCAAGCCCTGCGGCCTGACCAGCAGCATAATAAACAGCAGCGCGAACGCCACCGCGTCTTTGTAGGCGACGTACTGCGCCGGAACAAACGACTCGGCCAGCCCGATGATAAAGCCCGCCAGCACCGCGCCGGGAATATCGCCCAGGCCGCCGAGCACGATCACCGCCAGCCCTTTGAGGCCAAAGGCAATGCCGAAGTATGGCCCGTTGATGCTCACGCTCAGCCCGACCAGCGTTCCCGCCACGCCGCCGAGAAAGCCGCT
>DASWTQ010000559.1:0-1996 GCA_036402055.1 Herpetosiphonaceae bacterium
TCCCTTGTTCTTTTCCAGTTCTCGGTTTTCCTTTGTTTTTTTGTTCTTTTGTTCTTTTGTTTTTCCAGTTAGTCCCAAAGTCGGGGTTGACATCACAGCACACACTGCTTATGATGAACCTTCCAAAACGTCGAAGACCGGTGTCGCCCTGACACTGGTCATTTTGTGCTGTCGTGTAAATGGTAGTTCACGCTTTGTATGGAGGTTTCACATGCGTGTCGGGTTAGATTGGGGAACGACCAACACCAGCGCGACGATCTACGACGGGCAGCGCGTGCGGCTGCTGGATCTCGATCCGGTCAACGCCAATCCCAGCGTGCTGCGAACGGCGCTCTTTATCGGTCGCGAGGGCGACGTGTCGCTGGGCCGCGCGGCGATCAATCGCTACACGGAGGGCAACGTCGGCCGCGAGATCGTCTACGACCGGACCTACCTCGGCGAGATCGAAATGACCTTCGCCGAGATCGGCACCATCCGCCAGGGCATCTTCGTGAACATCGACGCCAACGAGCCGGGCCGCCTGTTTCTCTCGATCAAGCTGGCGCTTTCCGACCCGAGCTACACCCGCACCAACGTCTTCGGCGCCACCTGGTCGGTCGAGGAGCTGATCGCGCTGATGTTGCAGCGGATCGCCCTGCGGGTGCGCGAGCTTACCGGCGAGGATGTCAGCGAGATCGTGATCGGCCGTCCGGTGCACTACTCGACCGAGGCCAGCCGCGATCAGATCGCGATCAAGCGCATGCGCGCCGCCGCCGAGCTAGCCGGGCTGCCCAACATTCAGTTTCTGGCCGAGCCCACAGCGGCGGCGCTCACCTACAAGCGGCGCAGCGATCGCACGCAGCATGTGCTAGTCTTTGACTTCGGCGGCGGTACGCTCGACGTGACGATTATGCGGGTCGAGCCCGATGGACGGCGGCATATTCTGTCGACAGACGGCGTGCCCGTCGGCGGCGATCTGCTCGATCAGCGGATTGTGATGGGCAAGCTCCACCCGCACTTCGGCGCAGGAGCCTTGCTTGGTCCGCGCCGGCTACCGCTGCCCGCATTTCTGCTGGATCACCTTGAGGGCTGGCAGAGCATCGTCGAGATGCATAATCCCAAAACGCTGGACATCATCGACGAGGCGATTCGCACGGGCGACCGGCCGCAGCAGCTGCGGGCGCTGCGAGCGCTGGTGCGCGAAAACTACGGCCTGCCGCTGTATGAGATGGTCGAGAGCGCGAAGCGCGATCTTTCGGAGTACGAGGACACACTGCTAGGCATGCACGCCGGGCAGATCAACTTTGAGGAAACGCTGGAGCGCTGGGACTTCGAGCGGCTGATCGGGCCGGATGTGCGCGCCGTGGATGCCTGCCTGAAGCGCGCGCTTAGCGCGGCGCAGCTCGATCCGCGCGAGATCGACGTGGTGCTGCGCACGGGCGGCTCGTCACGAGTGCCGCGCTTTGTCCGCCTGCTGGAAGAAACCTTCGGCAGCACCAGCCTCTTCGACGACGGCGAAGGCATCTTTACCTCGGTCGCCTCTGGTCTGGGCGTGGTCTTCAGCGATGCTGATCTGCGCCGCACACTCACCGACACCGGCCACCTGCAATAGCTCTCCAACACGCCGCAGAGGCGTATCGAAATACGCCCCTGCACAAACGCGGATCGATTGTGTTGAAACGAACGCTAGCGCGCGTTCTCGTCCAGCCGATTGGTCACATTTTGGCGCGCCTCGTCCTGCGGCGGCAGCGGATCGAAATCGACCTGGCTGCCGCTGCCGACGGCTCGCTCAGCGCCCTGACGCAGCTGCATACGATCGACGCGCAGCTGGGCCTCGTCGATCAGCGCATCGATGTCTGCTCGCGCATGTGGCTGTCCACGCTCGGCGTGCAGCGCCTGTAGATCGGCCAGCTCCTGCTCAAGCGTGCGATTGGCCTCCGCGTACTCGTCGCTGTCCGAGGCGTACGTCATACGCTCGTTCACGTAATCTCCCAGATTGTCCAGGCCCTCGCCGTGC
>DASWTQ010000560.1:0-32584 GCA_036402055.1 Herpetosiphonaceae bacterium
GATCGGCAGACGATACCACCACGTAGGTGACGTGACGGACGCGGAACAGGTGAACTCCCATACCGTGGGGGTAGGATGCGTATGCGCAGGAGTTGGGCATCGCTCAACAATGGATATTTTCAAGGGAATTGTACGGTTCTATTTGAACTATATCAGTATGAAGGAGAAATTTCCTGAGATTAAGCAAGAATTTATTACGCTCTCGGATATTTACCACGCAATTGGTGCAAGCCGCATGGCACTGACCTTAGCCTATGTGTTCTATCTCATCTATAATATTTGGATTCATGCACAATGGTGGATAAACAATTCCGGTCGAATGATTCTCGCTACTCTAACTGTTACGTTCATCGCCTTTGTCCTTTTACGTGTCTTAGAACGGACACGTACCCGATCATTCTATAGTAGCCAGTCGATCTTAAGGCATAGTTTTAAATGGTATGCATCACAAATTGACGAAAGCAAACAGCCAGGTACTACTAATGGAAAGGCAACAGCTTACTCTCAGGTTGGGCCAGGTGTGCGCAGCAACGTGAAGATGCCCTTTGAATAGAGGACATTCTGCAACAGGCCACCTGGTGAGGCAGGCATGAGTGTCATTGCGATCATGCCTGCACTGCCGTTCACCTCAAATCAACCCCAACTTCCACGCCTTGAACGCGATCTTACAGGGTCTAGGCATCGCCCTCCTCCTTCCCAGCATCCTGCATCAGTTGCTCAACTCCGTGAACTATCTTCTCAGAGGTGATGAGATCCTGCTGCGCTGCTTGAGGCAGCATACGCTTCCTGACCCAGGGTTGAAACAGGCAGGTTGAACGGGCTGGATACGGTGCGGTAGTGGTCAAGATCTTCCTGACGCGCGCTCATTCAGGAACCTGGTCAAGTCGTAGTCGCCCGGCGACTGACCATAGCCGGTCAGCAGGGCGGCGGCCTCGCTGCGGTGCTGCATGGCATGGAACATGGCATCTATCAGGATGTGCCACACGACATGGTCGCGCACCGCGCCGGGGATGACATAGCGAATCCTGCCGTTCAGCGTTTCCTCGGTCACGGTGTCGAGATACGCCCGCATCTCCTGTTGTTCGGTCATCCAGCGCTCGCGCAGCGCGTCGAAGGTTGGGAAGGCGTCTTCGTGCAGCTCGGTCGCGTCATAGGCCGCCTCGTCAGCCAGCGGCTCCTGGTAATATCCCTGAAGTGTGATCCGCCACTGCCAGATATTGTCCAGCATATGGACCATCGTGGCGCGCAGCCCTTCGTGTCCGGTTGTGGTGGGGATCGAGGCGGCGTATTGCTGCGGACTCACCCGGGCGCAGGCCGCTAGAATGCGCGCATCAGCCCAGTCATTGTACTCATACAGCAGCTTGATTTCATCGATGTTCATCGTCGTATCTCCGCGTGATTCGTCGTCGCAGCGCCCGACAAGCAGAAGATCGCTGTACACGCAACCAGTCAGTGACTGCGCTGTGTCTTAGCGCCGAGCGCCGCGCCAGATCGCTTGCAGTGGTCGATAATCGAGCAGAATAATGCCTTCCGCTGCCACAATCTCCGGCGCCGCCGGAGACATCAAAAAATCGAAGTCCGCCTGGCGGAACGCCGCGCCGCCTGGCTCGATCGTTTGTAGCTCGGCGTTGGTCAGGCCCGGATGGACCGCCCACTCGCTCAGGCCCGGCGGTAGCTCGCGCAGGAGCTGGACGAAACGCGTCGCTTTATCGGCCGGATCAAGCAGGTAGCTGTCTAAAAAGTCGTAGTCGTTGCAGGGCAAATCGAGGCTGCGCACGCGTTCGATCGCGGGCTGTCCTCTCACGCGCAGCGCCAGACCGTACTCTCGTGCCAGCCTGAGCATCACGTCAGCTATATCCAGCCGCCCGTCGATGCGCAGCGCATGCCAGTCCAGGTGCGTCGGCTTGAGCCCGGCAGCCAGCACCGCCTCGATCTGCGCCCTCCACTCCAGCTCCAGATCTGCGAGTTTGACCCGCGCCAGAAACTCCGGCATGCGCGCGAAGGTGTAGAAATAGCCGGCCTCGTCGATCAGCGAGGGCACCTTTTCCCCGGACGTGAGCGGCCGCCACTTGTACTGCTCGCTATCGCAGATCGCGGTCAGATGCACGCCGAACGCGATCTCTGGATGCTCCGCGAGCAGATGCATCGCGTGCAGCGCCCAGGGACAGGCCGCCATCAGCGTTGTGGAGCGGACCAGACCCTGCGTGAGGGTGCGGAAGATCGCCTCGTTCACCGCGTGGCACATCCCGAAATCGTCGGCGTTGATCAGCAATAAACGCGCGTCGTCGGGATAGCCCAGCAGGCGATTGGTCTGGCGGTTGGCGCTGATCGTCATCGCGCTGATCTCCTGAGGCGTGAGCTGCGCGCTGGGGGAGCGGCAGCCGAGCAATGACTACGGTTATGCTTCCCGCGCCAGCCAGGCGCGAATCTCGGGCTCATGATCGTCGTGAAAGTGGTCGAAGAACTCACCAGCCGGGAAGCGCTGATCGTTCACCCACAGCATGTAGTACTCGCGCCCCCCCGACTGGATCGTCTCGATGCGAACGTCGTCGGGTAATCCTTCGACGGCGGCGAGGAGCTGCTGAAGCACACGCCGCGAATCGTCGACGACTTCGCGCGCCGAGCGACCGCGATTGTTCTCGTAGATCCAGGCGTTGACTTCGTCATCAGTTTGGAGATGCGCCGGCCAGGGTGGAGACGGCTCCGGCTCGCCGCGCTGAGCTGCCTGTAAGCGAGCGATCTGCCTGGGCTGCCAGTCCGTCAGATGCGCGATAATATCTTTGATCGACCAGTGACCGGCCACACCAGGCTGCTCCATACGCTCCAGGTCGACCTGATCGAGAAAAGCTTCCCATTGCCGCTGCTCCGCTTGCAGCCAATCTAGCAGGTCAGATTTGTTCATATCTCGCTCCTTTCAGGGTTATGCGGAAGCTGCGACACCAGTCGCAGGACTCCCGCGCGGCAGAAAAACTAACGATAGCCGGTTGCGTCGGCGGGCCTATCCGCGTCCTGCACTTCGGTGATGTAGCGCCAGCAATCGGGCTGCGAGCCGTCGAGATCCGTGAAGCCGTAGACTTGCGCCAGCTGCCCGCTCGACAGCGACTGCCCGTTCCAGCGCGCCCGATCGGGATCGGCGGCCAGCGCTGCAACCGCACGCCCGACATAGCGTGGCGACTCGGAGATCACGAAGTGCGGCTGGTGTGCCGTAGCATCGCGCCAGTTCTGCTCGGTCACTCCGAAGGCTTCCAGCATCATCTCGGAGCGCAGCCAGCCCGGCGTCAGCGCTACCACTGTCGCGCCGCGCGGTCCAAGCTCCTGCGCCAGACTCCAGGCCATGCGCAGCACCGAGGACTTGGCCAGATCGTAGAAGTGCGAGACGCGATAGTGCGTTGCATTATACTCGGCCGTGCCGTCAGTCATTTCGATCACCAGGCCACCGGGCTGCTTGAGCAGCAGCGGCAGCGCGAAGTGATTCGTGATCAGATGTGTGTCGACGGCCAGCCGCAGCAGGTGCAGCCCGCGCTCCAGCGAGTGCTCCCAGATCGTCGAGTTCCACTCGAAGAGCTGCTCTCCGCCCCAGATGTCGTTCACCAGCACGTCAAGCCGGCCATGCTCACGCTCGATCCGCTCCACCAGGCTCTGGACCTGGCGGCTGTCGAGATGATCGGTTGGGATCGCAATGCCGTGGCCACCGGCCTGACTCACCAGCTCGGCGGTCTCGTCGATCGTTTCCGGGCGATTATACTCGGATCGCCGGGCGCGAGTGGTACGTCCGGTCACATACACGGTCGCGCCGGCAGCGCCCAGCTCAACGGCGATCCCACGACCGGCGCCACGGGTCGCACCGGCAACCAGCGCGATCTTGTCGGCAAGTGGCTTTTCCACGCAGATTCCTCCAAGCACGATTGGTATCGAGGCAGCTTAGCCGCTCGGTGTGTCACCTACTGTCACGATATGAGCAGCGCCGCAGCGATTGTACGCACACGATTGTCCCTTGCAGGCTGCCGCAGCTCGTGGCAAGCTTGAGCTATCGAATTGTTCCAGAAGCTGCAACCTGGGGCTGATGTATGACACTGCAAGAACTTTTGGGCGTCGAGCTGCCGATCATTCAGGCGCCGATGGCCGGCGTTCAGGGCAGCGCGCTGGCGATCGCGGTCTCGAACGCCGGCGGGCTGGGCTCGCTGCCCTGCGCAATGCTGACGCCGGATGCTCTGCGAGCCGAGCTGACCGCGATCAAAGCGCAAACCGACAAGCCCTTTAACGTCAATTTCTTCTGCCACACGCCGCCCACGCCCGATCCTGAGCGCGAGGCCAGGTGGCGCGCGGCGCTGGCGCCGTTTTACGCCGAGCTTGGCATCGATCCCGCGACGATTGCGGCCGGGCCGGGTCGCGCTCCCTTCAGCGCCGAGGCAGCCGAGATCCTGAGCGAGTTTCAACCGCCCGTGGTCAGCTTTCATTTCGGCCTGCCCTCGGCTGAGCTGCTGGCACATATGAAGCGCTGGGGCGCGGCGATCCTGTCTTCGGCGACGACCGTCGAGGAGGCGCTCTGGCTTGAGGCGCGGGGTGTCGACGCGATCATCGCGCAGGGCTCCGAGGCGGGCGGCCATCGCGGCATGTTCCTGTCGGACGATCCGACCACGCAGGTCGGCACATTGGCGCTGGTGCCGCAGCTGGTGCAGGCGGTCAATATCCCGGTGATCGCCGCCGGCGGGATCGCCGATGCGCGAGGCGTGGCTGCGGCGCTGGCGCTCGGCGCGGCGGGCGTGCAGGTTGGCACGGCGTATCTGCTCTGCCCCGAAGCCACGACCAGCGCCGTGCATCGAGCGGCGTTGAAAAGCGCGGCGGCGCGCCACACCGCGCTTACGAATCTGTTCACCGGCCGTCCGGCGCGCGGCATCATGAACCGCCTGATGGCAGAGCTAGGACCAATCTCCGTGCTAGCGCCGGCGTTTCCACTGGCCACAGCCGCGATCGCGCCGCTGCGGGCCAGGGCGGAAAGCCAGGGCAGCGGCGACTTTTCGCCGCTCTGGGCAGGGCAGAACGTGAGCGGCTGCCGGGAGATCGCCGCCGCCGATCTTACGCGGGCGCTAGCCGCCGGTCTGTAGCGACTAGAGTAGAGCCGGCTGCCGCCCAGATCGAAGCTCACCGCGATCTCAGATGCGGAGCTGCATGTTGTACAGGGTCGCATACGTGCCGTCCAGCTCGATCAGCTCATCGTGCGTGCCCTGCTCGTCGACGCCGCTGTCGGTCAGCACAATGATGCGCTGCGCATTCCTGACCGTCGACAGCCGGTGCGCGATGACGAGCGTGGTGCGGTTATCGGTCAGCTTCTCCAGCGATTCCTGCACCGCGCGCTCGCTTTCGTTGTCCAGCGCGCTGGTCGCCTCATCAAAGATCAGAATCGGCGGATCTTTCAGAAAGACGCGCGCAATGCTCAGGCGCTGCTTTTGCCCGCCTGAAAGCTTAACGCCACGCTGGCCAATATCGGTTTCGTAGCCGTTGGGCAGCGCCATAATAAAATCATGCGCATTAGCCTTCTTAGCCGCCGCGACAACTTCTTCTCTGGTCGCATTCCGTTTACCGTAGCGAATATTCTCTGCTATCGTTCCGGCAAACAAATACACGTCCTGCTGCACAACGCCGATGTTTCTACGCAACGAGCGCAGGTTCACATCCTTGATATTCTTTCCGTCGATCAGGAGCGCGCCCTGATTCACTTCATAGAAGCGTGGAATTAATGAGCAGAGCGTGGTTTTACCGACACCCGAAGAGCCGACTAAGGCGATATAATCGCCGGCTTTGATGTTCAGCGAGATATTCTTGAGAATGTAGTCATGGTCTTCTCGGTACTTGAAGCTGACATTGCGAAACTCCACGTTGCCCTGCACATGCGTCAGCTCGATCGCATTCGCCGAGTCTTGAATATCGGGCTCCACCTCCAGCATATCCATAAACCGGCTAAAACCGGTGATGCCTTCTTGATACAGCCGCGAAAAGTTGATCAGCCGCTGGATCGGATCGATCAGAATGCCGATGCAGAGCACATAGGTCAGCAGATCAGCCAGATCCAGCGCCGCGTTGAGGATCGCAACGCCGCCAAAGATGATCACGGCGATCGTAATCAGCTGGGTGAAGCCAATCATTCCCGCCGAGAAGTAGGCTTCACTTTTATAGCCCTCGCTGCGGCTGTCCACAAAGCGGCTATTCTCGTACGCAAACTTGGTTTGCTCCATCTCCTCGTTGGTGAACGATTTGACCACGCGGATGCCGGAAAGCGTATCTTCGACCTGTGCATTAATATCGCCGATGCGATCCTTGGTGATGCGCAGCGCCCGATTCATGCGCTTGTTGAAATAGAACGCGTACGCCGTCATGATCGGCAAGAAAAGAAAAACGATCAGGGTGAGCTGGACGTCGATGTTGATCAAAATGATGAACACGCCGACCAGATTCAGCAGCGAGATCGCCAGATCTTCCGGGCCGTGATGATACAGCTCCGAAAGCGCCAGAATATCATTCGTGAGTCGCGTCATCAGCTGACCGGTTTTCTGCTCGTCATAAAAGCCAAACGAGAGCTTCTGGTAATGTTCAAAAAGCTCGCTGCGCATATCGCTCTCCATCATGGCGCCCATTTTATGACCACGATAGTCGACAAACATGTTACACAGCGTATGAACGATCACCAGGGCCAGCATGACGGCGCCCATCAGGTAGATTTGATCGAGCGCATTGGGCAGATTCTGCCCTAACACATTTTTGGTGATGTAGCTCGTGCACAGCGGCAGCAGCAGCGTAATGGCCGACACGATCAACGCGCAGGCAACATCCGCCAGCAGCAGGCCGATATAGGGTTTGTAATACGACAAAAACTTCTTGCTGCGAGCACCCAATAGATTTCTCCTCAAACGTGTAAACCGTGGGCGGAACGGTGGGGCAAGCGCCAGATCGCGCCGATGGAATGGGCCAACTTTCTCAACAGGCGAGCGCCGACGAGACATAGAATCTCCTGAATAGTTTTTAACGAAAAGCGGCCGTGGTACAATCCACGACCGCAAGACAATGAGCAGTGCCGGATCTACCTTCCCTGGCCGCTGCATGTATGAGCGGCCACGGGTGAACTTTTCCCGTAGCCGCGTGATGTGTTAAAAAACAAACGGCCACGGGTGTGGCTTACACCCATGGCCGCAATATTCCCCTCGCAGTCTATGAACGAGTTCAGCGTACCACGCGCTGTAACATGCCGTTACGACACGCCACGATCACGCATGGTTTCCATTCCGCCGATCTTGGAAGATCAGCAGCTGTTCACAAGCTTGAAGGCACTTTTTTGGTTAAAAGGCGCACTCCACAAACGAGCAGGCCACGCCACAAACTGTAGCACTGGTCCGCTCAAACATATTGTGGGTGAAACACGTCATCGTTGCGCCTCCATAAGAATCGAAATCAAGTGGTTAGAAAGTACCATACAGGTTAGCAGGTGTCAAGTGGTCTTTAGACGGATTAAACACACGATGCCTGAGCAAATAATGTTCAGCAACAGGAAGCAAACTCCGTCGATAATGACCGGTAGCCGGTGTATGTGTAGCTTTGATCGAGCGCTATTTATGATCGTCCTGCAAACTGTGGGCCGCAGCTCTCCGTCAATGCCGAGAGCACCTGGTCATTCGTTCCGAGATACAAAGCGATCACGGCATCACACTGGAAAAAGTGCGGGACATCGATCCAATCTGTCATCCCTGTGTCGCCGCTTTCGGGAATGATGGCAGCTCTAGCCGCTGCGCCGGCGGCGTCGGCATACAGATGAAAGACGAGTCTTTCTTTGGCCAGATGTTCGGTCAAGCGATACGAAATTCCAGGCTCGGGAAGCAGCCATTCTACGAGACTTTCACCTTCAAGCTGCGGCTGAATGCCCTGACTCTCAACGCGCTGGAGCACTTGCACGACAGCAGGATGCGCTGCGATGGACTCGGCCGTGGCCGGAGCGGCGGTCGGTGTGGGTGGTGACGACGTTTCGTTTGTGGCAGTGTCAGGCGCCGGCTGACCACAAGCCGCAAAACCTACCAGCATGATCAGGAGGCACAGACCTATAACGTTCTTTTCTAAGCGCATGATCGGACAATCCTTCCAGCTATGAACAACACACGATTGGAGCACCATGAATCGCACGCAGCGCGCACGACTGGCGCAAGAAACACTGGCTATTCTCGAATCCGGCACCTACGCCCTACCCGACGCGCGTACCATCTCGATTCGTGACGCGCTCAGCGCCTCCTGCGCGAACACCACGCTGTATCGTCCTGCCGACTCCGAGTCGATCCTCGCGCAAGTAGCAGCCCGGGAGGGCATCGCCGCTACCAGTATTCGCGTGAGCAATCGCACGACGTTGGAGGCGGCCCAGGATTTGAGCCGATCCTACTCCAATCTGATCTGCCTCAATTTCGCATCGGCCAAGAATCCGGGCGGCGGCTTTTTGTCGGGCAGTCAGGCACAGGAAGAAAGCCTGGCTCGATCCTCCGGCCTGTATGCCACACTGCAAACACAGCCCGAGTTTTACAGCTATCACCGTCAGCATACCAGCAGCCTGTACTCGGATCACATGATTTTCTCGCCGCAGGTGCCGGTCTTTCGCGATGACTCGGGCAGCCTGCTTGAATCGCCGTGGCTGACATCGTTTATCACGGCGGCGGCGGTGAACGCGGGCGCGGTGCACCAGAATCAGCCCGCGCAGATTGCCCACATCGAGCCGGCCATGCAGCGACGAGCGCGACTCGTTCTCGGCGTGGCGGCGCTTCACGGCTGCGATGCGCTGATCCTCGGCGCGTGGGGCTGTGGCGTGTTCCGCAACGATCCCGCCATGGTCGCCGCGATCTTCGCGCGCGTGCTCGACGAGCCGCTGTTCAAGCATCGCTTTGCGCATGTCGAGTTCGCGGTCTACGATCCAGCGCCGCAGCAAGCAACGCTCGCAGCCTTTGAGCGAGCATTTTAAGGATTGATCTTAATACCATTCACCAGCCGAAAAAAATTGTGTACACTGGTGCTCGCTCCCGGAGCAGCCATACCAGCCGATCACAAGTAGGTGTTTATGACGGAACACGAAGCTTCCAGCGGAGTAGTAACGGCGGTGAGCCGCAACGCAAAACATACCTTCAGCAAGCCGATCTGCGACTCGATCCAGCTGCTGGCCGGCCTCGGCGTCGACGGCGATGCGCATCTCGGCAACACGGTGCAGCACCGGTCGCGGGTTGCGCGCGATCCACGGCAGCCCAATCTGCGCCAGGTTCACTTAATCCACGCCGAGCTGCATGATACCTTGCAGACGGAGGGCTTTCGTGTATCCGCTGGCGATATGGGCGAGAATATCACCACGCGCGGCATCGATCTGCTCGATCTGCCGACCGGCACGCGTCTGCATATCGGCGAGCAGGTCGTAGTCGAGATCACGGGCCTGCGCAATCCTTGTGCGCAGCTCGACCGCTTTCAGCAAGGCTTGCTGGCGGCTGTGCTGGACCGCGATGACCAGGGCAATCTGATTCGCAAAGCCGGAGTGATGGGCATCGTCGTGGCTGGCGGCGAGGTTCAGCCCAACGATCCCATCCGCGTCGAGCTGCCGTCGGAGCCGCACCGGCCGCTTCAGCCGGTCTGAGCCAATCAGGAAAATCATCTATGTCGCAGAGGCGCGTTCTGCTGCTCGGCGGTCCGTCCAACGCAGGCAAATCGACGCTCGCCGCAGCGCTGGCAGCGCAGCTCGGCTGGCGCCACATCTCCACCGACTCGCTCGGTCGCCATCCGGGCCGTCCCTGGCCCAGCAACGGGCGAGCCGTACCGCAGCATGTCGTTGAGCATGATCTCTCGCTATCGCCTGACGACCTGTTCGACGCTGTGCTGCATCACTACCAGCGCCTACAGCCCGCGATCGCGGCGCTGATCACCATGCACGCCACCGATCCCGCCGCCGACTCGCTGATCCTGGAAGGCTCGGCGATCTGGCCGGAGTTCGTCGCAGCCCGCATCGACGATCGTGTGGCGGCGGTCTGGCTCACGGCCAGCAGCGATCTGCTCCGGCGGCGCATCTACCAGGCCAGCCGGATCGAAACAACCACCGGCGACGAGCAGCAGATCATCCAAAAGTTCCTGGGCCGGGCGCTCAGGTACAACCAGCACATGCTGGCGGCCGTCCAGCGGCTTGGATTAGCCTGCATCGACGTCGGGTCGGCATCTTCGCCGGACGATTTGGCGCAGAGATGCCTGGAGATCCTGCGGCCGTGATCCTCACCCAACATGCGCTGCCGACAAATAGCTGCGCTCAAAAGAAGCGCAGCAGCCCGACCGAGACAAAGATGCCGCTCAACACGAGCAACCAGTTCGCCAGACGCGGCCGGCGAGGATGTAGCAGGAGTGATGCTCCGAGCAAGAAAATTGCCGTATAGATCGCGTCGTCGATCAGCGCCTCGCGCAGCGGCCGGGCGCGCATAGCAGCGTTCAAGGGAAATAAAAACCCCCCAGCTAGCCCCAGCAGCAGCATGCCCCAGCCTACAAAACGTTGTCTTTGCATTAGGCTTGATCCTTTATCTAGCGTGTCACATCACCGCCCTCAAATATAATACTGAGTAGCCTCAGCGCGTGGTATCTGCTCCGTCGCAAACTCGCCGATATACGCATACAGCGCCGCCATCGCCTCGACGCAGTGCCAGCTCAGAGCCGCAAGCTGGCTGCGCCGCTGCTCGATCGCCGCGACCGCGCGCTGAGGCCGTCCCGCCTCAAGCTCATCCAGCGTCGTACGAATCGCGGCAAAGTCGTAATGAGCCTGCCGCAGCAGCGCCACGATGCGCAGCCGCCGCAGCTGCCGCTCGTCATAGAGCCGGTAGCGGCTGCTCTTTTCACGGATCGGCTGCAACAACCCTTGCTGCTCCCAGAAGCGTAGCGACGAAACGCGCACGCCTACCAGGCGCGCCGCCCCGCCGACATGCAGACGCTGAGAAAAGCGTGCGTGCGATCCCGAGGGTAGCTGCGCCGCCAGCATCCTGAGCGCGGCCAGCGTTTGTTCAAGCTGCGATCGCGTTTCGGCCAGCGCGGCGTGACGCTCGTCGATCAGCGCCAGCGCATCAGCCAGCCGGCCCTGATGCACAGCCTGCATGATCTGCTGCGCCCGCTGTACGCCATACCCCGCGATCAGCTGCCGCGCTGTTTTGAGCGCCACAAGATGCCGGCGGGTGTAGCGGCGGTAGCCGCTTGGGCTACGCTCCACGGCCGGTATCAGCCCGCTTGCCTCATAGTTGCGCACCTGCTGCACACTGATTTGCACCGCCCGCGCCAGATCTTTTGTGCGTAGATACGTACCAACTGTCATGTCAAACTCGCACGTCCTTGTAGAGACTTTCCCGGCCATCGTCGAGACCAGGAGCGCACTATTGATTGCTAACTCGCAAGACTTGCTTCTAGGTTCTACAATAGATTGTAACCCATAAACCGCAGTGTTTGATCTTCATGCAAGACGAAGGAGATGCTATGTCTCGTCCCGCTCCCGGCTATGCGACACTCAGCGACTGGATCGCTCACGAGGCGATTCCTTTTGCGATCGACGCGCCGGATGCAGTCGCTGCCGCCGTCGACACGATGATCGCCGCACTCGACGATTCGGTGGAGCTGCTTGGATTTGGCGAAGCGCTTCACGGCGGCGAGGCGCTGCTGCTGCTGCGCAACCGGCTTTTCCAGCGGCTGGTAGAGGCGCACGGCTACAGCGCGATCGCGATCGAGAGCAGCTTTCCACGCGGGCAGATCGTGAATGAGTATATCGCGGGGCGCGGTCCGGCAGACTATACGGAGGTTGAGGAGACCGGATTCAGCCACCGTTTCGGGCAGCTCGACACCACGCGTGAGCTGGTGGAGTGGATGCGCGACTATAACGCCGATCCTGCGCATGACGTCAAGCTGCGCTTCTACGGCTGCGACAGCCCGACCGACATGATCGGCACCGATAGCCCGCGCACTGTGCTGTATGCCGTGCTCGATTACCTGGCCGCGATCGACGGCGACCGCAGCCGGCAGCGGCGCGAGCGCATCGACGCGCTGATTGGCTCAGACGCCGACTGGGAAAATCCGGCCGCATCGATGGACCCCAGCGTGGCCGTGGGACAATCCGCCGCCGCTGTCGCGCTGCGCATCGAGACAGAAGAGCTGATCAGCGAGCTACAGATCCGCCGCCCTGAGCTGATCGCCCGCAGCGACACGGAGCGCTATCTGGAGGCGCTGCACTACGCTACGACTGCGCGGCAGCTGCTCAACGACCACGCGGTGTTAGCGCGGGAATCGGAGGATCGGATCAGCCATTTGCTCGGCATTCGCGACGTGATCATGGCGGATAATCTGGCCTACATGGTGGCGCGTGAGCGTGGACGGGGCAAGGTTCTGGCCTTTACGCACAACCGCCATTTGCAGCAGGCTCAGATCGAGTGGCAGCTGGGACCGCATTTCAACATCTGGTGGCCGGCGGGCGCACATCTCCGCTCAATGCTCGGCCCACGTTATGTCGTCGTTGGCTCCGCGCTGGGCGTTTCGGAGGCGAACGGCATCGAGCAGCCTGAGCCAGGCACGCTCGAAGCACTGCTGGCCGGCTTACCCGAGTCGGCTGCCCTGATTCCCACCCACCAGGGCCGGGGACTGCCAGCTTCAGAGATCGCCGCACTGCCGATCCGCTCGGGCAGCACGAGAAATCCAGGCTACGCGGTGCTTGAGCCGACCAGCTTCAACGACTTCGACTGGCTGGTCTTTGTCGACTCGACCACCTTCAGCCGGGGCTGGCCGGAGTTGCCGTGACGAAGAACGGAGAACGGAGAACCAAGAACCAAGAACCAAGAACCGAGAACAAACGAACAAAAGCAAGTACCAAAAACCCCTCGCCTATCGCCGACGAGGCGGAAGCCCGCCGAGGAGTGGGGAAGGGGATGGCGAGCTTGCGAGCCAGGGGTGAGGGCCTGCCAAAGAACAAAGGATCAAAAGAACAAAGGAACAAAACGGAAAACCCAATGCAACCTGATCCTTTGTTCTTTGTTCTTTATCTGTTCTATTTATCAAGGAGATCGCATGACAGACCGCCAGTTCATCGAAGTTCACGGCGCACGTGAGAATAACCTCAAGAATATCTCGCTCAACATTCCCAAGCAAAAGATCACCGTGTTTACAGGCGTCTCCGGCTCCGGCAAATCGTCGCTGGTCTTCGACACGATCGCCGCCGAGGCCCAGCGCCAGCTCAACGAAACATTCACCGCGTTTGTGCAGGGCTTCCTGCCGCACTACGGACAGCCGGATGTCGACGGCATCGAGCATCTAAACGCGCCGATCATCATCGATCAGAAGCGTGTAGGCGGCGGCTCGCGCTCCACGGCCGGCACCTACACCGACATCGCCGTACTGCTGCGGCTGCTCTTCTCGCGGGTTGGACAGCCGTATGCCGGCCCGGCCTACGCCTTCTCGTTCAACACGCCGCAGGGCATGTGTCCCGAGTGCGAGGGCATCGGCAAGACCGTGCAGCTGGATCTCGATACATTCCTGGATCGCAGCAAATCCCTGAATGAGGGCGCGATCCTGCATCCCGAGTTCAAGGTCGGCAAGTGGATGTGGAAGATGTATCCAATGTCGGGCCTCTTCGACAGCGACAAGCCGATCCGCGACTACAGCGACGAGGAGCTACAGGCGCTGCTGTACGGCAAGGAAGATCTGAAAGTTTCCTGGGGCGAGTTCGGCTCGAAGTACGAGGGCCTGGTCGAGCGCTTCAACCGCATGTACATCAAAAAGGACGCGGCGGCCATGTCCGAGCGCAACCGGGCGGTCTTCGAGCAGTTCACCACCTCGCAGATTTGCCCGCTCTGCCACGGCGCGCGGCTCAACCAGGCGGCGCTGGATTGCCGGATCAATGGACACAACATCGCCGAGCTTTCCGATCTGGAGGCCACCGAGCTGATCACATTCCTGGAAGATTTTACCGATCCGGTCGCGGTGAGACTGGCGGCCAAGCTCAAAGAGCGCTTGCAGCATCTGGTAGACATCGGCCTCGGCTATCTCAGTCTCAGCCGTGAAACCTCCACGCTCTCCGGCGGCGAGTCGCAGCGTGTGAAGATGATCCGCCACCTGGGCAACAGCCTGACCGAGATGCTGTACATCCTGGACGAGCCTAGCGTGGGATTGCACGCCCGCGATGTCGCCCGGCTCAACAACCTGCTGAAAAAGCTGCGCGACAAAGGCAATACGGTGCTGGTTGTCGAGCACGACCCGGATGTGATCGCGATCGCGGATCATGTGGTCGACATCGGGCCGGGAGCCGGGACGCACGGCGGCCATGTCGTGTTTCAAGGCAGCTACGCCGCGCTCAAGCACGCCGACACACTGACCGGGCAATTCCTCAAACAGCATCTGCCGGTCAAACAAACGGTGCGCCGGCCAACCGGGCAGATGGTGATCAAGAACGCCAGCCTGCACAACCTGAAGAACGTCACGGTGAGCATTCCCACCGGCGTTCTAACGATCGTGACGGGCGTGGCCGGCTCCGGCAAAAGCACGCTGATCAACGATGTGTTCCTGGCGCAGCACCCGGACGCGCTGGTGATCGACCAATCGCGCGTGACGGCCAATAGCCGCTCGGCGCCCGCGACCTACACCGGCATCATGGACGACATTCGCCAGACATTTGCCAAAGCCAACGGAGTCAGCGCCTCGCTCTTCAGCTTCAACTCGGCGGGCAGCTGCGAAAACTGCAACGGCCTCGGCGTGGTCTACACCGACCTGGCGTTCATGGAGGGCATCGTCTCCACCTGTGAGATCTGCGAGGGCAAGCGCTTCAAATCCGAGGTACTGGCGTACAATCTGCGCGGCAAGACCATCAGCGATGTGCTGGACATGACCGCCGAGGAGGCGCTGGCCTTTTTCAGTGAGAAAAAGATCAAGGCCGTGCTGCAAGCCATGAACGATGTCGGACTCAGCTACCTGAAGCTGGGCCAGCCGCTCAGCACGGTGTCGGGCGGCGAAGGGCAGCGCCTGAAGCTGGCTACCGAGCTGCACAAAAAGGGCAGCGTCTATGTGATGGACGAGCCCACCACCGGCCTGCACCTGTCGGACATCGGCCTGCTGATGGGCATTATCGATCGGCTGGTAGACGCCCAGAACACCGTGATCTTGATCGAGCATCATCTTGACGTGATCCGCCAGGCCGACTGGATCATCGACCTGGGACCGGAGGGCGGCAGCGCCGGAGGAGAGGTGCTGTTCGAGGGACCGCCGCACGCCTTGAAAGACTGCCGGCGGAGCCTCACGGCGCGCTTCATCTGATCGAGGAATTAATGCTTGTAGGGGCGTATTGCATACGTCCCGGAGATACCTGAATCGACGGGCCGCGTACCAGGCTTTGACACCTGATACGCGGCCCGAAGTTGTGGCCTGCGGCTGGGATGAGTGGAGCTATGAGCGGGCCAACACTGGCTGAGCGCGCGGAGCGATCGGGCGGATCTTCCAGCGCTGGTAGGCTACAAAGGTCGCCATCGCCAGCAGGATCGTCGTGGTGAGCGCGCTTGAGTACTCGGCACGTACCAGATGCATTCCGGTCGCGGCAACCATCACGATCATCACACCGGCGGCGGCGAGCTGCGTCAGCCAGGGCAGAATACGGGTGACGCCCGGCGCGATCAACCCGATCGCCGCGAGGACTTCGGCCACGCCGAGGAAGAGGCGGAATCCGACACCAAGCTGGGCGTTCATCATTTCCACGTACTCAGCCGGTGGATTCACTAACATAATACCGTGGGCCAGGAAGACTACCGCCAGAAGCACTTGCAACGTCCAAATCAGCTTGTTCATAACCATACACTCCTACTCATTCGGTGAGCCAAACATTGGTTTGGCGTTTCGTATTAACTGTGTGTAGTGTACGGCTCTGTTGTGACAGGAAGCGTCACAAAGATCGGCAGATTCGGAGATGGAATACAATCTGCTGAAACAAGCTGAAGGAATGATCGAAATAGGTGGAGGTGTGATGGATACCTGGCGAGACAATCTGCTGACGAGGAGTGAAGAGATTCGCGGTTTGCTGGCGCAGACGCGGCGTGTAGCGGTGCTCGGCATGCGCTCGGAGCGTAATCCGGGAATGCCGGCTTTTTATGTTCCCGCTGCGCTGGCCGCCGCCGGACTAGAGATCGTGCCGGTGCCGGTGTATGAGCAAAGTCTGACTCACATGCTGGATCGGCCGGTCTACCGCAGGCTGGTCGATATTCCCGGCCCGATCGACATCGTGGATGTGTTCCGACGACCCGAGGATCTGCCCGGCCATGTCGACGATCTGCTGGCCAAAAAGCCGGGCGCGGTCTGGTTTCAAAGCGGCATTCGCGAGGACTCGGTTGCGGAAACGCTGGCGCGGGCGGGCATTAAGGTTGTGCAAAGCCGCTGCTTGATGGTGGACTACCAGGGATTTAAGCGCTCGTAAAAAACACAGCTGGCCTGATACTCCTGCGCTCAGGCCAGCCTGCTGCTACTTCCTGACGACGTACCAGTTGTTCTGAATATCGTGCGCCAGCCGGTTGGTTTCGATCGAGCGAAAGCCGGCTTGCCGGAGATAATCGCGCGTCTTTTCCTCGCCCCACATCGCGCCGAGACCTTCGCCGCCCTGCGCCAGCGACACGGTCATGCAGTGCATGGTCGAGATCGTGTAGAGAAACGTGCCGATCGGATGATCGATGTCATGGTATACGTGGCTCGATCCGCTGATGTCCTGCATCAGATACACGCCGTCGTCGCTGAGCGCGCGATAAATACCTTTCAACACATTGAGCGGCTGTGCCTGATCGTGAACGGCGTCGAACGTGGTGATGAAGTCGAAAGCGGCCGGCTCGGCAGTCTCGTCGAAGGTGCTTAGATCACGGATGCGAAACTCGACATTGCGCAGCCCTTTGTCTGCGGCCTCACTGCGCGCCGTGCTGATCGCCTCAGATGACAGATCGAGGCCGGTAAACTGACTGTTGGGATAGCGCTCGGCCAGCCGGTGCAGGATTCGCCCGCTGCCGCAGCCGACATCCAGCATACGAATGCCGCTTTCCAGCCGATCGGCCAGCACAGGCACCAGCGGCAGCACATGCGACTCAAGCGACGACAGCACGCTCTGCCCGCTATCTTCGGCCATCACCGCATGGAAGCGCGGAAACTTCTCGTAGGGCACGCCGCCGCCCTGCTTGAAGCAGGCCACGATCTCATCCTCGACGCCGCCCAGCACGGCGATGTATTGCGTAAAAACGGCGATGTTATCAGCCGCCGCCGCGCGAGTCAGAAACGCGGCGTGCTCCGCCGGCAGCCGGTAGTAGGTGCTGGTCGAGTCGACTTCGACCACACCCGAGGTGACCATCGCTCCCAGCCACTCGCGCACATAGCGCTCATTCAGCCCGGCCTGCTGAGCGATGTCGGCTGACGTGGCGGGCGGCAGCGTACGCATGGTATCGAACAGACCGGTGCGGTGGCCGATGGAGGTCATCAGGCACAACGATCCGAGGTTGAGCGCCGTGAGGAGCTGCCCCGCGAATGCTTCGGCTCGCGCAGCATCGAACGCCGGAGGTTGCTGTGGTCCAGCCATAAACTTTGCCTCCTTCGCTTGGCGATAGCACATGATGCAGGATCGTGAGGGTCTGCCGCGATTGTAGCAGATCCGCAGATGGTACAGGTATCCCAATCATGCGCTGCGGAGGCAGGATCGACAAGCGACCATAGTCTGGTTACGACGGCTGAGCCAGCCAGCGCTCCAGCATCGCGACTTTGCCGGCGCGGCCCAGGTTGGCATACGCCTGCCGCTCATAGCGCAGATCCAGCACTGGCAGCTCAAGCTCTTCAAACGGCACAAACCGGCGATGCTGCCGCACATCCACCGGCCGCGACCACGCGCCATCCGCCTGGCGATACTGCACAGCGCCCATAATCTCGACCTCGATCGTGTGGAGGCTGAGCGCGCCAAAATGCGATTGAATACGATCGGTGTGCGATTGGCGGATCGGCCGCGCGACCTCGGCGGCAAAGAGCCGAGCGATCGCGTAGGCACCCTGCTGATCGGTTTGCAGATCGATATCCCGCACCGTGACCGGGACACCTTGCAGGAGTAAGCCGCAGCTTCCGGTGACGACCCAGGGAATATCCAGCTGGACGAGGCGTGAGCAGATTTCGCGCAGCGCCTGAATATGGTGTCGATCAAGCATCCTGGAATTCCTTTCACGCTGTGTCATAGATCAAGTGTGAGCAGGCTTACTATAGGGAAGTGGCCGGCCGGCGACCAGGGCCAAACGTCGAATCTATCGTTCCGGGGCGCTGCTCGACAAGACGCCGCACAGCGGATAGACTGCGTGCCGATCAAAAACCTTAGCTAAAGGAGCGCTCGATGGCCTTCTTCGATCTTCCGCTTGATCAACTCCGCAGCTACCTGCCGCCGCGCGACGAGCCGGCCGACTTCGACGCGTTCTGGCAGCAAACGCTGGCCGAGGTGCGACAAACGCCGCTCAACGCCACCTACGAAGCCGTCGACTACGGCCTGACGACAGTTGAGACGTTCGACGTGACCTTCAGCGGCTACGGCGCTCAGCCGATCAAGGGCTGGCTGCTGCTGCCGCGTCAGCGCTCCGGCCCGCTGCCCTGCGTGGTCGAGTACATCGGGTACGGCGGCGGGCGCGGCTTCCCCACCGATTGGCTGCTGTGGAGCAGCGCCGGCTGCGCGCATTTTGTGATGGACACGCGCGGCCAGGGCAGCGGCTACCTCAAAGGCGACACGCCCGATCCCGACGCGACCAGCGGCGATCCGCACTATCCCGGCTTTATGACGCGCGGCATCGGCAGCCCGCAGACCTACTACTACCGCCGCGTCTTCTCCGATGCCGTGCGAGCCGTGGAGGCGGCGCGTGAGCATCCCGCCGTCGATCGTTCGCGCATCGCGGTGGCCGGCGGTAGCCAGGGCGGCGGGATCACGCTCGCCGTGAGCGGATTGGTACCCGACGTGCAGGTCGCGCTGCCGGATGTGCCGTTTCTGTGTCACTATCGCCGGGCCACAGAGATCACTGACAGCTATCCATACCAGGAGATCGCGCGCTACCTGATGTCGCAGCGAGACAAGGAGGAGACAGCCTTTGCCACGCTGGCCTACTTCGACGGCGTGAACTTCGCGGCCCGCGCCCAGGCCAGCGCGCTTTTCTCGGTCGCGCTGATGGACGAGACCTGCCCGCCGTCCACGGTCTTTGCGGCCTACAACCACTACGCCGGTCCCAAAGATCTACGGATCTGGCGCTACAATCACCACGAGGGCGGCGGCACCTTCCAGAATGTGGAGAAGATCCGATTCCTGCGCTCGATATTTGGCTAACATGTTGCCGGCTCAGCGCAGGGAGACGAGCGTGTTGTCTCCCTGCGCCCCGGATCTCCTCAGCGACTACTTCCTGACGAGCTGAAGCACGCCGAACCTTGATGTGTTCTGGTACGATTGACCGCTCGGATCGCTCCAGGTGACGACGCTGGATCGCGTTCCGTCGCCCTGCTCGTCGTTGTTGACCTGCACGTCGAAGCCGATGAAGGCGTTCTCCTGCGGCGGCACCGCATCCAGCGTGATCGCGGCCTCGACCACGTAGCCGCCCGGCACGATCCTGGTCGCCGTGACAAACTTGTCGGCCGAGGCAGCGCCGCCGAAGCTTTGCTCGTTGGCGTAGTTCACGCGGTACTGCGCGTCGTCGGCCTGGTAGCTGCTGGTCTTGCTGTTGTTTTGATCCACGAAGATCTCGACCGAGTCCTGCTCCCACGGATTCGCGCTGGCTTTGCTCAGGCGGCTGTCGCTCACGATCGCCAGGACGTAGAGCCGATTCGCGTCCCACATCGTCTTGACGCGGGCGGTCGATCCGCTGGTGCCGACCACCCAGGTGCTGGTGCTGATCTCGGGCGCTTTCGACCAGCCGGCGTCGATGTTGCCGTCGATCGTGGGCGTGCCGTGGATAGCACGGGCCAGCTTGACCGCAGCCACCGGCGTCAGCGTGCCCCAGGTCGAGGTGTCGCTGTCCTGGCGATTGCTCGTGTCGTTCCACGAGACCGGCGCGGCCGAGCTGCCGGCATCAGTGAAGCGAATATCGAAGCCGATCGGCCGATTCTCGACCAGGCTCGACTTCAAACGAATCGCCGCCTCGACGCGATAGCCGGTGCTCGTGTTCACTATTTTGGCGTCCACGCCGCGCGACTGGTAGCGATCGCGGCGGATGGTGTAGCGCGCATCGTCGCTCTCGTAGCTGCTGGTCTTGCCGTTGTTCTCATCGACAAACACATCGATCGTATCGAGCGGATTATTGGTCGCATCCTGCACATCCGCCAGCAGATACAGGTAGCGTCCGCTCCACAGCAGCTTGAAGCTGGCTCTGTCGCCGACCGGCGTGGCCGGCAGCATATCCCAGAGCAGCTCCGAGCTGCCGTCAAGCCGGGGCGAGCCCTGCGGCACATCGCGCTGCTTCATCAGCACGGGCAGCCGCGACGGATCGACGATGCCCCAGTAGGCGTACTTGGCCTGCTGCTGCTCGTCAAACAGCAGCGGCAGATCGAGGCGATCGATCGGAAACGTCTTGAGCCAGGTGTGATCGTCGGCGATGCCCCAGAACGTTACCGAGCTGATGTGATCGTGCTGGCGCTTGAACGCCTCGAAAACCTCCTGGTAGCGATAGCCTTGCTTGATCAAGATTTCTTCGGGAACGGTGGTGTAGCTATCACTGCCGTTGGTGTAGATGCTCATATCCAGCTCGGTGATCTGGTTGTCCAGGCCGAGCCCGGCAAAGAGCTGGATCGTTTGCTCGATCACTGCGCCGGACGGACTTTCGATGTTGATGTGCATCTGGTGGCCCACGCCGTCGATCGGCACGCCCTGCGCCTTGAGATCGCGCACCAGGTTGTAGATGCACTCGCGCTTGCGGCTATCGGTCGTGCTGTAGTCGTTGATGAACAGCTTGGCGCCGGGCGCTACCTCACGCGCCACGCGGAACGCCGTCGCGATGTAGTCCAGGCCGGTGAGCGTGTACCACTCGCTGCGGCGCATGCAGTCCGTCTGCACCGGATCGATCACCTCGTTCACGACATCCCAGCTGTCGATGTCGTCTTTGTAGCGGCCGACCACCGCGCGAATATGCGCTTCCAGACGTTGCAGCACCAGCGCTTTGCTGGCAGCGCCGGGCTGAAGATCGTTGCCGGCGGCGTCTTTGAACAGCCAGTCCGGGTTCTGCTGATGCCAGACCAGCGTATGGCCGCGCATCTCCAGGTTGTTGGCGCGCGCGAACTGCACCAGCGTATCGGCGTCGACCCAGTTGAACTGCCCTTCGACCGGCTGAATCAGGCCCGGCTTCATCACGTTTTCGGCGACGATGCTGTTGAAATGGCGCGTCAGCAGCTCGACATGCCGGCTTGAGTCCAGCTGGCTCGGCTCGATCGCGGCGCCGACCGGGAAGTAAGCGGCGAGCGTCTGGTACACCGAGGGAATGTCGGTCTGGATCGGCGGCAGCGGCTGCGGCGGCACATACGTCATCGTGAAGTCATCCATGTAGAACGAGGGTGTGCCGCCGTCGGACTCGACGTAGATCGAGAGGCCATCGACGGTGTTGCTGAGCGTGTAATCGGCCTTGAGATTGACCCACTGATTTGCAGTCACCAGCGTATTGCCCACAACCGTATCGTAGTTCTGGTTGCCCTGATAGCTGCGCTGGATGCTGACACGCAGATTGGCGTCGGCCTCGCCGGGCGCGAGCTTAACCCACAGCGAGATCGCATATTTAGCGCCTCTGGTCATCGTGTTCAGAATGTTCAGGCTCGGGCCGTCGTAGGTGTTCTGGCGCCCGGTCGTCAACAGGCTATAGCTGCCGCCATGCTTGTCGGCTGTGGTCACGGCCACGCTCTCCCCACCGATGCGCGGCGCCCAGCCCTGCGTCGTGCCGTCCTCGAAATCGCTGGCGGTGCCGGGCGAGGGCTGGCCGGGATCTGGCGACGAGAGCTGCGTGATCTTCAGATCGTCCAGGTAGTACTGGCTGGTCGGATCGGAGCTTTCGATGTAGAGCTGAGGCGCCGAGGAGTCGACCGGGAAGGCGTACTCGCCGGCCAGCCTGACCCAGGCCGCGTCGGTCACGCCATCGCTCGACGCAACCTGATCCCACTGCGTGCCCGCGCTGGTCTCGCGCTGAACCGTGATCTTGAGCGTACTGGCGGGCTGCCCTGCCACCAGCCGCACATAGCCCTCGACGGCGTAGGTCGCGCCCTGCTGGAGGCGGCCGGTCAGATCCAGGCTCGGGCCGTTCCAATTGGCTGTGCGGCCGGTCGTCTTCAAACTGTACGTCCCGGCGTGGCTGGTCTCGTTGGTCGCGGCAACCACAACACCGCTGCCGCGCGGACCCCAGCCTTGCGTCGTGCCGTCCTCGAAATCGCTCTGGACCAGCACGACCGGATCGGCGGCGTGTGTCGTGCGCGCCATGAAGCTCTGCGGCCCCAACATGGTCATGAGGATTGCCAGGATCATTCCTATCCGTACTCGTGTCGACATCGACCTACCTCCTCGTCGATTTTTGGACAACAGCGAACTATGTCGTGTGGTGCGGCCACACAACGGTCTTGCGGCGATCAGGATGTAGTGCTATGACTTGAGCCAGGTAAGATCAGCCTGGACGAAGTGTTTATTCCTGTAGATCTGCCCGGTGGCACCAGCGCAGGGCGTTGGCGATCAGCGCCTGATAGGTTGAATGGAGCCAGACTTCGACGTTGTGGCCGGGCGTCAGCACACATACGCGTCCGGCGCCTTCTGTTCGCGTCCAGCCGCCGGGCTGCGCGCCGTGCTCCGAGCGGGTAGTCAAGCAAACATCGGCCTGCTCGTCGTCAAGCGCCATGTGGTAGTGCTCGTCGACGAGGGTGAACGAGTCGGCGCTGGCAGTGAGTGGATAGTCGGCGTGTGGCTCGACGGTGACCTGGCACTGCGGCGGATGGTGCAGAAACGCGCCGCCCATCAGCCCGCGCAGCAGCGGCATCTCGGCATAGCCGGCCGCTCCCGAATGGATCACCAGCAAGCTATTGCCCTGGCGCACGTAGCTCAGGAACGCCGCCTCGACCGTCGCATCAACCCACGGGCGCTGATCGGCCGCCGAGACGTGGTTCATCTTGGTCAAGAGCACGACTCGGTAGTCATGCATACGCTCGGCCGACCACTCATCGCCGCGCTCGATCCAGTCGAACGCAAAGCCGGATTCGGCAAGCGGGGCGAGTCCCGTGCGTGCGGTGCGCGCCGGATGCCAGTAATCGTCACACAGAACCAGCGTTCGCACGCGCTGAACCTCCTCAAATCCACTACGCTGCGTCTGGTAGAATGGAGCAAAGAGCAATCCGGGAGACAGTCCAAAGTCTAAGGAAAGCGCTTGCACGATTGAGTATAATTGCTGGATACGGCACTGTCAAGAAGTAGTAAACATGAACTTGACAGCGATTTCCCTGGCCACCAATAATTCGGGAAAGCGATAAGGGCAGCCTAATGGACAAGCACATCACCATCGAAGACATCGCACGGCAGGCCGGCGTATCCACCAGCACGGTTTCACGGGTGCTCAACGGCACGAAGCCGGTCGCCGAAGACAAGCAGGCGCTGGTGCTGGCGGCGGTCGAGCAGCTCCAGTACCGGCCGAACGCCGTCGCGCGCGGTCTGGCCCGTGGTCGATCGATGACGGTTGGTGTGCTGGTCCAAGACATCAGCAGCCCGTTTTTTGCCAACATGGTGCTGGGCATCGAGCAGGGCCTCGATCCGGCGGGCTACCGGCCCATGCTGACGACCACGCACTGGCGCACCGATAACGAGGAGGACGAGGTGCGCTCGCTTCAGCTGCTGCTTGAGCGGCGAACCGATGGCGTGATCGTGCTGGGCACGAACATTCCCGACGAGAAGCTGCGCGCGGTTGCGGCGGAAGTGCCGCTGATCGTCGTGGCGCGGCGCGTGGCGGGCCTTGAGCCGCAGTGCTTATATGTCGACAATCAGGACGGCGGCTATCGCGCGACGCGCTATCTGATCGGCCTCGGGCACACGCGGATCGCGCATATTCGCGGCACGACCGGCCACCCCGACGCCGCCGATCGTGAGGCGGGCTACCGCAATGCGCTGGCCGAGGCCGGGCTTCCAATCGACGAGCGACTGATCGTCGACGCGCAGTTCACCGAGGACTCGGGGCTGGCGGGAGTCGAGGAGTTGATCGCGCGCGGCGAGCGCTTTACGGCGATCTTCGCGGCCAACGACCAGTCGGCCTATGGTGTGATGCTGGGCCTCTTCAACCACGGCTACCGCATCCCGAGCGACGTTTCGGTGGTCGGCTTCGACAACCAGTTTCTATCGGCCTACACGCTGCCGCCGCTGACCACGATCCACCAGCCGTCGGAGGAGATGGGCAAAGTTGCCGCCGAGGGATTGCTGCGGCTGATCGGCAGCCAGGCGCCAGATCTGCGGCGCTTTCCGGCCGAGCTGACGATCCGCAAGTCGGCGATGCGCATCCGCCCGAGCGAGTAGGGCTCAGTGAACCACATCATTGCGTCATTCATCGTGTAGGGACACGCCGGCGACGTGTCCTGGGCGTGATACATCACGCCCCTACGCGCCAATTCACGCTCCAAACACCCCTGGTTTCTCGCTCTTTCTGATTCCACAGGAAACCGTTATCAGGCAAGATCACAAAATTGCCACAAATTGGCTACAATTGCGCCGATCAACGATCCCTCAAATCGGCAACTTGCTTAGATCTCCGCACTGAAAGCCGCTAGATGCAAATGTATCGCCTTGATTTCGACCTGTTCGTCTGCGGCGGACAGGCGGTTTTAGCGTGCTTAAACCGGCGATCCGGCGCTCGATCGTGGGCGCGAAAGGTTGACAAGAAAAGCAACGCTTGCTAGTATGTGAAAGCGCTTTCCCATTCAGACCCGATATCACCTGGCCGCTGAACGGATTTTTCTTCTACTCGTTCGCCGCGAATGTGTAGTAGCGGGAGGGAGGAAACCACCAAGTATCTGGCGATATAGCTCGCACCGTCGGCTCAACGGTTGTTTGACTCTGACAGCTTGTCGAAGTGGAACCTTCGATCCATGTGAGTCTTAGGAGTTTATGTATGAAGTACGTACAACGGTGTATGCCGCTCCTCGCGCTGATCCTGATCTTCACCCTCGCTGCTTGCGGCAGCCCGGCTGCGACGACCGAACAGAACACTGCTAGTCCTTCCGCTGCCGCCAACACTGGCGACACAGGCGCCGCTAGCCCGTCGGCCGCTGCCAGCGCCGGCGGCGAAGCAAGCCCTTCAGATGCTCCCGCCGCGTCGGGCGATGCCGCGCCCTCGCCGACGCCGGAGCCCACCAATGGCCAGACCAGCAACTACGACTCGGCCGCGACAAAGTTCACCTTCTGGATCATGCCCAACGGCCCGCAGCCGATCGTCAACGCCCAGAAACAGGCCGAGGCGTTTACCCAGGCCAACCCGGACATCGGCATTCGGCTTGAGCTGATCGACTGGTCGGTCGCCTACAACCAGATCCAGACCGCGCTGCAAGGCGGCGCTGACGCGTGCGTTACCCAGATGGGCACGACCTGGGTCAGCGGTTTCCAGCCGCTCGGCGGCCTGCGCCCCTTCACCCAGGAAGAAATTACCGCCATGGGTGGCCCCGAGGCGTTTGTCGAGGCATCCTGGACGACGACGCACCAGGAAGGCAACGAGGAGATCGTCGCGATGCCGTGGTTCGTGGACGCGCGCGCGCTGGCGTTCCGCAAGGATCTGCTGGAAAAAGCCGGCCTGACCAAAGAAGAGGCTTTCAAAGATCTGGCGACGTTCGAGACCACTTTGCAGAAAGTCAAAGAGGCCAATCCCGACATCGCGCCGTTTGCCCACACCGGACGCGGCGACTGGAACGTGATCCAGAACGCGTCGATGTTTATCTGGAACTACGGCGGCGATATTTTGACGCCCGACAACAAGCAGGCGGCGTTCAACTCGGATCAGGCGGTCGAGGCGGTCACGTTTGCGGCGGGGCTGTTCGGTAAGGGCTTGACGCCGCCGGATGCGCCCGAGATCAACACGACCCAGGCCGAGAACAAGCTGGCCGAAGGATCGGCGTTCTCGACCGTGACCGGGCCGTGGACCGTCGGCAACGTGAACGCGCCGGCCGATGCGGGCGGCTGGCAGAATCGCGAGGTCGCCGCGAATATCGACTTCGTGGAGTGGCCGGCCGGGCCTGGTGGCCAGTATGCCTTCGTCGGCGGCAGCCAGCTGGGCATCTTCAACGAGTGCCAGTACCAGGAAGAGGCGGTTAAGTTTGTGCAGTTCCTGACCAGCCAGGAGTCGGTGGTGCCCTACACCACGGTCGCGGGCTTCCTGCCGGCGCGCCTTGAGGCCCAGAAAGATCCGGCCTTCAACACGCCGGCCTACCAGGTCTTCCAGGCAGCCGCCGCCAAGGGCAAAGTCCCGCCGACGATCGCGCAGTGGGGCGGCGTGGAGAACGTGATGCGCACCGCGCTGGAAGGCGTCTGGGAAGATGTCGCGGCCTCCACGGGCAAGCCGATCGAGGCGGCCACCGTCAAGGCGCGTCTGGATGCCGGCGCGCAGAGCGTCAACGAGCTGCTGACGACGCCGTAGCGTTGAACAAATGTGTGGAGCAGCGGCACGGCTGCTGCTCCACTTTCCTCAAAGCGGAGGCTTTCTGATGGCAGTTCGAGAGATGCCGATCCTCACGCGCAAAGGATTGCGCAGGCGGATCAGCCAGAACCGGATCGCATACGCCTTTCTTGCGCCCGCCGTGACGCTGATGATCATCATTCATCTGATCCCGACGGCACAGGCGCTCTACATGTCGCTGCTGAATCTACGCCAGGAAAATTTGCGCCAGTACCTGGGCGCGCCGTTTGTCGGGCTGCGGCACTACCAGAACATCCTCGGCGGCGTGATCACCGGCGGCGGCAGCGCGACAGTGCAGGGCCTGACTCAGGCGCTGACCAACACCTTTATCTTTGCCTTCGCAGTCAACGCTCTGATCCTCGGGCTGGGCATGGTGCTGGCGCTGCTGCTCAACCGCAAATTCTGGGGCCGTGGGCTGGCGCGTACGCTGGTGCTGCTGCCGTGGATCGTGCCGACCTTTGTCGCCGGGCTGATCTTTCGCTATATGTTCTTGCAGCAGGGCGGCCTGGTCAATCGTATTCTGCTCGACTGGCTCGGCATTATCGACACGCCGATCACCTGGCTCGTCGGGCCGAACGCGCGCTGGGCGCTGATCATCGCGGCCGTGTGGCGTGGCGTGCCGCTGATGTCGCTGATGCTGCTGGCCGGCTTGCAGGTGATCCCGGGCGATCTCTACGAGGCGGCGAGCATCGACGGGGCCAGCGCCTGGCAGCGCTTCCGCTACATCACGCTGCCGATGCTCAAGCCGATCATCGCGATCCAGGTGATGTTCGGCATGGTCTTTAACTTCTTTGGCTTCGGGCCGTACAACATCGCAGTGGCTATGTTTGGCGGGCTGAACCTGGGCACCTACGCCGACCTGCTGATCCCGACAATCGCGCGGCAGACTTTTACCAATCAGCTGTATAGCTACGGCGCGGCCGCCTCGGTCTTGATGATGGTCGTCGCGATGGGCTTTGTCGTCACCTGGTACCGCGTGTTCCGTGAAGCGCTGACGGCACAGTAGAAGGAGCGAACAGTCGATGGCTCTCCCGATCTCGATTCCTCGATCGCAATCAACCACGCGTCGCCGCTCGAATACGCGCGCGACGGATGTGCTGTTGAATCTGCTGCTGCTGGCGCTGATTCTGCTGCTGCTGCTGCCGATCGTGTTTTTGTTCGTCAGCTCGCTCAAAACCGGCCGCGAGTTTCTCAGCTCGAACAGCTTTTTGCCCGAAACCTGGCAGTGGTCGAACTATCCCGAGATGTGGCAGCAGGCCAACTTCGGCGTGTATTTCCGCAACAGCTTTATTATCTGCGGCATTGCCACGGTGGTCGGCACGTTCTTTGCGGCGCTCACCGGCTACGCCCTGACGCGCTTTCGCTTTCCCGGCTCGGATATGTTTAGCCTGGCGGTGACCGGCACGCAGCTGATCCCCGGAACGCTCTTTTTTATTCCGCTGTATCTCAGCTTCCTGTGGGTGCGCAACAACCTGGGCATTCCGCTGATCGGCAACAACCTGGGCGGCATTCTGCTCTACACCGGCTTCTACATTCCGATCTCGCTGTGGGTCATGCGCAGCTTCTTCGCGGCGATCCCGGTCGATCTCGAAGAGCAGGCGATGGTCGACGGCGCGACGCGCTTCCAGGCGTTCTATAAGATTGTGCTGCCGCTGACCGGGCCCGGCCTGATCTCGACCGGCATCTTTATTTTTCTGACCGCCTGGGACGAGCTGTTTTTCGCCAGCATTCTGCGGCTGCGCACGGTGCCGCTGGGCCTGCTGCTCTTCGCGGGCAACCAGAACAACCAGGCGCGCTACGATCTGGTCTGTGCGGGCGCGGTGGCCGTCACGATTCCGATTATTATTCTGTTCCTGGTGCTTCAGCGGCGGCTGGTCGAAGGATTAACGGCCGGCGCTGTGAAGTAATCAAAACGATCAAACATAAACTTCACGGGTTACGTTCCCAGCACGTGTGGCAAATGAAATAATGCTCGCTGCGGAGTACCTATGATCTATTCACGCCGGCAGTTTCTTAAACTGACCGCGATCTCGGCTGCCTTTCCCGCGCTGCTCAGCGCCTGTGGTCGTACGTCCGGAGTACATACAATGGCAAGTCCTACGCAGCAGCTCGTGCGCCCGGCCTTCGAGAGCGGCGTGTATCGCAACCTGTTCGCCGAGCGCGGCAAAAGTGAGCAGGAGATTGCGACCAGGATCGACGCCGCCTGGCAAAGCCTGTTCGCCTCCACCGACGACACGCGACGGGTGTACTATCCGGCTGGCGAGAACGAGCACGGGCCGCTGGCGTATATCAAGGACATCGGCAACGACGACATCCGCTCCGAGGGCATGTCCTACGGCATGATGATCGCGGTCCAGCTCGACAAGCAGGCTGAGTTCGATGCGCTCTGGAACTGGGCCAAGACCTACATGCAGCATCAGCAGGGCATCTGGAAGGGCTACTTTGCCTGGCATAACCGCGAGGACGGCTCCCAGATCGATCAGAATCCGGCCTCGGACGGCGAGGAGTGGTTCGCGACGGCGCTCTTGTTTGCGGCAGGTCGCTGGGGCAATCGCGTCGATCGTTTCAATTACCAGGCCGAGGCCGACGCGATCCTCAACACGATGCTGCACAAGACCGATATGAGCGCGCCTCACACCGGCGTGACGAATATGTTCGATCGCGAGCAGCGCCAGGTGGTGTTCGTGCCGTGGCGCGATGAGGCGACCTTCACCGATCCCTCGTACCATCTGCCGGCCTTCTACGAACTGTGGGGCCGCTGGGCCGCCGGCTTCGAGGATCAGGAAGCCGATCGACAGTTCTGGCTGGCAGCCGCCCAGACCAGCCGCGATTTCTTCCAAAAAACCAGCCACCCAACCACCGGCCTCACGCCCGACTACGCCAACTTCGACGGCTCGCCCAAAGCGGTGGGTGGTCACGACGCGTTTCGCTTCGACGCCTTTCGCACGATCGGCAATGTGGCGGTGGATTACGCCTGGTTTGGCGCCGACGAGCGTGAGCGCGCGCTCTGCGATCGGCTTCAGGCGTTCTTCGCCAGCCAGGGAGCTTATGTCAACCAGTATACGCTCGACGGCAAGCCGCTGTCGCAGGATCGCTCGCCGGGCCTGATCGCGATGAACGCCGTCGCCAGTCTGGCGGCTACGGATCAGGCGCGCGCCGCAGCGTTTGTCGACGCGCTGTGGGAGCTTCAACCGCCGACCGGCAAGTGGCGCTACTACGATGGGCTGCTGTATCTGCTGGCGCTGCTGCATGTGAGCGGCAACTTTCGCATCTACGCACCAAAGGATTATTGAAATGACCGACCCGCAACCACGTTACAAAGATCCAGCCCTGCGGCTCGACGAGCGGGTCGAGGATCTGCTTGAGCGGATGACGCTCGAAGAAAAGATCGCGCAGCTCGGCTGTTTGTGGAGCACGACGCTGGTTCACGACGATACCTTCGACGCGGATTTTGTGGCCGCCAAAATGCCGCATGGCATGGGACAGATCACGCGTATCGGCGCTTCGACCGGGCTGCGGCCGCGTGAGAGCGCGGCGCTGATGAACGCGATCCAGCAGGTAGCCGTGGAGCGCACCCGCCTGGGCATTCCGATCTTTGTGCACGAGGAATCGGTGGGCGGGTTTTGCCACCGCGACGCGACGACGTTTCCGCAGGGCATCGGTCTGGCTGCTACCTGGAATCCGGCGCTGATCGAGCAGATCGCGGGTGTGATTCGCGAGCAGATGCTGGCGGTCGGCGCGCGGCTGGGGCTGGCTCCGGTGCTCGACATCGCCCGCGATCCGCGCTGGGGACGTGTCGAGGAGAGCTACGGCGAAGATCCGGTACTGACCGGCACGCTCGGGACGGCGTTTGTGCGCGGCCTGCAAACCGACGACCTGCGCAGCGGCGTGGTCGCAACCGGCAAGCACTTTCTGGGCTACGCGCTGTCCGAGGGCGGGCGCAACTGGGGTCCGGTGCAGCTCGGGCCGCGTGAGCTGCGCGAGGTCTACGCCGAGCCATTCGCCGCCGTGATCCGCGATGCCGGCCTGGCTGCAATCATGAACTCGTACGCCTCGGTCGATGGTCTGCCCTGCGCCGGCAGCCAGGCAATCCTGACCGATCTGCTGCGCGGCGAGCTGGGCTTCGAAGGCGCTGTCGTCGCGGATTACTGGTCGATCCCGCAGCTGCTGCGCTTCCACCGAGTCGCCGCCGATCGTGGGTCGGCCGCGCGGCTGGCACTGGCGGCCGGTCTCGACATGGAGCTGCCCGCGACCGATTTCTACAGCCAGCCGCTGATCGCAGAAGTCGAGGCCGGGCGGCTGCCGATCGAAGTTGTCGATACGGCGGTGCGGCGCGTGCTGCGGATGAAGTTCCAGCTTGGCTTGTTTGAGCAGCCCTATGTCGATGCCGAGGCGGCGAGCGCCAGGTTCCAGACGCCGGAGCAGCGCGCGCTGGCCCGTCAGGCCGCCGCCGAGTCCGTGATCTTGCTGGCCAACGACGGCACGCTGCCGCTCGGGCCGCAGGTCAAGCGCGTGGCGGTGATCGGCCCCGGCGCCGACGATCAGCGGCTGCTTCAGGGCGACTACCATTATCCGACGCATCTCGAAAGCATCTACCTGGCCAAGGAGCAAGCCTCGAATCCTGAAAACTTGATGGGCAATCAGGGCGAAGGGCTGACGCCGCACGCGGGCGGCGCCTACGCGCCCGGCCCACACTTCACGCCGCATGTCACACCGCTGGCCGGTCTACGCGCCGCGCTGGGCGACGATGTCGAGGTTATGTATGCCAAGGGCTGCGACGTGCTGGGCGACGATCGCTCGGGCTTCGACGCAGCGGTCAAGGTGGCGCGCGCCGCCGATGTCGCGGTCGTCGTTGTCGGCGGCAAGAGCGGATTGCACCGGCCGGTCACCGTGGGCGAGGCCAACGACGCGACGAATCTGGATCTGACCGGTGTGCAGACCGAGCTGATCGAGGCCCTGGCTGCGACCGGCACGCCGCTGGTAGTCGTCGTGCTGAGCGGCCGCGTTCACTCGCTGGAGCGTGTCGCCGTCCATGCAAGCGCGCTGCTCCAGCTCTTCCCGCCGGGCGAGGAGGGCGGTAGCGGTCTGGCCGATGTGCTGACCGGCGCAGTGTCGCCCAGCGGCCGGCTGCCGGTGACCCTGCCGCGCTCAGTTGGTCAGGTGCCGATCTATGCCGGCTATCGCGCCGGCGGCGGTCGCTCGATGTTTTTCGGCGATTACACCGACAGCCCGACCAGCCCGCTGTTTGCCTTCGGCCACGGTATGTCGTACACCAGCTTCGCCTACGAGCAGCTCACGGCTCAGGGCGCGTCCACCAGCGACCCGATCGAGGTCTCGCTGATCGTGCGCAACACCGGCGAGCGGCCAGGCGACGAGGTTGTGCAGCTCTACGTGCAGGATCAGATCGCCTCCGTGGCGCGGCCGGATCAGATATTAGTTGGTTTTGCGCGGGTGCCGCTCGATCCGGGCCAGGCCAGGTCAGTCACCTTCAAAATTCATCCATCGCGGCTGGCGTTCTACGATCCCAAGATGCGCTTCGTGGTCGAGCCGGGCGCGTTTCGCTTCTCGGTAGGCGCGTCCTCCGCCGATATTCGCGCCGAGCAGATCGTCGAGCTTACGGGACAGATCGCCGAGTATCGCCAGCGCGAGATCGTCGCGACGGGCGTCACCATCGAATAACAACCTGCGGCGTGCTTTGCTGCACCCGCGACCTGCAACGGAGGAGGATTTCATGGACTACACACCAAAACCGGAGCATAAGTTTACGTTTGGGCTGTGGACGGTCGGCAATGTTGGGCGCGATCCCTTCGGCGAGCCGGTCAGGAAGCCGCTCTCGCCGGTCGAGCTGGTGCATCTGCTGGCCGAGTGCGGGGCGTATGGCGTCAATT